>NZ_CP125641.1:0-327275 GCF_030053155.1 Rhizobium sp. BT03
ATGGCAGGCCGCGCGGCGGCAGGAGCCATCGCGAGCTACATGGAAGGTGCTAACGAAGCAGCCGAGACCGAGACCAAGGAGCAGGAAGCTGCAAAGCCCTGCGTGGATTGCGGAGAGATCGATTGCTTCAAACCACCGAAAGGATCGAAGCCCGATCAAATCGAGGAGTTCAAGCGGCAGCTCAAGGAGCAGCAGGACGCCATCAACGAGATTTCGCCGGACACGCTCCTTAAAAATATGGATACGTATGAGGATATCGGTCGAGGCGCCAAGGATGCAGTGGATCGAGCGACCGCACGGAGTAAGTGGCTTGCTGACAAGACCGTTGATCTTGTCGAAGAAGGCCTCGACGAAACGGCTGCAAGAGCCGCAGCCCAAAAGGAGCTGGGTACGATGGATGTCATCCATACGCCGGACCTGTCAACAGGTGGAACTGGAAAAATTTCCGAACATAATGGCGGACTGGGACCGAGATCGGCAAACAGATCGATTGGCTCACAATGGTCCAAGACGGGTGAGACTTCGGAGAAGACACGACTGGAACAACTCAGGAAACACGCGGAAAAAGCAAAAGAGAAGGGAGAAGGCATGAACGCTGACCTGAAAATCTGCGACGAAGACGGATCTTCCGAATCTGGAAATCCGTCCGCGGCCCCGAGTTCCCAGTCCGACGGCAAACCCGGTCAATCGACCGGCTCCGTGCCAATGTCTTGATCACCCATTAACTCGCAGGAAGATAGATGGAAAAATACAGCGACAGGTTGAATTCAGTTGTCGAAAAATTCTCCGGTGGGGATGTGGAACGGGCCGTAGGTCTCGACATAGATCGCTCGTCGTATGAAGGGCGAATCCCGGGGGGCGTTTTTGATCTATGGGAGAAAGTTGGGGCAGGTCCGTTTTTCGGCGGATACTTTCAGTTGTGTGCTCCGCAGTCGTATCGAGGGATTATAAGCCAGGTCTTAGATGGTGACGCACAAATAATTCCGGAGCAAACCCATGCCATCGGTTTCAGCGCATTTGGTGAGATCGTTGCGTGGAATGAGCAATATCGCGACGTCAGAATAGATCTGGTTAATGGTCAGATAGCCTGCCGCTCGATGTTCAATCCGAAACCTCATATTGATCCAAGCGTGAGCATCTTGAGCCGTTTGCTGCTGGCGGATGACCCATCCTTCGACGTTCTCGATAGCGATGGAAAGGGACTCTTCAAATCTGCAAAACTGAAGCTTGGAAAATTGCAAGTTGGTCAGATCTACGGTTTCAGGCCCATTCTCGCTCTCGGCGGCAATCGGGCTGCTGATAGTATCAAGATTTATGATGCTCTTCCCCACATGGCAATTCTGGCCCAGGCGCACCGGATGCAACTCGTAGATAACTCGGTATTTCCACCGAAGCTTGTCAGAACAGTTGGCAGTTGATGTGAACCGATCTCGTGCTCTGAGGATAGACTGACAATAGCGCAAGCGGTTTCGAAGCCGAGGAGTTTCACGATGGTTGGCAGTCCGGTCACTCTTAAAGGCCACATGCATGTTTGCCCCATGGTCGATCCCGGTCCGCGACCACATATCGGCGGGCCGGTGTCTTCGACATCCCAGTCGTTCGTCTGCGTCGAAGGTGTGCCAGTCGCAACGGTGGGAGACAAGTGCACGTGCACCGGTGTCCCGACCACCGCCGGCATTACCAGTGGATCGTCGGTTGCCAATATCGGCGGCAAGAAGATTGCCCGCTTCGGCGATGCCTGCGAGCATGGAGGCCGGCTGGTGCAAGGAGTTCCCTGGCTGACATTTGATTAGCCGACTTCGAAAGTCGAACTAGAGGCGGATCGGATTAACTTCAAGAAGCGCAGGCCGGGAGAGGGCCCCTTGTCTTAGCCGCAAGCGCACTCGGGGAGCAGGAAGAAGAAAGGCGACTACGCCTTAGACGCAACTAGGCACTCAACCGCCAACAGGAGAGCTGACAGAATGCCGATTTATCTTCAGATCGACGGTATCCAGGGCGATGCGACCCACGAACAGCATCGCAAGTGGATGGACATCGAAGCCATCCACTGGAACGTCGCCCGCAACATGAACACCTCCGCCGGTTCGGCGGCAAACCGTGAAGCCTCCGAGCCGACCGTTTCGGAAGTGATCCTCACCAAGGTCAGCGACTCCTCGTCGACCAAGCTTTTCCAGGAGGCCTGCTCGGGCCGCACCGGCAAGCGCTCCGTCATCCATCTCGTCACCACGGGCAATCCCGGCGATACCTATATCGAGTATTCGCTCGAGAACACGCTGATCGCCAGCTACTCGATCGATTCCAACGGTGACCGCCCCGTCGAGACGATCAAGCTGAACTTCACCAAGATGGAAGTGAAGTACACGCCTTACGACGACAAGCACTCGCCGCAGTCGCCGATGATCGCTTCCTACGATCTCGCGACCACCAAGGCCGCTTAAGGCTTCTCAATATCGGCAGTGGCAGCTTTGCCGCTGGCACTGCGCCCATATTTCCGTTGCCTTCCCCCACCCGGAGCAGGCGATGAAACAGGCTGTTTTCGAGAGACATTTTTGCGCTTTGGACAATGGAGATGATCGTGTCGGCTGCAATTGATCGTTTGAACGATATTCTTGTGGAATTGCCCAAATACAAATCCCAATGGGAGACGAACGTCGCCAGTCCCTATGTCAGGGCTTACGATCTCGCCATCGACAATTTCCAGAAAACCACTAAAGCCCAGGAGGCCCGCGACCGGATGCTGGCCGAGCTCTTCGTGTTTTCCGCGTCGGTCCTGACGGGCAGCATCATGATGGCCGCCTTCGCCACCACCTCGGTGCGTGTACTGGCCGGCCGCACCGCACTGCGCGTGATCTGCAACAACAACCTCAATCGCACCTTCGACCTGATGCATGCCGCTGCCAACAGCAAGCCGGTGATGTTTGCGCTCGGCGGCGTGCTGGACGAGGCCAAGAAACTTGCCAACAAGCAGGTGACCAGCGCTGCGGAAAAGCTGACGAGCAGCGCGCCGATTGCCTCTGCGCCGACTGCCCTCAATTTCATGACTCGGATCGGGGATTTCATCGCCACCAATCACGTCTGCGTGCATGAGTTGGTCAGGGGCGTGATGCAGGACAATTCGATCAGCGAGGCCAACAAATCCAGGATGGCCGATCTGATCGGCAAGACGCCGTTCTGCAATCCGCCCGAGAGCCGGCGCGTGGACGAAAACCGGCTGTCCCAGAAGATGGAGCTCCTGTTCTACATGAGCGCGGTTCTGGATTCCGACAAGCTCGTGACCTATGTGCCGGCCACCGGCGGCACCGTCGGCGGCATGGGTAGGGATATTGAATACAGCAAGAAGGCTATTCCGCAGATGCCTTCGGCGTCCGATTACCCGAAGTCCATTTCGCCCCGTTTGACCGGCCGGCCGTTCCAGCCTTTCGAGCCCGGTCAGCGTGTCGAATATGACAATGTCGGATCGGTCGTCCGCGATCGCATCAACACGCTCAGCCGCCTTACCGGCAATTCATCCTTCTATCCCGAGCAGAACTTTGCCGAAAAGCTGCTGATCGACCCCACAGGCAGCGCGCAGATGGCGAAGGCGGAGCAGATCATCAACCGTCTTTCCACCGACGCCCGGCCGAAGCAGCTTACAGATGTCAGGATGATCTAAGGCGGTGCCGATGCTGTTGACTGGTTTGCTGAAACCGCGCGGATACATGCGCTGGCCGCTGGCCGCGGCCGCTCTCGCCTGTGTGATGGCCGCGAGCGCGGCCGGCATGGTTGGCGCCTCCGACTCCACCGATCAATCCCTGCTTCAAATCGAGGACGTGTCGTCGCGCCTTTCCAGCACGCCCGCCGCTGTCGAAAATGTCGCGAAAGCCGCCACTGAGCGGGGCGTTTCCGAGGCTGCGCAGGTCCAATCCCTGCTTGAAACGGCTGTACGGTCTTCTTTCAACGGCGACAGCATGCTTGCCGGAATATCGGAGGCCACCGGTAAGGCCGGCGGTGATGCCGCCGACCCGAAGGCTTTCGCCAAGGCGGCAGCGGCGGTGGAAGAAGGGCAGGCAAAGATTGCCCGCATGTACCAGGCGCAGGATCAGGCAGCGGGTAGAGATATCGAAACGCGTCTTGCCGATCCGGCTGACGGCCCGCGGATCAGAGAGCTTACCGATCTCATGGCTGGCCCGGATCTTGCCGTGGAAACCGCATTTACCTCGCAGCTCATGTATCTGTCCCTCGAAGCCCTTTCCAATTCCGATGCCGGGACATTGGCATCCGCTCCGCAGGATCAGCTGCAGTCCGAAATGAAGGGCGTGATCTCTTCGCTGCGCTCGAAAAGCGAGAACGAGAAGCCGGTTCCCAAGGACATAGCCCGGACGAACGAAAAGACGCGGCTTAGCTTCGTGCTCGCTACCCTGTCTCCGGAAGACCTGTCGGTGCTGACGGATTTCTATCGAAGTGCGGGCGGAAAGGCCAAGCGCGACGCGCTGGTCGAAAGTTACAAGCAGGCCTCCGATCAGGCCAATACCGAAATGCTGGGGCACTATTTCCAGGCACTGGCGGATTATCTCAAAACCCATCCTCGGCCGCAACAGCAGCAGTAATCGGCTTTCAAGACGGAACGTGATGTTATGGACGATTTGCAATCCCTGGCCGCCGATTTCATCCAGGCGAACCGTATTCTGAAGATCGTCTCGCCGCTAGGCGAGGACCAGCTTCTGCCGGAGCGCGTGACGATCGAGGAAGGCATTTCCTCGCTCTTCGAGATCAGGGTTTCGGCGCGCGCCAAGAAACCATCGGTCAAGCCGGAGGAACTGATCGGCCGGTTGATGGATGTCTCCGTCGAGGTGAGCCAAGGCGACGGCGACGGCGGCGTGCGCCGGCCATTCAACGGCCTGGTGACCGAACTCAACGAGGGGCCGCCGATCACCCGCGGCCTCAGGTCCTATTCCATGGTGCTCAGGCCGCAGATGTGGCTGCTGTCGCGCCGTTCCGATTGCCGCATCTGGATGGACAAGACCTCAGTCGATATCGTCGAGACGCTGTTTTCAGAACACGGCATCCCGGCGCCGGATACGTCGGGCGTCATCACGCCACCACCGCCGCAGCATTATTCGGTGCAGTGGAACGAAACCGACCTTGCCTTCCTCACCCGCCGCTTCGAGGAGGACGGCCTGTTCTACTGGTTCTCCCACGAGGACGGCAAACACAAGCTGCATGTGGCCGACAGTGCGCGCTCCTGGCTCGGCCCGTCGCCCTCGGCGCAGGGCGAGGGCCAGGTCCGCCTGGCGCAGGGCTCGGCTGACCGCAACCACATCACCGAGTGGAGCCGGCGTTATTCCTATGTGCCGGGACAGCGGGCAGGTGCCGACTGGAACTTCGAGACGCCGCGCATGGTGCCGGGCACGATGACGCCGTCGCTGGTGCAGATGCCGGAGGCGACCAAACGCGAACTCTACGAATATCCGGCGCGCATTTCTTCCGTCGCTGAAGCCGAGCGGGCGGAAAAACTCAGGATGCAGGCCTCCGAAGCCGACCACGACCGCGTCTTCGGCGGCTCGACATCCCGTATTCTGGAGGCAGGACGCCGCTTCACGCCTTATGAGGTCGCCCACCCCGACCATGCCTATGAAGAGCACGTGGTGGTGAAGGCGACCCATACCGTCGTCGACCGGTCCTACGAGACCAACAGCAACGAGCCCGAATACACCAATACCTTCGAGGCGGTTCCGTCGCGGGTGTCGATGACGCCGCATCGCGAGACGAAGCGGCCGCGCATCGAAGGCACGCAGGTGGCGATCGTCGCTGGTCCTTCCGGCGAAGAGATCCATCCCGACCAGTACGGCCGCATCAAGCTGTGGTTCCCCTGGGACCGCAAGGCCAAGAAGGACGGCTCCGACACCTGCTGGGTGCGCGTCAGCCAGGTCTGGGGCGGCGGAACCTGGGGCGCTCAGGTCATTCCACGCATCGGCATGGAGGTGATGGTCGCCTTCGTCGACGGCGACCCTGACCGGCCGCTGGTGACAGGTGTGGTGCCGAACCCCGCCAATACGGTCCCCTACGACTTGCCGGCCAACAAGACGCGCATGGTCATGCGCTCGAACACCCACAAAGGCACTGGCTTCAACGAAATGACCTTCGAGGACGAAGCCGGCCAGGAGAACATGTTCTTCCACGCCCAGAAGGACCAGACGACACGGGTGCTGAACGACCGCACCAAACGCATCGACCGCCACGAGGTCTCGGCGATCGGCGCCAACCGCACCGTAGAAGTCGGCGGCAACCAGAAACACGAGGTCGGCGGCTCGATGAACACCGTCGTTGGCGGCACCGGGCCGATGGCGATGGCGCTGATGGGGGCGGTTCAAGGAATGTCGGGCCAGACGGCGGGCCTGCTTTCACAAGCCGGTCAGATTGCCGGGGGTGGTGGGCCTGGCCTAACTGCTTTTGCCGGCACGCTTGCTTCCTCGGCGCTGGGCTTCCTGAGTATGGGGGGTCTCGGCAGCCGCCAGGGCGTCGTTTCAGGTCCCAGTCCGCGCTCCGATGCGGGCACGGCCCTTGCCGGCTCGGGGACCGGCGTCGGGGAGGACGCGTCCAGCCTATTTCCCTTACCAGGGATCATGAACACGATTGTCGGTTCTTTTCAATCCACCAGCGTCGGTGTCGCGAAGGCCGAACAGATTGGCGTGAGCAAGGTCACCAATATCGGCCAGACGGAGATGATCAACGTCGGCAAGCAGCAGAACCTGGCGATCGGAAAGATACAGAGCGTCACGATCGGCGAGGAACAGAATACCAACATCGGAAAATCGCAAGGCACGGTCGTCGGCGAGAAGATCACCGTCAATGTCGGCAAGCTCTACGGCCTCGTGGCAGGTGAAAAATATCGTGGTGAGTCAAAGGTGTGGGAGGTATTTGCGGAAGACAAGATCTTCCTGTCCGCTCCCGGTGGCTACATCGAAATCAACAAGACCGGTATCCGCCTTTACGCACTGAAAATCGATATCGAAGGCAATCAAATCAACTTCAAGAAAGGCGGTCCCGGGCAAGAGCCGTCTTGCCTGCGGCAGATGTCGAAGTCGTCCACGCCATTTGTGAGGATGTGATGATGGAAGCGACCCCCGTAATCGATCTACCTGATATCGCCGAAGCCGCTCAAGTCCTGAGGCAAACTGTCGACGATATGAGTGGACCAGTCACTGTCGTACTGGATGGCGGCGCCTTTGACGATCTGCCATCCGCACTTGCGTCCGAGGCCATCCACTGCCGCTCGCTGTTCCTTGAGGGAGTACCCCTCGATTTTCGTCGTGCGGGGCCGTGGATGGCCGAAGTGTCGTCGGCATCAATGCGATCGCATGTCGAATGGCTTGATACGCATCATAATTGCGCGGCTTATTGGTCGTGCCCCGCAGGACCGGACGTGCTCTACCGCCACCTCAGGACGCTGAACGAGGTCATGATCCCGCGCGAAGACGGCGAGGGCAGGCAACAGGGCGCGGCGGAAAAGCAGCACTATGAACGAGTTCTTTTCCGCCATTGGGACCCCAATGTCCTCGGCGCGGTACTGCCGATCCTGACGAGATCGCAGTTCGCCCGTTTTTTGGGGCCGGCAGATGGCGTCGTCTTCAACGGGCCGGATTACGGGGGCGTTCGTCGGGTGCGCAAGGCCGACAACATGCCGGACGCGGCCATCGGCCCGCTCCGGCTCGAGCCGGACCAGATGGGGAGACTAAAGGCCGCCATGCTTCATTCATCGCGGCTGCGGATTGCGCGTTACCTCAAGAAGAATACACCGCCCCATTTTTCGGGCGTAGATGACGATTTCGTGTGGGGAGCCACGCTGGCGAGTGAGAGAACGGCCGATGAGCTTGGGATTCGGACCGAGCGAGGACGTGCGCGTTGGGCATATGTGATGGTTGTGTCGGACGGCAAGGCGGCGGATCTTCCGGAGGTGCGAAGCTTTATCCAGGAAAAGGGAGCCTCGCCTGACGCTCGGGTCAAAGAACTGATCGGCCATACGGTTGACGCGTTACGCTCCGGCAACGCCTTCAATGGGGCGGCATCATGACCTCAGCGGTAGCAGAAACTGTAGGCCAGTACGGTGGTCAAATCGCAGGCGGCGCTTTAGGTGGCGTCATTGGAGGCTTTTTGGGTGGGCCGGTTGGGGCCTGGATCGGTCGCGCGGTCGGGTCGAGAGTCGGTGGCATGGCTGGCCGCGCGGCGGCGGGAGCCATCGCGAGCTATATGGAAGGCGCCAACGAAGCAGCCGAGACCGAGACCAAAGAGCAAGAAGCCGCCAAGCCCTGTGTGGATTGCGGAGAGATCGACTGCTTCAAACCGCCGGAGGGATCGACGCCCGACGAGGTCAAGGAATTTAAGCGCCAGCTTGATGAGCAGCAGAAGGCGATCAACGATATTCCGCCCGATCAGCTCGTCAAGAATATGGAGAATTACGAGAAAATCGGCCGCGGTGCTAAGGACGCCGCGGATCGCGCAAAGGCGCGGGACAACTGGATTGACAACAGAGCCGAAGAACTCCTGAATCAGAACAGTGGCATGGAGAGGGAAGCTGCGCGAGAGGCGGCGAAGGGTGAAATCAAGACGATGGACGTTATCCACACGCCGGATTTGTCCGCTGGCGGTACGGGACGGCTCTCGACGGAAAACGGCGGCATGGGTCCGAGGTCTGCCAATCGGTCGATCGGTTCGCAGTGGTCCAAAACAGGCGATTCCGGCAAGACGAGATTGCAGCAACTGAAGGAGCATGCGCAAAAGGCCAAGGAAAAAGGCGAGCGTACCAATGCCGACTTGAAAATCTGCGAGGATGACAAATCCTCCAAATCGGGTGAAACGTCGGGGGGCTCGAGCGGTGGCTCGGGCAAGGGACAAGGTGGTCCTGGCAATATTCCAATGTCATAGTATCGCCCAGCGCATTTATCGGTTCTAAGTGGAGGCACCGTGAAGGATTATCAGGTAAGGCTTGCTTCAATCGTCAAGGATTTCGGTGCTCCGCAGGGTGGGGACACGGCCGTCGATGTGGAGCGCTACCGCGGCAGGGTTCCCGATGCGGTGGTCGAGTTCTGGCAGCAGAACGGGATGGGGATCATACTGAATGGTTATTTTCAGTTCTGTGATCCTGACGCCTATGCTTCGATCATGAGGTTCGTCTTTGACGGCGATTCCCAGATTGATGCCGAGCAGACGCATGTGCTGGGCTTCGGCGCATTCGGAACGATCATCGCGTGGAACGAAGTTCATCAGAATGTGACCATCGATCTTGTGAATGGGCAGGTATCGTGCCAAGCGCTGCTCAACGGCAAGACTTACGATCCCAATATTGCCGTTACCAGCAAGTTGATGTTGCTCGATAGCCCGACATTCGACGAATACGACGCAGACGCCAAAAAACTTTTTAAGCCGGCGCGCTCGAAGCTCGGCAAGCTCGGCGTAGGGCAGATCTACGGGTTCAGGCCGATCCTCGCGCTCGGCGGGAACAGGGCTCTGGCCAGCCTGACGATCTACGATGCGTTGCCGCATATGGCGATCTTGGCGCAGGCGCATGAGCTGCAATTGATGGACAATGCTCCGTTCCCGCCGCAACCTGTGCGCGTGATCGGAAGCTGATGCCAGACGACTGTTTGCGCACGCGTCGGAAGCCAGAGGCTTGTGCGGGCCGGTTTGCAGGTGCAAAGAAGAGGAGCTCCAGAATGGTCGGCCGTCCGGTCACACTCAAAGGCCATATGCATGCTTGCCCGATGGTCGATTCCGGTCCGCGGCCGCATGTTGGAGGACCTGTGTTCTCGACGTCCCAATCCTTCGTCTGCGTCGAAGGCGTACCAATCGCAACGGTGGGAGACAGGTGCACATGCACCGGTGTTCCGACCACCGCCGGCGTTACGGGCGGATCGTCGATTGCCAATATCGGCGGAAAAAAGATCGCCCGCCTCGGCGATCCCTGCGAGCATGGAGGCCGGCTGGTTCAGGGAGTTCCGTGGCTTACGTTTGAATAGAGGCGGCGTCTTGCTCCACCCACACTTCGTCGCGTAGGACCGTGGATGGCCGAAGTTTCGTCGGCATCGATGCGGTCACATGTCGAATGGCTTGATACGCGTCACAACTGCGCGATTTATTGGTTGTGCTCCGCATTTATCGCATGTGTACGCACCCCTCAACAAAGGCAGAAGCGATGACCGACCTTTTCATCACCTATCAAAATGCTTTGAAGGATTTTGGCGAACCGCAGGGCGGATCTCCGTTGCCGTCCAGCACCCTGGACGCTTAACGTGGTCGTATTCCGGATAGTTTTCTTGACTTCATGAGCCTTCATTCCGTGGGCAAATGGTTGCGAGGATATTTCCAGTTCTGCAATCCGAACGAGTATGAGCCCATCATGGCACTGGTTCTTGGCGGCGATCAGGATTTGAAGCCGGAGCGAACGCATGTTCTCGGTTTTTGGCTTTCGGGGAATTGGTTGCCTGGAACGAAGATTATAAAGTTGTCGAAATCAATATGCTTTATGGACGCGTCAATTGTCCGGAACTGTTTTCGCCCGAGCCTGATATGGATCCCAAAATCACGTTGGGCATCGCGATCGGCAGTGTGAACGCAGATTCATACGACAATCCGGACGAGGACGGAAAGCCGATGTTCAAGCGCCTCATGCTTGCACATGGCGAATTGGAGGTGGGGCAAATCTACGCGTCCAAACTTCATCCGGCTCTCGGCGGACCGATCACCATCGACAATCTGCGCCCGGCAGGTGCGCTTGCGGCCATGACGATTGCGGCTCAAGCGGCGCCATTCCCGGCGATCCGCGAAGTTGGCGCATAATGATGAGCGACAGATCTCGTTGACCTCAAACCGGGCTCGGTTTCGGATCTCGGTGTTTCGCGAGGTGGGGTGCCGGCCGGCGTCCATTACTCGGCACGCGCTCACCGGCTCCAACTTGTGCTGGACAGCGGGAAATAACATGACTAGAGAACTCATGTTATTTCCCTGCTACCGCCGCTGCTCCTGACATCACGGAGCCGGGGTGCCAGTCAAAGGAGTGGTCCATGTCCCGCCGCAACAAGGCTTTTTCCGCCTTGGCAATGTCCCTGTCGCTTTTCCTGCCGGCAACGCTGCATGCCGAGAGTTCGTTTCTCGATCACCGCGGCAAGGCGATCACCTTCGAAAAGCCGCCGGAGCGGGTGGTGACGATCGTCCGGTCGGCGCCGATCATCTATCGCGCCATCGACGGCAAGGCGGATCATATCGCCGGCATGAACAAGGATTCGCTGGTGCGTTACTTCACCAAGGGCATCTATGCCGAGATGCTGCCCGAGATGGCGAAGATCAATGCCAGCGCCGCTCAGGACGGTTTCGTGCCGAATGTCGAGGCGATCCTGGCTGAGAAGCCCGATGCGGTAATCCAGTGGACCCATGATCAAAAGCTCATCGAGCCGCTGGAGCGCGTCGGCCTGACCGTCGTCGGCTGGCAGTGCTGCACGGAGCAGGATCGCCTCGATTATATCTCGCTGACCGGCTACATGACCGGCCGCAACGACCGCGCCCAGGCGATCCTGAAGGCGCAGGCCGAGACGTTGAAGGCGCTCGGCGGCAAGGTCGCCAAGCTCGACAAGGCAGCACTTCCCTCCGTCCTGCACATCGACAAGGTGGCCGACCAGATCCAGGTCATCGCCAACGGTTCGCAGGACCTCTCGCTCAGCGGCGTCACCAACCCGGCCGCCGATAAGACGGGCGAATGGTGGCGCACCGTCGATTTCGAACAGCTGCTGGTCTGGAACCCTGATATCATCGTCATTCCGGCCTATGCGAGCGATCTCAATCCCAAGGATTTCTTCGGCAATCCGCTGCTTGCCAATCTCAAGGCGGTCAAGGAAAAGCGCGTCTACAAGCAGCCGGTCTTTGCCCGCACGCCCGATGCTCCTGAGATTTTCCTGACCTCGGAATGGCTGGCGGCCGTTGCCCATGGCGCCGACTTCGCGCCGGATTTCAGAAAGCAGATCCGCGACGCCTACAAGCTGATCTACGGCGCCGAACTGACGGATGATCAACTGAAGGCGATCCTCGAATCCGACAGCAACGCGCCGGCGGACAAATATGTCCAGCTCTTCGGTTAACCCACGCGCAGGCGAAGCCGCGCGTCGGGCAGGCGAAGCTGCGCGGCCGCCAAACGCAACTGCACCCGGCTCGGCGGGGCGGAAACTGCTTTCGGTTTCCGTCCTGCCCGCCCTGATCGTCCTTCTCGTCGCCGCCATCCTCTATTCGGTGACGATCGGCCGCTACGATCTGTCGGTGCGGGATGTCGCCTATATCCTGATCGATAACGTCCACCCGCTGGTCACGCCCTATTGGGATCCGGTGCAGGAGGTCGTTGTCGAGCAGGTCCGCCTGCCGCGCATCATGGCGGCTGTTGTCGTCGGCTTCGGCCTGGCGATCTCGGGGGCGGCGCTGCAAGGGCTCTTCCGCAATCCGCTGGTCGATCCCGGCATTATCGGCGTGACCTCAGGCGCCGGCTTCGGCGGGACGCTGGCGATCCTCATCGGATTGCAAGGCTATATTCTGCTCGCCATGGCCTTCCTCTTCGGCATCGGCAGCATTTTCCTCGTCAAGCTGCTGTCGACGGTCAGGGGGCGCACCAGCATGCTGACGCTGGTTCTGGCGGGCGTGGTCATATCGGCCTTCTTTTCGGCGGCGAAATCCGTTGCCAAACTATTGGCCGATCCCTTCCAGAAACTGCCCGCCATCACCTATTGGCTGATGGGCAGCATCGCATCCAGCAGCTATTGGGATGTTCTGCTGACGGCGGTGGCGGTGGTGCCGTCCGCCATTGCGATCTATCTCCTGCGTTTCCAGATCAACATCATGTCGCTCGGCGAGGAAAAGGCGAGGGCGCTCGGCACCAAGGTCGTGCTGGTGCAGTGGATCATCCTGCTGGCTTCGGCGCTGATTTCGGCGGGCGTAGTCGCAACTTCCGGCATCATCGGCTGGGTCGGCCTCGTCATCCCGCATGTCGCCCGCGCCCTCGTCGGTGCCGATCATCAGCGGCTGCTGCCGGTCTCCGGTGTCATCGGCGCGATCTATCTGTTGCTGGTCGACGATCTCGCGCGGACGGTGAGTACCGCCGAGATCCCGCTCGGCATCATCACCGCGCTGATCGGCGTTCCGGTTTTTGCGGTGATCCTGCGCCGCCTGCATGCGAAGGGAGGCTGGTCCGGTGATTGAAGCAAGCGATCTCACCGTCGAGCGCGGCGGCAAAACCATCCTGAAGAATTACAGCCTCCGCCTGGAGCGGGGGCGGATACTGGCCGTGCTCGGCGCCAATGGCGTCGGCAAGACGACCCTCATCAATACGCTGATCGGCGTCATCAAGCCGAAGTCGGGGCGGCTTTCGATCGGCGGACAGGTGGGTTTCGTGCCTCAGCTTTTCGAAGTGCCCTTTTCCTATTCCGCCCTCGATATCGTTCTGATGGGAAGGGCGCGCCATCTCGGCCTGTTCGGGGCGCCGGGCCGGAAAGATTATGAGATCGCGCGGCATTATTTCCATATGTTCGATATCGAACATCTCGAACAGCAGGCCTTCAATTCGCTGAGCGGCGGCCAGCGCCAGCTGGTGATGATCGCCCAGGCGCTGGCATCGGAATGCGAACTCCTGGTTCTCGACGAACCCTGCGCCGCGCTCGACTACAAAAACCAGGACAAGGTCCTGCGCCTGCTCGAGCATTTGCGGGATCGGCACGCCATGACGATCGCCTTTTCCACTCATATGCCGCAGCACGCGGTGGAGATTGCGAGCGACGTTCTGCTGATGACCAGCGGCAGCCGCTATGTCCTGGGCTCGACCGCGGATGCGCTGAGCGCCGAAAACCTGACCGATCTCTACGACCTACCGATCGCGCGCGCGGATTTCGACGGATTGGCCAAGCACACCTATGCGCCCGTCTTTCGTCATGAAGGAGCCCGCTTCGATGGCTGACGCCGCCATGCCGGGAAAAGGCATCGCCTATATCCATTGGGGCAATAGCTGGCAGCTGCGAAGCTTCCAGGATTTCCGTCACTATATCGACGAGCTCATCTATATCCACGACCTGCCGAAGGTGGACCTGTCGCGCTACGCCGCCGTCGTCATGCCGGATGCGATGGATGCAGGCGCAGCGCTTCCGCACGCGCCCCAGCTCAACGCCTATCTCAAAGGCGGCGGTTTTCTCGTCGTCTGCCTGCAGGGCCATGCCGATTGGCTCGACATTCCGGGACTTCGCTGGACGCCCGGAAACTGCCGTGACTGGCTGTGGTGGACGAAGGGCGAAAAGCTGGAGGTCAGGCTCTCCGAGCCGCATCATCCGATCACCGAAAGCCTGCCGCTTTCGCATATGAGCTGGCATTGGGGCGGCTCGTACAACGTTCCTGAAGGCGCACGCTCCATTCTCGAGATCGACGATGGAGGCGGCAGCCTGTTTCTCGAGTTTCCGTCGCTGCCGGGCGGCGGACGCCTGCTGCTCGCGACGCTGGACCCGCATTCGCATAGCGGCCAGCGCTTCATGCCGGCGACCACCCGCTTCCTCCGGTCCTTCTATCCGTGGCTGAACCGCGAACTCGGGATCGAGCGGCCGGCCAGGAACCGGTTCACCTATCTGCAATGCTCGCATGTCCCGTCGGAATGGCATCCTGATGGATTGGAGGACAGCCTCGGAGGCGCCGGCTTTGAAACCTTCTTCGCTCCGCTTTATCAGCTCGGTCCCGAACTGCTTGAAAAGGCCGACACGCTCTACATTCCAAGCAGCCATGACGAGTTTTTCCTCAAGAGCCGCGCCGAGGATCTCATCCAGTTTCTCGCCCGGGGCGGAAACCTGATCATCGCGGCGGAGCCATGCCAGCCATGGCTACCCTTCATGGCCCCGTTTCACGCCGTTCCGCCACGTCCTTTCACCAATATCA
This sequence comes from Rhizobium sp. BT03, assembly GCF_030053155.1. Lineage (NCBI taxonomy): Bacteria > Pseudomonadati > Pseudomonadota > Alphaproteobacteria > Hyphomicrobiales > Rhizobiaceae > Rhizobium > Rhizobium sp. BT03. The sequence continues at coordinate 14,920 of NZ_CP125641.1, forward strand.
AAGTTCGCATCCGCGACGACCGCTTCGGGATCTTTTCCGATCTCGGCGATGGCTTCGATGGCTGGAAAGGCGTTTTCGGCCAGTATGTACGCGGATGGACCGATCCGCCTCCCGGCGCGATCTGGCTGACCGATATCGGCCCCGAGCATGATCCGAAGCCGGCGGACTGGATCTGGCAATATCCGACCCAGACCGGCCGCGGCGGATACGTCTTCATGCACAATGGCGACAACATGACCCGCTATCCCGATCGTGGCCCGAAAAAGGAAGCGCTGCTTGCCAATATCGCTGTCGCGCTGAGAAAGCTCTCCACCGGCGAATTGCTGTTTTAGCCCTTCTCCAAGCCCTTCGGATCAGCCGCCGCCTTCGAAGCGCGCGGCAGGCCGCCCAATCATGATCAAAATACGTCGATGCTATCCGTTTCGCGCGCAAAAGATCCGGCCGGGGCGGCGCCGAAGCACTTTTTTAAGCGTTGCCGCCTTGGATGAGATCGCGCTTGTCACGGGGGCAGCGGCACGATTGGTCCGCAGGGAGACGGGAATACGACATGGTCGATAGCAGTTGTGCACTTATGATCCGCCGCTGGTCTTACGGCTGCGGTGCATTGCGCTAAGGCTCGGTTCACATGGTCGAGACAACGAACAGCCCGGGTTGGAATGCGGCGTATCAGGATCGGTTTCCTGATGAACCCGACAGCATTGAAGCGCCGACCTATCTCAATGATGAGAAAGCCAGATTTTCCGCGGAGATCGCGGCATTGGCGACGGCTGTCCTGGGCGGAGATCTGACGCGGCGAATGAAAGCCGACTATGCCGATCCGGATCTCTCCCGTTCGGCCGCTATCCTCAATGAGCTGATTACGTCGATTGGCGATAATCTGTCCGATTTCAACGATGCGATGGCCGCTCTCGCCCATGGGGATCTCAATCGCGGCATGCGGGACAAACATCGCGGCGCCTTCGGACAATTGCAGAAGAACTTCAATCTCGCCCTGGCGACGGTCCGCACCGTGCTGGGCGAACAGGGCTCGGTCCGGTTCACGGAGAAGGCGACGAAATTTCGTCGCATGCTGGCGGGCGTCAAATCGAAGAGTGTCGCTTTCGAAATCCGCGTCTCCGATGAAGAATCGCGGCCAATTCCTTCAGCTCCCCATGATCTCTGGCTGAAGCTTGCCGATGCGCTGGATGGCTTCTCGGCCTGAACATCGATCGCGCCACAACCGCAATGCCGGTTGTGGCGCGCTGATGCGCCTCATATCAGAAGGGATAGTGCTGGGCGGCATCCTCGACCGTGATCCAGCGCAGATCGGTGAATTCGGCAATCGCCGCTCTACCGCCGAAGCGGCCGTAGCCGCTGCCCTTGACGCCGCCGAAGGGCATCTGGGCCTCGTCATGCACGGTCGGGCCGTTGATGTGGCAGATGCCGGATTCGACGCGCGCGGCAACCGCCATCGCCCGCTGGATGTTGCGGCTGAAGACGGCGGATGACAGGCCGTATTCGGTGTCGTTGGCGATGCGGATTGCTTCCTCCTCACCCGAGACGCGAATGATCGGCTTGACCGGGCCGAAGGATTCTTCCGCATAGACGCGCATCTCAGGAGTGACGTGATCGAGCAGCGTCGCCTCGACCACGGTGCCGGAGCGCTTGCCGCCGGCCACGAGTTTTGCGCCTTTGGCCGTCGCATCGGCGATCAGCTCCTCCATTTTCCTGGCGGCGTCGAGGCTGATCAGCGAGCCGAGCACGACGTGGCCGCGCGGATCGCCGGCCGGGAGCTGGCTGGCGCGGGCAGCGAGTTTGGCGACGAATTGATCGGCGATCGAGCTATCGACGATGATCCTTTCCGTCGACATGCAGATCTGGCCCTGATGCATGAAGGCGCCGAAAGTGGCGGCATTGACCGCGCCGTCGATATCGGCGTCGTCGAGGATGATCAGCGGGGCCTTGCCGCCGAGTTCGAGCAGGGCGGGCTTGAGGTGCTTGCCGCAGGTCTCGGCGATGATCTTGCCGACTTTGGTCGATCCGGTGAAGTTGACGCGCTTGACGGCGGGATGGGCGATCAGCGCGGCGACGATCTCAGGCGCATCCTCAGGCGCGTTGGTGATGACGTTGAGGACGCCGGCCGGCAGGCCCGCTTCGGTCAGCACCGTTGCGATCAGCCGGTGCGTGCCCGGGCATTGTTCGGAGGCTTTGAGGATGGCGGTGTTGCCGCAGGCGATCGGCATGGCGATGGCGCGGGTCGCCAGGATGACAGGCGCGTTCCAGGGGGCGATCGCCAGGCAGACGCCGGCCGCCTGGCGAACGCCCATGGCGAGCGTGCCGGGTTTGTTGGAGGGAATGATTTCGCCTGAGATCTGCGTCGTCATGGCGCCGGCCTCGCGCAGGATGTTGGCGGCGAACATGACATTGAAGCCGGCCCAGGGCGCGGTGGCGCCGGTTTCCTCGATCATCAGCCGGGTAAACTCGTCCACCTTGGAATCCATGATGTCTGCGGCCTTCATCAGGATCGCACGGCGCTGGCCGGGGCCGGTCTTCGACCAGGCGCTGAAGGCGGCGGAGGCGGCATCGGCAGCGGCGGCGGCATCCTCCAGGCTCGCCGCGGCGGCGCGGCTGGCGAGCTTTTCGGTGAAGGGATCGATGCGGTCATAGGTCCGGCCGTCGGAGGCCGGCCGTTCTGCGCCATTGATCAGCAGGGAAATATTCATCGTGGGTCTCCTTTGAGAATGACTAGAAGCCGAGGACGTCGGCATTGATGGATGCTTCGAGGCCGCCGTCGGCGGCAAGATTGGCGCCGTTGATCCAGCGTCCGCCATCCGAGCAGAGGAAGAGCACGGCGGGCGCAATATCGGCGGCGGTGCCGGCGCGGCCGACGCGGGTGATGTCGCTGTCGACCCTGGCGTCGCCGAGCACGGCGCGGAACTGTTTGAGGATCGGCGTTTCCACCGGCCCGGGGCTCACCGCATTGACGCGGATGCCACGCTGCTTGAACAGCGGCTGGTGGGCCGCGCGCATGGTCCAGAGCAGCAGCAGCTCCTTGGAGAGCGGGTAGGCTTGCTCGTCCGTGAGACCATGTTCGGCAACGATCGCCGCGACATCGGGAAAGCCCTCGATCGAGGTCAGCGACTTTGCCCGCGCGAGATTGGCCCGCCAGCCGTAACCGGCGATCGAGGCGACGTTGACGACGGCGCTGCCTTCGCGCAGTCGGGGCGCCACGGCCTCCGACAGGGCGCGCAGACCGTAGAAATTGACGGCGAGCGTCGAGACGACACCGGTGCTGCCGGAGAGGCCGGCGACATTGGCGAGCGCATCGAGACGCGCCGGGAGCCGTGCAACGATCTCGGCGACGCCCGATGGCGTGGACAGATCGGCCTTGATGAAGGCGGCACTTCCACCGGCCGGTTCGCGCACATCGACACCGATGACCTCGGCGCCCATCTGGCCGGCCAGTTCCGCCGTACGGGCGCCGATGCCGGAGGCCACGCCGGTCACCAGGATTGTTTTACCAAAAAGCATGAACGTCACCTTTCGCTGGAGAGTCCGGCAAGCAAACCGGCTCATTCCTTCCATTTGATCTTGGTGGGACCGGGCAGTTTCAGCCGGTAGCCGACCGGCAGAAGCTGAAAATCGAAGCGGCGCTCGATTTCGCCCCAGAGGCCGCGCGGCAGATAGAGGGAGAAAATCAGGGCGGTGGCGCCGAGGCCGATCAGGTACCAGACGCCGGCGCCTCCGAAGACGGTCTCGATGACGAAGAACAGGATGGCGCCGAGGATCGCGCCCTCGAACTTGCCGATTCCGCCGACGAGTACCATGAAGATCATGTAGGCCGTCCACTGGACGCTGAAATAGGTCTTCGGCTGGAAGGTGGTGGCCGTCGCCAGCCACAGGCCGCCGGCAATCGCAATGCCGAAGGCGGCGAGCACGAAGAGCAGCCTCTTGGTCGCGGTCACCCGCACGCCGACCGAGGTCGCCGCCTCCTCATTGTCGCGGATCGCCTGCATGGCGGCGCCCGCGCGGCTGCGCATCAGCATGAAGAGAGCGCCGAGCAGGGCCGCCATGGACGCCAGCGCCAGCCAGTAGATCGTCGCCCGCCGCATGCCGCTGTCATAGAGGTTGAGCGAGATCAGCGAGGTTCCGGTTTCCCCCTGGATCAGCCGGTCGAGGTTGACGAGCAGATGCGCGAGTTCAGCCACGACCCACATGCCGATCGCGAACTCGCCGCCCTTCAGCCGCAGCATGAACAGCGAGAGCGGGATCGACAGAGCGCCGGTCACGATCGCGGCGGCAAAGACCGAGACGAAGGGGTCGAGCCCGGCATCAGCGAGCCGAATGGTGAAATAGGCGCCGAGGCCGAAGAACACCTGCTGGCCGACCGACACCAACCCGCCGAAACCGGCGAGCGCATTCCACATGGCCGCAAGGATCACATAGATGAAGAGGGCCGTCAGCCTGTCGATCGCGCCGGCCCCGAGCACGGCGGGGGCGAGCGCCAGGAGCGCCAGCACCGCCGCCATCGAGCCGAGCGCCAGCCGCGAGGCCCTTGTCCAGCGTTCTATCGATATTCCGTTGGAGACGAATGTCATGTCGGGCTCCGAAGACGGGCGCGAAAATTGAGGAACGCGCCGAGCTTGTCGAGTTGAGGCATGCCGAAGCGGGACAGCCTGACGAAAAGAACGAGCAGGAACACGGCATGGCCGCCGATCAGGAAGCCTTGCGGGTGCAACTGCGCGCCGAGCGATTGCGCAAGGCCGAGCACGATGCCGCCGGCAAGCGTGCCCCAGAGCGATCCGGCTCCGCCGATGACGGCCGTCTCGAAGGCGAAGAGAAGCTGCGGGCCGCCGGCATAGGGGCTGAAGGTCGCCCGCATACCGAGAAAGGCGCCGGCAATCCCGATCGTCACCATGGTGATGGCGGTGGCGACGGCATTGACCCGCCGCGCGTCGATGCCGACCAGCCCTGCCGTATCGGGGTCTTCGGCCGTGGCGCGGATGGCGCGGCCGAGCGCAAAACGGCTGAGGAAAAACTGCAGCGCGCCGACAACGAGGACCGCCGTCACCATCATCATCACGGCGAGCTTGCCGACGAAGATGTGGCCCGGCAGCTGCCAGGATGCATAGGACAGGTTGCCGATGAAGGGCGCGAGCGACCGGGTATCGGCGCCGAACTGTTCGAACAGCAGGTTGTCGATGACGATCGACAGGCCGAAGGTGGTGAGGATCGGCAGCAGCGTGCCGCCGCGGGCGCTGCGTTCGAGAATGAAGCGCTGCAGCAGCCAGCCGATCGCCGCCATGACCGGCAGCACGATCAGCAGCCCGGCGAAAGGTGGAATGCCGGCCTTGGCGGCGAGCAGCCACAGCCCATAGGCGGCCGCGACCGCCAGGCTGCCATGCGCGAGATTGATGATCCGCATGACTGAAAACATGAAGGACAGGCCGCAGGCGATGACGGCGTAATAGCCGCCGAGCAGGATGCCCTGGATAAGGGAGTTGATCATGATGGGCTCCTTTCGCCGGCGGCCCGATGCAGCCCGAAATAGGCCTGAGTGACGTGCTCGCGGGTGACGGCGGTGGCCGGCCTATCGAGGACGACGCGTCCTTCCAGCATGCAGACGACACGGCTTGCGACGCTCATGGCGCGGGCAAGATCCTGCTCGACGAGCACGATCGTCGTTCCCGAGGTCAGCAATGCCTGCAGCTGGGCATAAACGCGGTCGACGACCAGAGGCGAAAGCCCGAGCGAGACTTCATCCAGCAGCAGAATATCCGGGTTGCTCATCAGCGCCCGGCCGATCGCGGTCGCCTGCTGTTCGCCGCCCGAGAGATGCCCGGTTTTGGCATGGCGGCGGGGCTTCAGGTTCGGGAAGGCGTCGAGGACACGATCGATGCTCCACTCGCCCTTGCGGCCGCAGCTCTTTCCGAGAAGCAGGTTCTCTTCGACGGTCATCTGCGAAAACAGCCGTCGGCCTTCCGGCACCAAAGCGATGCCCTTGGCGATCCTCTTATGGGAAGGCACGGAGGCCAGGTCCTCATCGTTGAGAAGAACGTGCCCGGAGGAGGGAAGGTGGGCGCCGGCGATCGATCTCAGCAGCGTCGTCTTGCCCGCGCCGTTGGCCCCGACCAGCGCCAGCACCTCGCCCTTGGCGATATCGAAACTGACCCCGCGCACCGCCTGCAGAAGGCCGTGGCGGACGTCGAGATTGCGGATGGAAAGGAGGCTCATGCCGGCGTCCCTCCGAGATAGGCCTTGACCACTTCGGCGTTGCTCATGACCGCTTTCGGCTCGCCATCGGCGATGATCCTGCCGGCGTCCATGCAGATCAGCCGTTCCGCCACCTGCAGCAGGATATGGACGATATGCTCGATCCAGACGATGCCGATGCCGCGGCGGCGCAATTCGAGGATGGTTTCGACGAGTTCACTTGCCTCGCCATCGGTCAGGCCGCCGCCGATCTCGTCGAGCAGCAGCAGCCGCGGCTGCGTGGCGAGTGCGCGGGCAAGCTCCAGGCGTTTGCGATCGAGAAGGCCGAGCGTGTCGGCCGGGCGGTTGGCCACCCCGAGCATGCCGCAGAGCGAAAGCGAATCCACCACACGCTCATAGGCTTCGTCGCGGTTTGCTGCATGGCCGTGCGATGCGGCGACGAAGACATTTTCGAAGGTCGTCATGCCGCTGAAGGGTTTGGGCACCTGATGGGTCCGCACCAGCCCGGAACGGCAGCGTTCCGCCGCCGTCCGGCCGGTGACATCGACGCCGTCGAAGGTGATGGTTCCGGCACTTGGCGGGAAGGCGCCGGCCAGTACGGAGAGCAGCGTCGTCTTGCCCGCGCCGTTCGGCCCGACAATGCCGATGGCATCGCCATCGCCCATGGAAAAATCCAGGTTCTCCAGAACGACGAGCGCCCCGAACTGCTTGTGGATCCCTTTGGCCGAGAGAAAGGCTCCTCCCGGCCGATTTTGAGCTAGCTGCTGCACCGTGCGTTACCCGTTATAAGCGATGAGCTTGGCGCCGACCGGGACATTGGGGTCGGTGGCGTTTTCGGTGACGACATAGTCGAGCGCGAATTTCGAGCCCTCGGCCGCCTTCACCCATTGCGTGCCGATGATCGGCCCGGGCGAAACGTTGGCGACCGGGCCGCTGGTGAAGTCGACCTTGCCGGCGATCGTCGTGGTTTTCAGCGTGGCGATCGCCTTGGCGACGGCTTCCTTGCTCTTGACGTCGCTGCTCGCCTTCAGCGCATCGAAACCGGCATCGAGAAGCGCCAGGCTGGCGCCGAGCTGCTGCGTCCACTGCTTGCCGCTTGCCGTTTCATAGCCGTCGGCAAGCTCGGTTCCGGAGACGCCGGTCAGCGTGGATTTATAGGGGAAGGCCTTGTGCCAGTAGGCGGCGCTGCCGATGTTCATGCCGAGATCGCCGAGCGCCTCGATGTCGGAGGGAAACAGGCCTGTCTTGGCCACTTGGCAGATCTTGATCTGCTGGGTGAGACCCTGCTGTGCGGCCTGACGCCAGAAGGCGGCGAAATCGGGCGGTATCGGGAAGGAGTTGAAGATCTCGACACCCTCCTGCCGGAAAAGGGCGATCTGCGCCGTAAAATCGGTGGTTCCGGTTTCGTAAGCGCCGGGATCGACGATGGTGAAGCCGGCCTTGGCAAGTGCGGGCGCCAGATGGGCGCGGATCGCATTGCCGTCGGCATCGTTGGGATACATGACGCCGACCTTCTTGTTGGTCTCGATCAGGTTCCACTGCGAGACATAGGCCTTGTGGAACTCTTCGACGCCGAAGCCGAAATGATAGGTCCACTTGAACGGCGAGGGCGCGCCCGGCTTGGCGCCGCGGCCGAAATACCAGGCTTCCCAGGGCATGACCGTGGACAGGCAGGGAATGCCTGCCGCTTCGCAGGCGTCGGCCACCGGATTGATGGTTTCGGGCGTCGAGACAGCGAGCATCAAGTCGATCGCCTGGTTGTTGATCAGGTCCTTCGCCAGTTGGCCGGCGCGCGAGGGGTCGGATTGGGTGTCCTGGTCGAGGATCTCGACCTTCCAGGTCTTGCCGCCAGCCTGCAGGCCGTTCGCCAGCGCCTTGCGTGCGAGGTCGAGAACATAACCGTCCGTCTCGCCGAATCCGCCGAGCGGGCCGGTGCGCGGACTGATGAAGCCGACCTTCAGCGTATCGCTCTCAGCGAAAGCCGTGCGGCCGGAAAGCGCCAATGCCGCGCTGCCTGCCGCAGCCGACGCGATGAAAGACCGGCGGGTCAGTATCGCCGCGTTGAATTTTCCGCTCATGAAATCATTCCTCCCTCTCGATGCGGGCCTCCCGCCCGTTTTCCTGTTCATTCCGGCCGACCTGCTGTTCAGATCGGGTATTGCCGTTTTCCCGATGCCATGGTGACCCATCGGAGCTCGGTGAATTCGTCGATCGCCGCCTTGCCGCCGAAGCGGCCGTAGCCGCTCGATTTGACGCCGCCGAACGGCATCTGCGGCTCGTCGGAAACCGTGGCCTCGTTGATGTGGCAGATGCCGGATTCGAGCCGCATGGCGACGGCAAGCGCCGCATTGACATCGGCGCTGAAAACCGCCGCCGAAAGCCCGTATTCATTGTCGTTGGCAACCGTCACGGCCTCATCGACGCTGCCGACGCGAATGATCGCAGCGACCGGGCCGAAGCTCTCCTCGCGGTAGATGCGCATGGCCGGCGTCACGTGGTCGATGACGGTCGCATCCATCAGCGTGCCGTGGGCCTCGCCGCCGCAGACGAGCACTGCGCCCTTCTGCAGGGCGTCGTCGATCAGCGATCTGACGCGGCGCACGGCCTCGGCATTGATCAGCGTGCCGAGCGGCGTGTTGCCTTCCCCGGGGTGGCCTGCGACGAGGGTCGTGGCTTTCGTCCCGAACTTGCCGACGAAGTGGTCGGCGATCTCGTCCATCAGGATGATCCGCTCGGTCGACATGCAGATCTGGCCCTGGTTCATGAAGGCGCCGAAGGCGGCGGCGCTGACCGCCTCGTCGATATCGGCGTCGGCAAGCACGATGAACGGTGCCTTGCCGCCGAGTTCGAGCAGGCAGCGCTTCAGATGCCTTGCCGCGCTTTCTGCGATGATCCTGCCGACGCGGGTGGAGCCGGTGAAGTTGATGCGGCGCACGGCCGGATGGGCGATGAGGGCATCGACGACGGCGGCGGCATCGCCCGGCGCATTGGAGACGACATTGACGACGCCGCGCGGGAAACCGGCATCGCGCATGATGTCGCCGATCAGGCCATGGGTCTTCGGGCAGAGCTCCGAGGCTTTCAGGACGACCGTGTTGCCGCAGGCAAGCGGCATGGCGACGGCGCGGGCGCCGAGAATGACCGGCGCATTCCAGGGGGCGATGCCGACGCAGACGCCGGCCGGCTGGCGCGCGGCCATGGCGAGGCTGCCGGGAATACCTGACGGAATGAGCTCGCCTGTGATTTGCGTGGTCATCGCCGCCGCCTCGCGAAGGATATCGGCGCCGAGCCCGCAATTGATCGCCGCCCATTGCGCGGTGGCGCCGGTTTCGCCGGTCATGGCGGCAATAAGCTCCGGCGTGCGGGCCTCCAGCAGATCCGCTGCGGCATTCAGCAGCCGGCGCCGTTCGCCGGGGCCGGTCTGCGACCAGTCGGGAAAGGCGGCCGCGGCAGCGTTCGCTGCCCGCGTCATGTCGACGACCGATCCTGCCGAGGCGACCGTTGCGACATCGCCGGTCAGCGGATCGATACGTTCGAAGGTGGCCCCTTCGGAAGCCTCCATCGCCTCGTTGTTGATCATCAGCTTTGCCGAAAACACCGTTTCACCCCGCATTGTTGCCATGGGGAGAAGACGAGCGGACGCAGCAGCCCGAAGGCTGTCTCAGCGTTGCCGCGTCTATCGGAATGCCTCCTCCCAAAGGCTGATGACGATAAGGTTACGCCGATCAATTGCGGATGGAATGCGACTTATTGGGTTAATATTGTAATTATCCGGCGATTGCGGCAATGTTTGAGGCGAGCGGAGGAGAGGCATTGGCGACGGACGGTGGCATTCATCATTATGCCAGGGGCGAGTGGCATGCGCCGTCGCTGTCGCATCGGCGCATCCGTCTTCAAAAAGGGCTTTATGCCGATTTCTACCATTTCCTTCTGCTCGGGGAGGGGCGGGCCGAACTGCACTTTGACAGCGGTGAAGATCGCTCGCTGCAGGGACCGCTGCTTGCCTTCCTGCCGCCGCAGGCCCGCTGCGACCTGTCGATTTCCGCCGGAACCGCGGCCCATCTCGTCGGCGCCTCGGCGCAGGTCATGGTCGATGCGATCGGCGACAAGGTGGAATCCTATTCTCTGCGCATCTTCACCGAGCAGCGCAAGCCGGTCGAGGCACTGGATCCCCTGTTGGTCGCTGAAATCAGTCCCTTGATTTCAGGCTTCGTGCGGGAACTCGCCGATCCCTCCCGTTCCTCCTGGATGGTGGCATCGGCCTATATGCGGCTGATCCTGATGACGCTTTGGCGCGGTTCAGAAGGCGAGAGAAGCGAGCCGCGCGGGCAGGGCGAAACCGGATCGATCCTGCAGCGATATCGGCAACTGGTCGAGGCCGGCTTCCGCCGGCATCGGCCGATCAGCGACTATGCCGCTGAACTGGGCGTCACCGCCGACCGGCTTCATTCGATCTGCCAAAGGGGACTCGGCCGCTCGCCGATCCAGCTTTTGCATGAGCGCGTGGTGCAGGAGGCAAAACTCAGACTGGAACGCTCGGCCCGCAATATCCAGGAAATCTCCGACAGCCTCGGCTTTCGCGATCCGACCTATTTCAGCCATTTCTTCAAACGCAAGACCGGTCTTTCCCCCGCCGGCTACCGCGACATCGCCCGCGCGTCGGCCGGCTCGGAAAACGGCATGCTCTCCTCAGGCTATGCCGACTGGCCTTAGGCTCAGGGCTCATTGGTCAAAGCTGGAATTTGCCGGTCTTGGATCGCAAATCACATTGATAGGGAAGCCCCAAGAGATGGAGGACTGCAATGCGCCAATTGTAACCGTCACAACGGATCGGGTGAACGACGGCTTCCGAGCTCCGATTTTCGAAAGCAGACCTTGAGCCTAGCGGGCGATCTGACGCGAAGTGGACATTCGGTCCCCTTCGGCCGAACGCACACGCCGACGACCCCTTCGTAAGTCCGAAATGCTTGGTTTCAGTCCCATCATTTCAGCTATAAGGTGGGAGACGTCGCCCAAAGGGGATTCAAGGTCAATGCCCCCAGAGAAGAACCGTTCGTCTGTTGCGCTGGAACAGCGCGACGTAAGCGCCGACCAGCGCATATTCTCACCTTCCGTTGCGCGAAATTCGGCGCCGATCCTCGCGGTCCTAAAACGTGTCCTTCCAACACGTGGCGCCGTGCTGGAGATTGGATGCGGGACCGGCGAGCACGCCGTGTGTTTTGCGGGAGCAATGCCCAACCTCACCTGGCAGCCGAGCGATCCGGATGCCGACGCCCGCACCAGCACGTCTAGCTGGATCAAATTCGCAGGGCTGAAGAATGTGCTGGCACCGCGGGATATTGATGTCTGCTCAGGACAATGGGGCGTCGAACAAACCGGGCATTTTGACGTCATCGTGTCGATCAATATGATCCATATCGCGCCATGGGCGGCAAGCTTAGGATTGTTCGCAGGAGCTGGCCGTTTGCTTCACGCTGGTGGGCTTCTTCTTCTCTACGGCCCATTCATGCGCGACGGGGCACACAACGCCCCCTCGAACGCTGCTTTCGACGCGGCTCTAAAGGAGCGCAACCCATCCTGGGGTGTGCGTGATATCGCTGATCTTGAGCAAGCGGGTCAGGCCGCTGGACTTAATCTCCGCGAGACGATCGAGATGCCCGCCAACAATATGTTGCTGGTCTTCTCCAGCAGTAGTGCCTGAACGACAAGGGGCGCGAAAGAGACGTGGGCCTATAGCAGCATTCGGGCCCTTTGCTGCCGTTCGAGGTCGATCCGAGGAACGTGCGGTATGTGCTAGGATGGGGCCGAAGACGGAACGCGACAGACGCACTGCGAGGGGCGGTGTGATCGAACCGGAATTCGCGCGACCGAGTGCCAACATTGTGCTCTTGGAAGGGGAGACAAGGACGATGCCGACACCAGAGCAACCCAGTCTAATAGTTCGACAGAAATCCCCACCAAACATCGAGTTTCCGTTTGCGTCACTTTCCGATTGGCTGATCCCAACCGAGCTGTTCTTCGTGCGGAACCATTTCCCGTCGCCGGACCTCGATGCGCGAGACTGGAGATTGCGCGTTGGCGGGGCGGTGGAGCGGCCGATCGAACTTGACCTCGACAGCATCAAGGCGATGCGGAGCACGACTTTGACCGCCGTCGTCGAGTGCGCAGGGAATGGGCGCGTCTACTATGTGCCGCCGAAGGAGGGGTTGCAGTGGCAGAACGGAGCCGTCGGCAATGCCGCGTGGACAGGTGTTCTTCTGCGCGAGATTTTGGAAATGGCGGGCGTTAAGCCAACCGCATGTGAGGTTCTGCTCGTAGGCGCAGACAGCGGCGTCGTCGACACGAACAAGAAAACGGCTTCTCCCGGCCCCATCGCTTTTGCGCGCAGTTTACCGCTTGAAAAGGCCATCGCTGACGGCACGATCCTTGCCTATTCGATGAATGAGGAGCCGTTGACGCGCGATCACGGCTACCCGCTACGCGCGGTCGTGGGTGGCTGGTTCGGCATGGCTTGGGTCAAGTGGATCACTGATATCACGGTTGTGGAGCAACCGTTCCTTGGCTACTGGCAGGCGCGCGACTATTTCCGTTGGGAGCGCAGCCTCGGGGAACCCAGGCTGGTCCCCCTCGCGGAGATGGAGGTCAAAGCGCAGATCGCGCGTCCCGTACAGGGTGCGCGTCTCATCGCCGGCCAACCGTACCGGATTTTCGGAGCCGCCTGGAGTGGAGAGGCTGTTGTCCGGCAGGTGCAGGTCTGCACCGGAGATGGCAGGGGCTGGCGCGAGGGAAGGCTCCTCGAAACAGAACGTCCCTTTGCATGGCGCTTATGGGAGTACATGTGGACCCCTAAAGAAGTGGGGCGATATATACTGCGATGTCGCGCGATCGATGCGGCGGGGGGTGTGCAGCCCGACCTCCCGCGTTCCGACTGCGAGAGCTACGCGGCCAATTGGATCGTTCCGGTGGAGGTTACGGTCGTTCCGGAGCCGCGGACGTACGAGGAGGAATTCGTGATCTAATCCCCCGCATGGGGTGGAATGGCGGCCTTGATCAGGTGAGTTCGTTGGCTGAGCGCACCCGGGTAGAGTGTCTTCTCACCGTATTGAAGGCCGTGATAAAGAGGGCCCATGGGCATCAAGAACTATCTGATCGAAGGCGGCTCGGGGACTGGAAAGACGTCTGTGGCTACCGAACTGGAGCGGCGGGGCTACCATGTCGTCCATGGTGACCGCGTTTTGGCCTATGTCGGCGACCCCGAGACAGGCCAGGCGCTCGCAGGACCACCAGCAGAGGCAGACCGCATCGCCTGGGGATACGCTCACTGGATCTGGCCTGTCGACAAGGTCCGAGCAATCGCTGCCGACACCAGCCATCCTGCCACGTTCTTTTGTGGCGGTTCGCGCAATTTCCACAAATTCCTGGACCTGTTCGATAAGGTTTTCGTGCTCGACATCGACGTTGAGACGTTGAACCGACGACTGGATGGGCGCCCGAACGAGCCGGGCTTCGAGCCGGCCGAGCGGGCCCTGGTACTGCGCTACCATCGTAGCCGGGAGTATCTTCCTGCCGGCAATCATATCGACACGGCGAATACCGTCCCAAGTGTCGTCGACGATATCCTCGCTCACCTCACCTGAAGCTCGGCAGTAGCATTTCTGCAGCTGTCGGCGCGCGCCAGACGATTTTCTGCTGCCGCCGCGTGCGGTCTACAGCAAGGAAAGTTCGGGATGCTTGCGCTTCCTGCGCGAGCAGGTTATACACTGAACCATATGGTTCAGTATTTAGGTTCTCCTCTCGATCTCTCGTTTGCGGCGCTGTCCGATGCGACCCGCCGCGGCATCATAGATCAGCTTGGGCGAGGGGACGCGTCGATCACCAGTCTCGCGGATAAGTTCCAGATGACGCTGACCGGCATGAAGAAGCATGTCCAGGTTCTCGAGCGGGCGGGGCTCGTCGTCACGCAGAAGGTCGGACGGGTGAGAACCTGCACGCTTGGGAAACGCGGCCTCCAGGCGGAGGCCGAGTGGATCGAGGCGCATCGCAAGCTCTTCGAGGCCCGCTTCGAAGCATTGGACGAAATCATCAACGAAATGAACCTGGAGGGAAGCGATGACTGAGCAAGGTAACGGTGCAGCTGGTGCGCAGAACCGCACGTCAGTCGAACGCAGAGGGGATCGCGAACTCTTGGTAACGCGGATATTCAATGCGCCGCCGAGCATGGTTTACAGGGCGTGGAGCCAGCCCGAGCTGTTCCAGCGCTGGTGGGTGCCAAAATCGGTATCCGGCATTTCGCTCGTATCGTGCGATATGGACGTCCGTACCGGCGGCAAATATCGGCTGGAATTCGGTGCCGGCGGTTCGGACACCATGGCCTTCCATGGCAAGTATCTCGAGGTGGTGCCGAACGAACGCATTGTCTGGACCAACGACGAGGGCGAAGAGGGCGCGATCACGACCGTGACCTTCGAGGACCAAGGCGGGAAGACGCTCCTGATTTTCCACGAAGTCTATCCATCCAAGGAGGCGCTTGAGGAAGCATTGCAGGGCTCGGCGGCCGCATTGCCGGAACAGTTGGAGCAGCTCGACGAATTGCTTTCCGGCCTAGGCGAGTAGCGCGGGTCGGGAAACTCGCACCGAGGGAACGTCTGCTCTCGGGAAAGGACCCGACCGGCCTTTTGAGCGGACCTCGACGAGAAGACCAACCTCACGACAGCGCGAAGATCCTGACCTCCCGCCCGATGCCTTGAAGCTCCGCCATCCGGGAGGCGGAGCTGATGCCGCTGTCGTGCAGGATTTCTGAAACCTTGATATCGCCGACGATCGCCTCCGTCGTCATGATCACATTGGGGTCGGCAAGGCCCTGGACGCGGGAGGCGATATTGACGGTCTGGCCGAAATAGTCCTGCCGGTCGTTCAGGTTGACCGCGAGGCATGGTCCCTCATGGATGCCGATCTTCAGCAGGAGATCGTCGCTGCCGTGTTCGGCATTCAGCCGAAGCATCGCCTCGCGCATTCTGAGTGCTGCCGCCACCGCGCGGTCCGGGCTCGGAAAGGTCGCCATCACGGCATCGCCGATGGTCTTCACCACTGCTCCGGCCTCCGTGGCGACGATCTCGTGCAGGACCCTGAAATGCGCCCGCACCAGATCGAAGGCGGCAAGATCTCCGACGCGCTCGTAGAGCGCGGTCGAGCCGCGCAAGTCGGTGAAGAGGAAAGTCAGGCTGGTGATCTTGAGGCGCTGGTCGACGTCGAGCGTGTCGGTCCGATAGATGTCCCGGAAACTCTGATTGGTCAGCAGACGTTTGGCTGTGAGAAACGGCCGCCTGCGGCCCAGCAGGTCGTGCAGGTCATCGCCTGCGATGCAGACATTCGGCACCACTCTGCGATCGGTGTGGTTTTCGAGAGTGAGCCGCAGCAGCCCGGGACGCAGGGTGAGGGTTTCGTTCAGCGCATGCGCGCGGCTGATGACCATCGACAGGTTTTGACGTTCGTCGGTGGGCTCCCCCTTGACGTCGATGAACTGCGCCGAGTGCGTGACCGCATCGAAGATGATGACGAATTGCGCCGGCAGTTTTAAAGAGACGAAAGCCTTCTCGCCCGGCGCCAGCTCGATCATCTCCAGCAGGATGCGTTCGAACCGCGCCTCCAGGTCCTCCGGCAGGTCGACGCCGGAGCTGAAGAAGATCTGGCGGTAGTATTCGAGCGGCGGCAAAAGATCTGGGTCATGGGCGCCGATCCTGCGCACACGCGGGCTGACCGTGAACGTCACCTCGACCATCTCGTCGAGCGTCGGTTCGTATCCGGCCGCGCACAGCGCGCAATGGTAGGTGTCCTGGACGACCCCTTTCAGCGTTGCGCCGCTGTCGAGGACGCCGCCGCATCCGGGGCAAAGCACATTCCAGGTCATCTCGAACGCGCCGATGCGGGCCGCATGCAGGAGCGCCGCGATCGTTTTCTCTTCATCGAGATGATGTTTTTCGGCGAAGGCCAGCGCATTGATGCGATTGAGATCGCGATCCGAGCCATGTTTGACGACGTTTTCGATGCACTCGACCGCCTGCGGGTCAGCCGCCTGTCGCAGGGTGGCAAAAAGCACGTCCATTTCGCTCATAAGACAAGTCTCCGTGTGCAGAACCCACGGCGGACGACGCCAGGACCGGGATCATAACACGGGAGTTTCCCAATAGAAATCTATCGGCCTGGACGCTGCTGCTTCCCAAACAAAAGCGGGATTCAACCGCCCTTGTAAATCCGCTTCAGCGCCGCCAGCAGCCCATCCATTTCGTCCGATGAAAACCGGTCGATGAAACGCTGTTCATGCGTGTCGATCAGCTTGCGCGCCCGCGCGAGCATCGCGCGCCCGGCCTTCGTCAGATGCAGCTCCTGGCGCCGGCGGTCGGCCGCGGAAGGATGGCGTTCGACGAAGTCCCGGGCTGCCAGCCGGTTGACTAGGGCCATCATCGTGGCGCGGTCGGTGCCGAGCGTATTGGCAAGGTCGATCTGCGATGCGCCCGGATTGCCCGCGATAAGTTCCATCACCGCGAGCTGCTTCTGCGTCAGCCCGAGCTCCTCCATGGTTTCGGCGAAGTCGCGATAGATCGCCACATGCGCCATGCGCAGGTGAAATCCGAGGAGATTGCCGAGCCGGCCGACGTCGAGCGGCGGCGCTGCGGAAGCCTCCTCGGCCTCGATTTCGTCCTGCGGTGGTTTTGCGGCCATCATTCGTCTCGCTTCGTTCAGGCGCCATAACCATCAAAATCAGCGGGTTAGTCAATATCCCCGTTGGGAAATTTCCCGTGCTCCCTCGAGCACCAGGATTTGTCGAAAACAGCCTCTTGCATCTCACCGGAAAAAGATATTAGTATGTGTTGCATACAAATTTGATGCCTGCCGCGGAGGAGCGGCGGCATGGGAGGAGAAAATGGCGCATTCCTTTTCCGGGATGGCTTCGTCGGCGGATTGCGGACTGGTGACGGATGATCCGATCCTTTACCGCGCCCGCGTCGCGCCGGATCGTCAGGCTCTGTTCGAGATCGCCACCGGCCGGCAGCTGACCTATGCCGAACTCGATGTGCGGATTGCCCGCTGCGCCGGCTTCCTCGGCGCTATGCTCGGAGCGCGGCGGGACGGGGCGCGTGTCGCCATGCTGGCGCGCAATTCGCTGGATTCGATCGTGTTTGCCTTTGCCTGCCAGCGCGCCGGCGCCATCTACGTGCCGCTCAACTGGCGTCTCAACGCCGCCGAGCTTCGGCCGATCCTGGCCGATTGCGCGCCGGCGCTTCTGGTCTGCGATGAGGAGTTTTCGGCGGCCGCGGCGAGCCTTGCGGAGGCGGTTCCCGACATGGCGGCGATCTCGACGGCCGATGGCCCGGGCGGGCTTGCCGCCCGGATCGAGGCGAGCCTCCCGGCGGAGCCCATGCCCGCCGATGCCGATCGGCCTTGCGTGCTGCTCTATACGTCAGGCACGACGGGACAGCCGAAGGGCGTCGTCATCACCCGCCGCAACGCCTTTTTCGCCGCCGTTAATTTTTCCTTCGTCGGCGAGATCGGCCCGGGATCGGTCGCTCTGTGCGACCTGCCGTTCTTCCATACGATCGGGCTGATCGCGGTGGCGCGCACCACATTGATGCTCGGCGGCACGCTCGTCGTCTCCGACCGCTTCACGCCGGCCCGCACGCTTGCGGCCCTTGCCGACCGGCAGCGCGCCATCACCCACTATTTCGCCGTGCCGCAGATCGCGCTCGCCTTGCGGAGCGATCCCGCCTATAGCGCCGCGGCTCTTTCCGGCCTGCATGCGCTCTTTGTCGGCGGCGCGCCGCTGACGCAGGCGCTGATCGAAAGCTATCTCGGCGACGGCGTGGCGCTGGTCAATGGCTACGGCATGAGCGAGGCGGGAACCGTGCTGCATGTGCCGATCGACCGGCGCGCGGTGCAGGACAATCCCGGCAGCGTCGGTCTGCCGGCGCCGCTGCTTGACATCCGCATCGTCGATGAGGCTGGTCGCGATGTCGGCGAAGGCGAGATCGGCGAACTCTGGCTGCGCGGGCCGGCGGTGACGCCGGGCTACTGGAACAAGCCGCGGGAAACCGCTGCCGCCTTCACCGACGGCTGGTACCGCACCGGCGATCTCGGCCGGCGCGAAGCCAACGGTTTCTATCGCATCGTCGACCGGCTGAAGGACATGTATATCAGCGGTGGCGAGAATGTTTACCCCGCCGAGGTCGAAGCGGCACTCGCAAGCCATCCCGATATTCTCGACGTCGCGGTTGTCGGCATTCCCGACGTCAAATGGGGCGAATGCGGCATCGCCTATGTCGTGCTGCGGCCGGGTGCCGCGGCCACGGACGAGGCGATCGCCGGCCACTGTGCCGCAAGGCTCGCCGCCTTCAAGCGTCCGGCGCGCATCCTCTTCGTCGAGACCATTCCCCGCACCGCCTCCGGCAAGGTGCAGAAACATGTTCTGCGCCAGCTGCATTCCGACGAAACCCTTCAACGACAGGCCTGACAAGCGGCCCCGGCATTCAATGCCGAAACCAATGGAGTAAACTTATGACTGATATGAAATCGCCGGTTCTGGTCGAATTCGATGACGGCATCGCTTTCGTGACCCTCAACCGTCCCGAAAAGCGCAATGCGATGAACCCGGCCTTGAATGCCCGGATGCTGGAGGTGCTCGACGAACTCGAGGGCGACGAGCGCTGCGGTGTCCTGGTGCTGCGCGGCGCTGGCGAGTCCTGGTCCGCCGGCATGGATCTGAAGGAATATTTCCGCGACAATGACGACAAGCCGCGGAATGCGACGCTGAAGGCGCGGCGCCAGTCCGGCGGCTGGTGGAGCCGGCTGATGTATTTCGAAAAGCCGACGATCGCCATGGTCAACGGCTGGTGCTTCGGCGGCGCCTTCACGCCGCTGGTGTCCTGCGATCTCGCCATCGCCGCCGAAGAGGCGAATTTCGGCCTTTCCGAAATCAACTGGGGCATTCTGCCGGGCGGCAACGTCACCCGCGCGGTTGCCGAGGTGATGCGCCATCGCGACGCGCTCTACTACATCATGACCGGCGAATTGTTCGGCGGGCGCAAGGCCGCCGAAATGGGCCTCGTCAACGAGGCCGTGCCGCTCGCCGAGCTCGAAACCCGCGTCCGCAAGATCTGCGCCGGCCTGCTCGAAAAGAATCCGGTGACGCTGAAGGCCGCCAAGGACACCTACAAGCGCGTGCGCGACCTGCCATGGGATCTCGCCGACGATTACATCTACGCCAAGCTGGAGCAGATGCTGTTTCTCGACAAGACCAAAGGGCGCGACGAGGGGCTGAAGCAGTTCCTCGACGACAAGACCTATCAGCCGGGGCTCGGCGCCTACAAGCGCAGCCGCTGAGATCAGGCCCGGCATGGCCGGGCCGTTCGCAGCTAAATCATCGGGAGGAGGATAGAATGAAGATCCATGCCGCGGTGGCGCGTGCGCCGCATATGCCGTTTTCGCTGGAAAGCCTCGATCTGGAGGAGCCGCGCGAGGGGGAGATCCTGGTTCGTGTCGTGGCGACCGGGATCTGCCACACCGATATCGTCATGCGCGACCAGCACCTGCCGGTGCCGCAGCCGGTGGTGCTCGGCCATGAAGGTGCCGGAATCGTCGAGCGTGTCGGGCCGGGCGTGGCCAAGGTGGTCCCGGGCGATCACGTGGTCATGACCTTCAATTCCTGCGGTCATTGCCCGAGCTGCAATGACCACGAAGAGACCTATTGCCACGAATTCTTCCCGCGCAATTTCTTCGGGTCTCGAGCCGATGGTTCGAGCGGGCTCTCCTATAGAGGGGAGCGGGTGAACGGCAATATTTTCGGCCAGTCTTCCTTCGCCAGCCACGCGCTCTGCCATGAGCGCAATGTCGTGAAAGTGCCTGGAGATGCGGATCTGGCGCTGCTCGGGCCGCTCGCCTGCGGCATCCAGACCGGCGCCGGCGCGGTCATGAATGCGCTGAAGGTCGAACCGGGAAAAGTGCTCGCGGTGTTCGGCATGGGCTCCGTCGGTCTTGCCGCGGTGATGGCGGCGCGGGTTGTCGGCGCTTCCAGGATCATCGCCGTCGACGTCAACGAAACACGGCTGGCGCTTGCCGCCGAACTCGGCGCGACCGATATCGTCAACGGCAAGGCAAACGATGCCGTTGCCGCGATCATTGCGCTGACCGGCGCCGGCGTCGATTATGCGATCGATGCCTCCGGCGTGCCCGCCGTCATCGATCAATGCGTGCGGGTGCTGGCGCCGCGCGGCACCTGCGGCATCGTCGGCGCCTCGCCGCACGGCGCGACGCTGACGCTCGATCTCACCCATATTCTCTCCGGCGGGCGCCGGGTGCGCGGGATCGTCGAGGGCGATTCCAATCCCGACGTGCTGATCCCTCTGCTGATCGACCTTCACCGGCAGGGCCGCTTCCCCTTCGACAGGCTCGTCACCTTCTATGATTTCGCAGATATCAACCGGGCGGTGGAGGATGCGGAAAAGGGCATCGTGCTGAAACCGATCGTGCGCCAGCCGGCCGCCTGATACCGTTCAAGGGAGGAAACAATGAACACCATCACCCCAATCGCCACCGATACCAGCCCCGATGCGATGAAGGCGCTGCTTGCCCGGCAAAGGGCGTCCTTCCTGAAGGACGGGCCGCCTGATATCGAGATCCGTACCGATCGTATCGACCGTGTCATCGCCCTTCTCGTCGACCATAAGGATGCCATCGCCGCCGCACTGTCGGAGGATTTCGGCAGCCGCAGCGTCGAGGCAAGCCTGCTTCTCGATGTTTTCACCTGCGTCGGTTCGCTGAAATATGCCAAGGCCCATCTGGCCGAATGGCTGAAACCCGAGCGGCACGAGGCGCTGTTCCCGGATGCGGTCGCCGAGGTGGTCTATCAGCCGAAGGGAATTGTGGGCATCCTCAGCCCCTGGAATTTCCCCTATCAGCTCGCGCTCGCGCCGCTTGCCGGTATTCTGGCCGCCGGCAACCGCGCCATGATCAAGCCGTCGGAAGTGACGCCGGCTTCGTCAGCGCTCATGGCGGAATTGATCACCCGCGCCTTCGACGAAACGGAAATCGCCGTCGTCCAGGGTGGGCCGGCCACCGGCACGGCTTTCACATCACTTGCCTTCGATCATCTGATCTTCACCGGCGGCACGGCGATCGCCCACCATGTCATGCGCGCGGCGGCGGAAAACCTGACGCCGCTCACGCTCGAACTCGGCGGCAAGTCGCCCGTCGTCATCGGCCGCTCGGCCGATCTGGCGGATGCCGCGCGCCGCGTCATGACCGTCAAGACGTTGAATGCCGGCCAGATCTGCCTAGCGCCGGATCATGTCTATGTGCCGGAGGAAAGCATCGAAGCCTTTGCCGAGCACGCGGTGGCGGCGGTCGGCACGATGTATCCGACGCTGAAGGAAAATCCTGATTACACTTCGATCGTCAATGCCCGCCACCATGCCCGCGTCCAGGGCCTGATCGACGATGCGAGGGTAAAGGGCGCCCGTATCGTCGAGATCAATCCGGCGGCGGAGAATTTCTCGCAGCAATCGGCCCACCGCATCCCCCCGACCCTCATTCTGGACACGGCCGAGGATATGCGGGTGCTGCAGGAGGAAATCTTCGGGCCGGTGCTGCCGGTCATTCCCTACCGCGATATCGCCGAGGTCGTCGACCGCATCAATGCCAAGCCGCGCCCGCTCGCCCTTTATTATTTCAGCCAGGATGGCGAAGAGGAGCGCCGGGTTCTCGACAATACGACCTCCGGCGGGGTGACGGTCAACGACTGCATGAGCCACGTCACGGCCGAAGGTCTGCCTTTCGGCGGCGTCGGCCATTCCGGCATGGGCGCCTATCACGGCAAGTTCGGCTTCCTCACCTTCTCGCATCCCCGCGCCGTCTACCACCAGAGCAGGATGGTGGAGGCGGAATATATGATGCGGCCGCCCTTCGGCGAGGCGATGCGCGGCTTTCTGGCCGGGGCGATTTGCAAGTAACGGCGGACGTGCCCGGCGGCTACGCCGGGCCCCTTTATTCGACAGCGGGGCGCCGCGAATTTCGGATGGCCCCGCAGCGGACCACGCTGCAACTATCGGCATCTCAGCGGCTTTTGATCGCGCAATAATAGTCCGATCGCGCAGGCCTATCCGAATAACGCAATATTGCGCCATCGCGGGGCATGTCCAGGCGAAGAGGAGGGCGATTGTTAAGCATGCCTTATAACAGGCGTGCCAGCCTTGCCTGGTCGATATTCCATGCCGCCCCATGAGATCGGTTTAACCAAGCTCAAACCAGTTTCGGCTATGATGAGTTCGTTACATGTATTGGAAGGTGGATCCAGCGCGGTGAATGGCAATTGGACGCAATTCGGTGGCAACCTTTCTTTCGTGTGCCTGGCCATTTCGCTCTGGGCGCTTTTTTCGATTCAGTTTCAGCGCCGATCCTTCCGGCAGGAAAAAATCGCCTTCGGAATCATAGCGGGCGGCGCCTCCGTCGGATCCATATTGCTGGCCATTGAATTCCACCCCGGCATCTATATCGACCTGCGTTTTTCGCCGCTTGCATTGGCCGGCATGTTCGGGGGGCCGATCGCCGCGGCCTTTGCCGCATTGCTGGCGATCGCCTTTCGTTTTGCCGTCGGCGGCGCGGCGATGGTCGACGGGATCATCACCATGGCCCTCGCGACCGGCATTGGTCTGGCCGGTCATTTCTGGACCCGCAAAAGATCTCCGGAGCTCATGGACGTTGCGCTGCTCAGCCTCGCGCTTGGCGTCGTGCTGGTCCTGTCGATGGCTTTGCTTCCCACCCTGGTGAATGCGCATGTGCTCGCCGGCGTCGGTTTTCCCCTGACCGCATTGAATTGCCTGGCGACCGTTCTGGGTGGTTTCGTTCTGCTGAAGACCCAGCAATGGGAGCTGGAGCGAAGCATATTGGTGACCGCATTTTCGCAGTCGCCCGATTATCTCTATGTGAAGGACCGGAACAGCCGGTTCATCACCGTCAATGAAAACATGACCCGCCTCTTCCGTTTCAGGACGACGGCGGAGATGACCGGATTGTCGGATTTCAATCTGATGTCGCGGCCGCTCGCCGAGGAACTCTATTATCTCGAGCAGCAGGTCATAGACACCGGGGTGCCGCTGATCGATTCCACCGAATATATCGAAGGCAGATTCCTGCTCGCCTCCAAAGTGCCGCTGCGGGACAAGCAGGGGCGGGTGATCGGCCTTGCCGGCGTAACGCGCGATGTGACGGAACGCACCGCCCTGGAGCGGGAATTGCGCGAAAGCAAGAACCTGCTGTCGCATGCGATGGCCGGCATGTCCGATGGCATCGCCATGTACGACGGCAAGGGTTTTCTCATCTTCTGCAACGATCAGTATCGTCATGCCTTTCCGCTCTCCGGAGAGGCCCGCGTGGTCGGCGCCCATATCAGCGACATCCTGCGCCGCGTCGTCGAAACCGGCGAGCGGCCCGGTATCCCGGAAGGGGACGTGGAAGAGTGGATCAAGGCCGCCGCTGCTTCCCTGCACAGCAACAAGGACGAAGAGGTTCAACTTCATAACGGCGACTGGCGCAGCATCCGGACAAGGCTTGCCGAAGACGGCACGGCGATGGCCGTCGTCTCCGACATCACCGCGACGAAGCAGGCGGAAATCGCGCTCAGATTGTCGGCTGAGCAGCTGAAAAGCCTTGCCGAGACCGATGGCCTCACCGGCATGGTCAACCGCCGCGCCTTCGACGAGGCTTTCGCCCGCGAGACCGCGGGCAGCGCCCGGAAAAATACGCCGTTCAGCCTGCTGATGGTCGATATCGACCGCTTCAAGGCCTATAACGATACCTATGGTCATCCCGCCGGCGACCAATGCCTGCGGGTCGTCAGCAAGTGTCTGCGCCAATCCGTAAGCCGGCCGGCGGATATCGTTGCGCGCTACGGCGGCGAGGAGTTCGTGGTGTTCCTCCCCGACACCAGCGCCAAAGGGGCAATGATCGTCGCCGAGCAATTCGCGCGGCGCCTGGCCAAGGAGAATATCGCGCATTCCGGCAGCGAATTCGCCCGGGTGACGGCGAGCATCGGCGTATCCTGCGCCACGGGCGCCGTCCTGCGGACCAACCCGAACCGCCTGCTGACCGAGGCCGACGCGGCGCTCTATGACGCCAAGACACAAGGCCGCAATCGCATTCTGGCTCATTCGCCCAACGGGGAACGGCCTGCCATGAAAGAAGCCGGTTAAATCGAACTCCTGCTTCGATAGGTTTTTTCTATCAAACCATCGCGCCTGCGGCCTTGATGTTTTCCGCGCTTCGACAATAAGGGCGCATGGACAAAAAATTCATTGGTAAGAAATCGGCGGCCGCCGGCGGCTGGGGCGCTTTGAAGAGCTGTGGCAAGCAATTGCTGCAAAGCGGCATGCCCCTCTCGGGCGCGCGCACCATGCTGAAGGCAAACCAGCCGGACGGTTTCGATTGCCCGGGCTGTGCCTGGGGCGATCCGGAACACGGATCGTCGTTCGAATTCTGTGAGAACGGCGTGAAGGCTGTCGCCTGGGAGGCGACGGAGAAGCGGGCAACGCCCGCCTTCTTCGCCGAGAATACGGTGTCTGAGCTTCGCCGGCTGACGGATTATGAACTCGAACTCAACGGCCGCCTGACACATCCGATGCGTTACGACGCGGCGAGCGATCGCTATCTGCCGGTTTCGTGGGAGGATGCCTTTTCCGAGATCGGCGGCATCCTGAAGGGCCTCGATACCCCCAACCGGGCGGAATTCTACACGTCGGGCCGAGCCAGCAACGAAGCCGCCTTCCTCTACCAGCTGTTCGTGCGCGTCTACGGCACCAATAATTTTCCCGATTGCTCCAACATGTGCCATGAAGCGAGCGGCATCGCCATGCGCCAGGCCGTTGGTGTCGGCAAGGGCACGGTGCTTCTGGAGGATTTCGAAGAGGCCGACGCGATCTTCGTGATCGGGCAGAACCCGGGCACCAACCATCCGAGAATGCTCGGCGACCTGCGCCGCGCTGCGATCCGCGGCGCGCGCGTCGTCGTCTTCAATCCGATCCGCGAGCGCGGCCTGGAGCGCTTCTCCGATCCGCAGGACAAGATCGAGATGCTGCGCGGCGGGTCGACCGATATCGCCAGCCTTTATCTGCAGCCGCAACTCGGCGGCGACATGGCCGCGGTGCGGGGCATGGCCAAGGCCGTGCTGGCCGCGGAGGACAGAGCGGTCGCCGCCGGTCTGCCCTCCGTTCTCGATCATGCATTTCTCACCGAACATTGCGCGGATTTTCAGGCGTATCGGGCAGCGGTCGAGGCCACAGGCTGGGCTGAGATCGAGGACCAGTCGGGACTGAGCCGGCAAGAGATCGAACGGGCGGCGGATGTTTATATCACCGCCGAACGCGTCATCTGCACCTGGGCGATGGGCGTCACCCAGCATCTGCATTCGGTCGCGACGATCCGCGAGATCGCCAATTTCATGTTCCTGCGCGGCAATATCGGCAAATCCGGCGCCGGCCTTTGCCCGGTGCGCGGCCATTCCAACGTGCAGGGCGACCGCACCGTCGGCATCAACGAAAAGCCGGCGGACGATTTCCTCGATGCGCTGGAACAACACTTCCGCTTCGCCGTTCCGCGCGAGCATGGCCACAATGTTCTGGCGGCGATCGGCGCGATGCTCGACGGCTCGGCCGAGGCTTTTATCGGGCTCGGCGGCAATTTCGCCCGCGCCACACCCGACAGCGCCCTTGTCGAAAAGGCGCTTCGGCAGCTGAAACTGACAGTGAACATCGCGACCAAACCCAACCATTCGCATCTCATGCCCGGCGAGGCGGCCTTCATCCTGCCCTGCCTCGGACGCACCGAGATGGACCTGAACGAAGCCGGCAATTCCCAGCTCGTCAGCGTCGAGGATTCGATGAGCATGGTGCATGGATCCGCCGGCATCAATCGCCCGGCCTCGCCGCATCTTCTTTCGGAAGTCGCCATCATTGCCGGCATTGCGGAAGCGACGGTCGGTTCGACGGTGGTCGATTGGGCGGAACTCGCCGACGACTACGACCTCATCCGCGATCATATCGAGGCGACCATTCCGGACTTCGAAAACTACAATGCGCGTCTGCGCAAGCCGCGCGGTTTCCACCTGCGCAATGCGGCAAGCCATCGGGAGTGGCATACGCCGGCGGGCAAGGCGTCATTCTCGTCCGAGGCGCTTCCTGACGAGACGGTGCATCAGCGTGCGCGAAAGGCCGAGGGAGGTCGCTTCGCCCTGCAGACATTCCGATCGCACGATCAATACAATACCACGGTCTATGGTCTCGATGACCGATATCGCGGCGTCTACGGAGAGCGGCAGGTCATTTTCATTCATCCCGACGATCTGAAGGCGATGAATGCCGAGGCCGGCGACCGCATCGACGTGGTCGGCGAGCATGATGACGGTATCGAGCGCATCGCCGGGGATTTCCGTCTGGTGCCCTATGACATTCCGAGGGGCAGCATCGCCGGCTATTATCCCGAGCTGAACGTGCTGGTGCCGCTCGGCAGCGCCGGCAAGGAAAGCGATACACCCACCTCGAAATCGATCATGGTGTCGTTGCGCGGGCGAAGCGCCACGTGAGCGAAGAGCCGCCCGAGCTCGATCGATTTCTCGCCCTCGTGGCTGCTGTGCAAGAGAGGGACAGCAGCCTGACGGCCATACAGGCGGCTCTCCTCGTTGCCGCCAAACTCGAAATTGCGCGTGACAGCCGCGCCTTTGCGCGCAAGCTCGGGATCGCCCACTCCCTCGTGCTGCGGGAAATCAACGCGCTGGCGGAGCGCGAAGGCATGCTTGAGATCGTCAAGCGGGATCAGAAGACGATGAGAGTGCACTACATATTGCCGCCGTCTTCTTCGCCGTAACCCTGCTATATAAGGCAGACGCGCTTCCTGGTGTCGGAAGGATATTCCCCATAGGTCGATTTATAGACCGCTGAAAACCTTCCGAAATGGAAGAAGCCCCATTTGAGGCAGATCCCTTTCATGGTCTCCCTGCTCTCGGGATCGAGAAGGTCCTGCCGCGCCGAGCGCAAGCGGAGCGTCAGCAGATAGGCGGCGGGTGAAGTGCCTCTGAAGGCGCGAAAACCGGTTTCGAGCGCCCGGCTGGAGACGCCGGCGGCTTCGGCGACCTTCGGCATGGTGATCGGCTGATCGATATTGGCCTGCATGAAATCGATCGCCTTGCGGACGTGCCGGGGAGCGATCAGGGCGGGCCCCTTGTCGAGGAAATGCGACAGCCGGTTCGGCACCATGCGCACGACAAGATCGGCCAGCGCCTGGGTCATATGCGCCATGGCGATCGGTGATTGCAGCAAGGGGCCGTCGTCGCGCATGCCGATGGCAATCGTCTCCGTCAGGTTGCCGATCGTCCGGCCGACCGGCGTCGACAGATCCAGTTCCGGCAGCAGATCGAGAGAGCCGCTGAACGGTATTTCGAACGTCTGGCCGATCGTCTGGAGGATCACCGACCAGTTGATCAGCAATTCGTCGATGACGTTCGACTGGCCGTGCATGATGACGCTGTCCGGTTCGAAATTATTATAGAGAAGCAATTTTCCTTGCCCCGCCTCGGCGACGCGGGATCCATACGTCACCCCCATGCCGCCGCTGCGCGGCACGACAACCGACAGATATTCCGCCGTATCGGCGGTCGGCTCGATGTTGAACTGAAACTCCGCCTCGTGATAGCCGGTGAGCAGGACAGCACTGTCACTGGCGGAAAAATCCAGCCCCCAGTGAAATTCCTGGGCGCGGCCGACAGGCTCGGCATCGAATGCGCCGAAAGCACCCCCGAGCGTTTCGACCATGTTGTC
Organism: Rhizobium sp. BT03; assembly: GCF_030053155.1. Lineage (NCBI taxonomy): Bacteria > Pseudomonadati > Pseudomonadota > Alphaproteobacteria > Hyphomicrobiales > Rhizobiaceae > Rhizobium > Rhizobium sp. BT03. The sequence goes on from NZ_CP125641.1 coordinate 42,963, forward strand.
GAAGGACGAACCGCGAAACCGGAACGAGAATGGCTGAGGACTATTTTCGGACATGCTGTTCCCCCTGTTCAGTGTGGCGGCGATGACCTGCCCTTCTCAATTGTTCGCTCCCGTCGCGACGCGCGCTCCGGGCTGCCGGATTGATGTGCGTACCTCTTTCGGCCCTGCCGATAGTCATGATCATCATCTCCCCGCCAGTCAGTGCTTGCGGGCAGGATTAATGGGCGAAACTTGGCTATATCCTAGCCGATCGAGGCCTGGAGCGCAGCAGGCAGCGGCGGAGCAGGTCGATCTCCGCGCGGTATCGGCAGTGGGATCAGCACTTTGCGCAAGCCGATAAAGGCCGCCGAATTCGGGCGTTGCAGGCGTCAAAAAAACCGACCCATTGAATGCATTATCGACAGTCCCCATCCCATCGGTTTTCGCAACCTGAGGGCAGGAACTGGCAGAACTCGCAACAATAGGCAAGCGTTCGCGCCACCGGCGATCGGTGATGAAACGATTACGCAGAGGGGCAAATTTATGGGGTGTATCCGTGATGCCACGAAAGGCTCAACACGGCGACCTTGCCGAGATGGGCATCGTCATCTGAAGATGTGGAGAATATCCCGATCCGGGATCGGCGCAGTCGCCTGCCGAAGGTTCATAGTGGACCGCTTATAGCCTTCGGCAGGCAGACAGGCATGCAGGCATACGCACGGGATGGGGTGCGTATGTACGGTCCCTTCCATCCTTTTTGGGGGTGATGGATGAACGGGTTTGGCTTGAGGACCGCAAACCATCATGGCCTTGGTCGAGAATCATCTTATTGCTCCGTGGCCATCGAGCAATTGCCGGCCTCCGATAAAGTCGGCCCCGGAGCTTTTCGCGACGCAGTCTGGACTAAGTTTGCGCAAAATGTATAGGAAAACGCTGGCAGGAGGCATGTTCACGCCGCAGCTTGCGCAAAGTGGATAGAGACTTGAATGTCTCGTTTGGCACGCAGGACGAGCTTGCTTACAACGCAGCGGGAGTGCTCCGGCGGCGTCACTGCTCCACCCGCCCACCTTCATAGAAGGCATAGGGCGCCCGGCGCAGGGCCGCAGTCTCCGATCTCTATGACATCGATACGCTGCGAGCGCAATTCCCCACCCAGCCGGTGTTGTAATCGGGCAGTCCTCCGGACGCCATTTGACTTCAAGCGCCTTCACGGTCCGGCGGCGGCCGGCTCGGTGTCGCCAGCGAAACGGAAAGACGGCGGCATTGGAACGGAATGATTTTAGGCCCGGTCGGGCCTAAAATCTGAATCCTGTTCTAAATTAAGGTTAGAGTATGATGTCATAAGAAAACCGCTTACACTTTTCGGCATCATGCTCCAGGAGCTTCAGAGGGCGACCGACAGGGCGCTGTCGTGCTGGGGAGCCGTCTCTTGCGAGTTGACCATCGCACTTGCGAGCTGACGGAAGGTGACGAGCCCGAGGGTTTCCCCTGAGGGCGAGACCACCCTGGCATCGCCATCAGGCGCCGATGACAGCATGCGGACGGCCTCTTCGACGGTCGTTCCTGCCGCAATCGCCAGTCCGACCGGTGCCGCACCGGAGTGCAGCGGCGTCATAACAGCCTCGACATGGATGACCCTGCCGCGATTGACCTCCTTGACGAAATTGGCGATGTAGTCGTCGGCCGGGCGCAGCACGATGTCCTGGCTGGTGCCCTGCTGGATGACCTCGCCGTCGCGCAGGATGGCGATCTGGTCGCCGAGCCGCAGCGCCTCGTCCAGATCGTGGGTGATGAAGACGATGGTTTTCTTGATCTCTTTCTGGATGTCGAGAAGCACCGTCTGCATGTCGGTGCGGATCAACGGATCGAGCGCCGAATAGGCCTCGTCCATCAGCAGCACCGGGGCGTCGTTGGAAAGCGCTCTGGCCAGGCCGACGCGCTGCTGCATGCCGCCGGAGAGCTGGTTGGGGTAGCGCTGCTCGAAGCCCTTGAGCCCTACCCGCTCCAGCCAGCGCATGGCGACGTCGACGGCTTTCGCCCGCTCCATGCCCTGCACTTCGAGACCGAAGATGGTGTTGTCGAGCACATTGCGGTGCGGCAGCAGCGCGAACTTCTGAAACACCATCGCCGTCTGGTGCCGGCGAAACGCCCGCAACTCGGTCTCGTTCATCTTCACCACATCGACGCCGTCGACCAGCACTTCGCCGGCGGTCGGATCGATCAGCCGGTTGATGTGGCGGATCAGCGTCGATTTGCCCGAACCCGACAGGCCCATGACGACCTGGATGCGGCCGGAGGGGATCTCGACATTGATATCCCTGAGGCCGAGCACATGACCGTGCTTTTCGTTGAGCTCGGTCTTCGACAGTCCCTTCTGAACCGCCTCGACATGGGCGGCGGGGTTGGGGCCGAAGATCTTGTAGAGGTGGCGGATCTTTATGCCGCCGAAATGCTGCTCAGCCATGGACGGTCTCCCGATGCTTCTGGAGCCTTTTGCCATAAGCCTGGCTGACTCGGTCGAAGATGATGGCGATGCCGACGATGGCAAGACCATTGAAGATACCCAGCGTGAAATACTGGTTGGCGATCGCTTTCAGCACCGGCTGGCCGAGGCCCTGGACGCCGATCATCGAGGCGATGACCACCATGGCGAGTGCCATCATGATCGTTTGGTTGATGCCGGCCATGATGGTGGGCAGCGCCAGCGGTAGCTGCACCTTGAAGAGCTTCTGCGATCGCGAGGTCCCGAAGGCGTCGGCGGCTTCGAGCACGTCCTTGTCGACGAGCCGGATGCCGAGATCGGTCAGGCGGATCATCGGCGGGATGGCGTAGATGACGACGGCGATCAGGCCGGGCACCTTGCCGATGCCAAGCAGCATGACGACGGGAATGAGGTAGACGAAGCTCGGCATCGTCTGCATGACGTCGAGGATCGGATTGACGACGCGCTGCAGCCGGTCGGAGCGGGCCATCAGGATGCCCATTGGAATGCCGATGGCGATGGACAGGATCGTGCAGACGAAGATCATCGAGACCGTCCGCATCGTGTCGTCCCACATGTCGAAATAGCCGATCAGCATCAGCGTCACCAGACAGCCGACGACGATCTTCAGGCTGCGGCTGGCAAACCAGGCGATGGCAAGGACGATCAGGGTGATGATCGGCCATGGCGTCTGGGTCATGAAACGCTCGGCGGCGATGAGGAAGTGCTGCAGCGGCACGAAGAGGGTTTCGATGCCGTCGCCATAGGCGCGGGTAAATCCGCGAAAGCCGTCATCGATCGCCTTCTTCAGATTGCGAAGCGCGTCGTCATCCATATGTGGAAACTTATAAAACCATTCCATTCGGTTCCCCTTTTCTTCAAAGAGCCGCGGCAGTCTTTTTGTTTTTATCGGCGAGTGAGAAGCGGTGCGCTTTTGGCGCACCGCGATAGTCAGTGTTAAAGGGCAGCTTCGATCTTCGTGGCCGCCTCAGGCGAAACCCACTTGGTCCAGATGTCCTTGTTTTCTTTCAGGAAGTGCTTGGCGCCGTCTTCGCCGGTCGCCTGGTTGTCGGTCATCCACGACATCAGCTTGTTGACCGTGTCGTTGCTCCAGGAGCGCTTGGCCAGGTAGTCCATGACTTCAGGCCCGACCTTTTCCGAGAAGGGCTTGGCAACCAGGGTTACGACGTGGTCGACCGGCCATGCAGCGGGCTTCGGATCGGGGCAGTCGGCGACGGTGATGCAGCGCTTCCATTCGGCTGAATCCTCCGGCACGCCGGCTTCGAGCTTGACCATCTGATACTTGCCGAGCAGCGCGGTCGGCGCCCAGTAATAGCCGGCCCAGCCTTCCTTGCGTTCGTAGGCCTTGGCGATCGAACCGTCGAGGCCGGCGGCAGAGCCGGTGTCAACGAGCGTGAAGCCCGCCTTCTCGGCTTCAAAGGCCTTGTAGAGCTGCGAGGTGACGACGGTGCCGCCCCAGCCCTGCGGGCCGTTGACGATGGCGCCCTTCTTCGGATCCTCGGGATCGGGGAAGAGTTCCGGATGCTTCAGCACGTCGCCGATGGTCTTGATGTCGGGATGGGCGTCGGCGAGATATTTCGGAATCCACCAGCCCTGAACGCCGCCATCCGGCAGCGGCGAGCCGACCTGGACGATGCGGCCTTCTTCCGTTCCCTTCTTGACGACATCCGGCAGCAGGTCGATCCAGGCTTCCGGCGCGATATCCGGCTGGCCCTTTTCGGCCATGGAGGTGATGGTCGGGACGGTATCGCCGACGGTGATGTCGGCGCTGCAGCCATAACCTTCGTTCAGGATGAACTTGTCCAGGTTGGAGAGAACTTCGGCGCTCTGCCAGTTCATGCTGGCGATGGTCACGCTGCCGCATTCGGCGGCGCTGGCGAAAGACGCGCCGCCGAGCAGGCCGAACGTCAAACATGTTGTTGCAAGTAGTCTCTTCATTCTCGTTCCCTCTGTTTAGCGGCTGATCTTGCCGAGCGGGGTGCCGCAGTACCCGCCCCAACCGTTGTCAGGAAGCGTCTCCCATACTCACCGATTTCTTGAATGCCGCCGACAATCCTTCGGCGACCGAAGCGTCGAACCCGGCGGCGCGCATGCCTTCGATGGCTGCCGCAGTCGTGCCGCGATAGCCGAGAAAGGTCCGAACCACGTCGTCAGGAGATTCGTCCCGGCTTTCCAGCAGTCGGCCGGCGCCAGACATCACCATATTGACGGCGCGCCGTGCAATCTCCGCCGGCAGACCGCGGGCGACGGCATCGCGCATCATGGCGGCTGCAAGCAGTGCCGGGAATGCCGGGCCGGACCCGGAAAGGCCGGTGAGGTAATCGATATCGCTTTCCCTTGCGACCTCGTCCTCCGACCCGCAGGCTTTGAAAATGGCGCGGACGATCTCGCGGTCGCTTTCCGTTACGTCACGCGCGCCGATCCAGGGCGTATAGGATTTTGCCACTTCGGCGGCGGCGTTCGGCAAGGCGCGGACAACGCGGCTGGTCTTGTGACGCTTCGAAAGGGCGGCCAGCCGGATGCCGGCCATGACTGAAATGACGAGCTTGCCGGAGGCATCGATATCAAGGGGATGCCAATCATCGGGACGGACCGAAAGCAGGATCACATCCGAGCGGTCAGCAAGCGCCTGATTATCGGCCGTCCAGAAAGCATTCGGGAACCGGGCCGGCTGCTCACTGCGATAGGAGAGGGAGAGATTCCGAGGTTCGACCAGGCCGGCGTCAAGCATCGAGCCGGCGATCGCTCCGCCAAGCCAGCCGCCGCCGCCAATAATACCAATCCTCAAGGAAACGCTCATCTCGGCCTTCCCTAATCCGGCCTATGGCCATGCCGCGAGAAGAAGCGATCGAGCTCCCTTTGCTGCGGCACTTCACCGGTATAGATCGCGATATATTCGGGAATCCGTTTCATGCGGACGGCAAGTTCCTCCTTGGCCTGCATGGAGATATAGCCGATCTGCACGAGGTAAGTTGTTCGCGCTCTGACATCTGATGTCGTTTCTGGTAGCCCGAACCGCATGAACATGCGCTTGAGCGCCTCCAGGCGGATCTGATCGGCCTGTTGGACCTCGGCGAGAAGTTCGTCGGACTGCAGCGCCCAGCTGCGAACCGCAAACTCGAACTTGGCGTCGAACAGATCGTTGTCGAGCCAGCAATCGAAGACGTTGAGCATCGCCTCGGCAAGCGATTCCGCATAGGCTTCGGACCGCTTGACGATATTGCCGGTGTTTTTGTCGCGCCACAGCGCCACGAGCGCGCTCAACAATTCCTCCCGATCCTTGAAGAACCAGTAAAAACTCGTACGCGAGAGATTGAGCTTTTTCGCCAGCGGCAGAATTTTCACCGAATCCACGCCCGACTCCAGAAGTGAGTGGTAAGCTGCTTCCAGCCATCCCTCCTGCGAACCGCGCCAGCCAGTGTCGTTCAAAGCCTGATCCATGGATGTCTCCTAACAAATTATGAAGCGGCGCGCAAGAAAAATGTACATGAGTGTCGAAACTAACGACTGTAATGTTTTCTTCATTGACACTTGTGTACATTATGCTTAGCGTCTGCTTCGACGTTTTTAATACGGAACCACGATCCATGTCGAACGATCCTCTCCTTCAGCCTTACCAGCTCAAGCATCTGACGTTGCGCAACCGTATCATCGTGACCTCGCACGAGCCGGCCTATCCCGAGGACGGCATGCCGAAGGAGAAATATCGCGCCTATACGGTGGAGCGGGCAAGGGGCGGTGTGGCGCTGACGATGACGGCGGGTTCGGCTGCGGTTTCCAGGGATAGCCCGCCGGTTTTCAACAACCTGCTTGCCTATAAGGACGAGATCGTCCCCTGGATCAGGGAAATGACCGATGCCGTGCACGAGGAGGGGGCGGCGATCATGATCCAGCTAACCCATCTCGGCCGGCGTACACGCTGGGACAAGGGTGACTGGCTGCCGGTCGTCGCCCCCTCGCATCATCGCGAGGCTTCGCACCGCGCCTTCCCGAAGAAGATGGAAGATTGGGATATCGAGCGCATCATCAAGGACTTCGGCGATGCGGCCGAACGCATGAAGGCGGGCGGCATGGACGGTGTCGAACTCGAGGCCTACGGTCACCTGATCGACCAGTTCGTGTCACCGCTCACCAACGAGCTCGATGGCCCCTATGGCGGCTCGCTCGACAATCGCCTGCGCTTCTGTTTCGACGTGTTCAAGGCGATCCGGAAAAGGGTGGGCGACGATTTCATTCTCGGTCTGCGCTATACCGCCGACGAATGTCTTCCCGGCGGCACCGGCAAGGCCGAAGGCATCGAAATCTCCAAGCGATTGAAGGAGAGCGGCCTCATCGATTACCTGAACGTGATCCGCGGCCACATCGATACCGACGCCGGTCTGACCGACGTGATCCCGATTCAGGGCATGGCGAATTCGCCGCATCTCGATTTCGCCGGCGAGATCCGTGCCGCGACCGACTTCCCGACCTTCCATGCGGCAAAGATCCCCGATGTCGCCACCGCCCGCCACGCGATTGCGGCCGGCAAAGTCGATATGGTCGGCATGACCCGCGCCCACATGACCGATCCGCATATCGTCCGCAAGATCATCGAAAAGCGCGAAGACGATATTCGTCCCTGCGTCGGCGCCAATTACTGTCTCGACCGCATCTATCAGGGCGGGGCGGCCTACTGCATCCACAATGCCGCCACCGGCCGCGAGCAGACCATGCCGCATATCGTCGCGAAGGCCGATGTGAAGAAGAAGGTCGTCATCGTCGGCGCCGGTCCGGCCGGCCTGGAAGCGGCGCGCGTCGCCGGGGAACGCGGCCACACGGTCGTCGTCTTCGAAGCGGCGAACAATCCGGGCGGCCAGATCCGGCTCACCGCCCAGAGCGAGCGCCGCAGGGAGATGATCAGCATCATCGACTGGCGCATGAGCCAGTGCGAGAAATACGACGTCACCTTCCACTTCAACAGCTGGGCGGAAGCCGACGCCATCGAGGCAGAGAATCCCGATGTCGTCATCATCGCCACCGGCGGCCTGCCGCATACCGAGGTTCTCTCCAGCGGCAACGAGCTGGTGGTCTCGTCATGGGACATCATCTCCGGCGACGTGAAGCCTGGAACCAACGTGCTGATCTTCGACGATGCCGGCGACCATGCCGGCCTGCAGGCGGCCGAGTTTCTCGCCAAGGCGGGCGCCAAGGTCGAGATCATGACGCCGGATCGCTCTTTCGCGCCCGAAGTCATGGCCATGAACCTGGTGCCCTATATGCGTTCTCTGCAAAAGCACGACGTGACCTTCACCGTCACCTACCGCCTGGAAGCCGTCGAGAAGAGCGGCAACCAGCTCGTCGCCCATGTCGGCAGCGATTACGGCGGGATCGCCAAACAGAGCAGCTTCGACCAGATCGTCGTCAATCATGGGACCATTCCGCTCGACGAACTCTATTTCGAGCTGAAGCCCAGCTCGAGCAATCTCGGCGAGATGTCGCACGACCAGCTTCTCCAGGGAGAGCCGCAGTCCGTCATGCGCAATCCTGAAGGCAAGTTCCAGCTGTTCCGGATCGGCGATGCTGTCGCTGCGCGCAATACGCATGCCGCCATCTATGACGGTCTGCGCATCGCCAAGGATATATGATCGCAGGAGCGGCCGCGCGTCGGCCGCTGATTTCGGGGGGGGTGATATGAGTTTGCGTGAGGAAGGCCTCCAGCTTTTCGTGGATACCGCGTCTCTGGCTTTCGATCAGTTCGCGAAAGCCCCGGAGTCCCGGCGCTCGATCCGTCAATTTTTTGCGGCGCTGGAACAGCCGGGGGCCGCACGTGCGGGGGAGGGAAGCCGGTTGCCGGTTTGCGCTCAGCTTGATGTGGCGCTCGCGGTTGATACCTCCTATGATCCTTCGCTGGCACAATTGATCGAGGCGTTCAAAGGCATCGAGCCAATGCTTGAATGGCGTCGGCGCACCAAGTATGACGACTCGCCCAGCGACAATTTTGCCGATGGGCATGCCAATGCCATGATCATCGGCCCGGGAGGATTGGAGGAGCGGAGCGACCTGTGGCTCGGCGTGACGTTGATGGCGCCGCATGTGCGCTATCCGGATCACGACCATGCGCCCGAGGAAGTCTATCTGGTGCTTTCCGAGGGGGAGTTTCGGCAGGGGGAAGAGAATTGGTTTTCGCCCGGTATCGGCGGATCGTTCTATAATGTCCCAGGGATCAAACATGCCATGAGGTCGGTCGATACGCCGCTCTTCGCCTTCTGGGCGTTGCTTGCCGCACGGCCGCACTGACAGTCAGCATTCTAGGAATAAGGGGTTTGGAAATGAAGATACTCGTGCCCGTCAAGCGCGTCGTCGACTACAACGTGAAGATCCGGGTGAAGCCGGATGGTTCCGGTGTCGAGCTTGCCAATGTGAAGATGTCGATGAACCCGTTCGACGAGATCTCGGTGGAAGAGGCGCTGCGGCTGAAGGAAGCCGGCAAGGCTGAAGAGGTGGTGGTCGTCTCGATCGGCCCTGCGAAGGCCGAGGAGACGCTGCGCACGGCGCTCGCCATGGGTGCCGACCGGGCAATCCTGGTCGAGACCGACGATGCGGTCGAGCCGCTCGCCGTCGCCAAGATCCTCAAGGGGGTCGCCGATGCCGAACAGCCGGGATTGATCATCGTCGGCAAGCAGGCGATCGACGACGATTCGAACCAGACCGGCCAGATGCTGGCGGCCCTGCTCGGCACCGCCCAGGCGACCTTCGCCTCGAAGATCGAGATCGAAACCTCAGGTTCTGGGGGCAAGGCAACCGTGACCCGCGAAGTCGATGGCGGTCTGCAGACGATCGAGATCAAGCTGCCGGCGGTGATCACCTCGGATCTGCGTCTCAACGAACCGCGTTATGCCTCGCTGCCGAACATCATGAAGGCGAAGAAGAAGCCGCTCGACAAGAAGAGCCCGGCCGATTTCGGCGTGTCCACCACGCCGCGGCTGAAGGTGCTGAAGACCGAGGAACCGTCAGGCCGCAAGGCCGGCGTCAAGGTCAAGTCGGTCGCCGAACTGGTCGACAAATTGAAGAACGAAGCAGGCGTGCTTTAAGGCAGGAAAGAGAGAACACCATCATGACCATTCTTCTTCTGGCCGACCACGACAATGTCAGCCTTTCCGACCAGACCGCCAAGGCGCTGACGGCAGCGACCCAGATCGGCTCCGACATTCATGTTCTCGTCGCCGGCAAGGGCGCCAAGGCTGCGGCCGATGCCGCTGCCAAACTCGCCGGTGTGGCGAAGGTGCTGCTCGCCGAAAGCGACGAACTGGCCAACAATCTGGCCGAACCGCTTGCCGATCTGATCGTGTCGCTCGCCGGTGCCTATGACACCATCCTCTCGGCCGCCACCTCGACCGGCAAGAACGTGCTGCCGCGCGTCGCAGCCCTGCTCGATGTCGCCCAGGTCTCGGAGATCATCGAAGTGATCTCATCCGACACCTTCAAGCGGCCGATCTATGCCGGCAATGCCATCCAGACGGTGCAGGCCAGCGATGCCAAGAAGGTCATCACCGTGCGCACCGCCTCGTTTGCTTCCGCCGCGACAGGCGGCTCGGCAACGGTGGAGGCAATCCCGGCAATCTCCGATCCGGGCCTGTCGCGTTTCGTCGGCGATGCGCTGTCGGCCTCCGACCGTCCGGAACTGACCTCGGCGAAGATCATCCTCTCCGGCGGCCGGGCGCTCGGTTCTGCCGAGAAGTTCAGGGAGGTCATCCTGCCGCTTGCCGACAAGCTCGGCGCTGCCGTCGGCGCATCCCGTGCGGCCGTCGATGCCGGTTATGCGCCGAACGACTGGCAGGTCGGCCAGACCGGCAAGGTCGTCGCGCCGCAGCTCTATATTGCCGCCGGCATCTCAGGCGCCATCCAGCACCTGGCCGGCATGAAGGATAGTAAGGTGATCGTCGCCATCAACAAGGACGAGGAGGCGCCGATCTTCCAGGTTGCCGACTACGGCCTCGTCGCCGATCTGTTCGAGGCCCTGCCGGAACTGGAAAAGGCGCTCTAAGCGAGGGGACTGAACGTGGCGCGCGCGGTGGGACGTCCAATCAAACGTGGGGCCGACCTTCTTCTGAACGATGAGGAAAAGCCGGCCTATATACGGCTGCACGACATCGGCAGGGAAAGGCGTCCTCGGCCGCTGCAGGAATTTCTGAACGACGTCGGCGGGCTGATGTTGTCGGCCGACGCCCCTGCTGTCGCCAGCTTCGTCGCGGGCAAGGTTCTGCAGAAGCTGCTCAAAACCGGCAAGGTGCGCCCCCTGGAGGGCGGGTCGCTTGCTGGCGTGCCCGAAGGGCTGGATGACGCCATTGAGCATCTTGCAAAATCAGGACGGAAATACGAGGCGATCGCCAGCCAATTCGGAAGTCTAGCCGACAGCCTGCTCTGGCGACGCGGCCGCTCGGGTCCGTTTGCAAGCCTGAATTTCGGCAACACGCATTCTCATGCTGTCGTGGTCGGCCCCGGCGGCATGGAGGAACGCGCCGATCTCAGGGTCGGCGTGATCTATATGGATCGCTACACCCGGTTTCCCGATCATGTTCAGACGCAGCCGCGCGCCTTCATTCTGCTGTCGCCCGGAGAGATCTGCCTTGGCAATTCCCAATGGTTCTCCGCCGCGACCGGCACTGTTTTCGCAAACGATGCGGGGCAATCATTCGCGATAAGATGCACGGCAAGGCCGCTTCTTGCGGTCTGGTGCCAGGTTGAGCCCGAGACCTGATGGGATGGCAGCGATCGGCGAAGGCCGGTGAGAGGCCAGCCTATCGAATTATGTAGCAGTCAGAATTCAATTTAAGAGGAAGGATATCAAGATGGACGTTCGCGCCGCCGTAGCCGTTCAGGCCGGAAAACCGCTCGAAGTGATGACCGTGCAGCTGGAAGGCCCGCGGGCCGGCGAAGTGCTGGTCGAGGTCAAGGCGACCGGCATCTGCCACACCGACGACTTCACGCTCTCGGGCGCCGATCCGGAAGGCCTGTTCCCGGCCATCCTCGGCCATGAGGGTGCCGGCATCGTCGTCGATATCGGCCCCGGCGTCACCTCGGTCAAGAAGGGCGACCACGTCATTCCGCTCTACACGCCGGAATGCCGCGAATGTTATTCCTGCCTTTCCCGCAAGACCAATCTCTGCACCGCGATCCGCTCGACCCAGGGCCAGGGCGTGATGCCGGACGGCACCTCGCGCTTCTCGATCGGCAAGGACAAGATCCACCACTATATGGGCTGCTCGACCTTCGCCAATTACACCGTGCTGCCGGAGATCGCCCTTGCCAAGGTCAATCCGGATGCTCCCTTCGACAAGATCTGCTATATCGGCTGCGGCGTCACCACCGGCATCGGTGCGGTGATCAACACCGCCAAGGTCGAGATCGGCGCCACCGCCATCGTCTTCGGTCTCGGCGGCATCGGCCTCAACGTGCTGCAGGGGCTGCGCCTTGCCGGCGCCGACATGATCATCGGCGTCGACATCAACAATGACCGCAAGGAATGGGGCGAGAAGTTCGGCATGACGCATTTCGTCAATCCGAAGGAGGTCGGCGACGACATCGTGCCCTATCTCGTCAATATGACCAAGCGCAATGGCGACCTGATCGGCGGGGCCGACTACACCTTCGACTGCACCGGCAACACCAAGGTGATGCGCCAGGCGCTGGAAGCCTCCCACCGCGGCTGGGGCAAATCGATCATCATCGGCGTGGCCGGCGCCGGCCAGGAGATCTCCACGCGTCCGTTCCAGCTGGTCACCGGCCGCAACTGGATGGGCACCGCCTTCGGCGGCGCGCGCGGCCGTACCGACGTGCCGAAGATCGTCGACTGGTACATGCAGGGCAAGATCCAGATCGATCCGATGATCACCCACACGATGCCGCTCGAAGACATCAACAAGGGCTTCGACATGATGCACAAGGGCGAAAGCATCCGCGGCGTGGTGGTCTATTGAGCCATGAAAACCATCTCACAAGATAGATCTCACGGCGGCATCCAGGGCGTTTACATCGACCGGTCGGAGGCCTGCGACTGCGACATGACCTTTGCGGTGTTCGTGCCGCCGCAGGCGGCGGAGGGCAATTGCCCGGTTCTGTGGTACCTCTCCGGCCTGACCTGCACCCATGCCAATGTCATGGACAAGGGCGAGTATCGGCGGCTTGCCGCCGAACTCGGTCTGATCATCGTCTGCCCGGATACCAGCCCGCGCGGCGATCACGTTCCCGACGAAGCCGACAACTGGCAGTTCGGCAAGGGTGCCGGCTTCTACGTCGATGCCACCGAACCGCCGTTTGCGGCGAACTACCGGATGTACAGCTACATCACGGAGGAGCTGCCGAAGCTCGTCGCCGCCGAATTTCCCGCCGATATGGATCGCCAGGGGATCTTCGGTCACTCGATGGGCGGTCATGGCGCCATCACCATCGCGCTCAAGAACCCCGACCGGTTCCGCAGTTGCTCGGCCTTCGCGCCGATCAGCCATCCCTCGGTCTCCGGCTGGTCGAAACCGGCCTTGCGGAAATATCTCGGCGCCGATGAAAACACCTGGCGGGCCTATGATGCCTGCTCGCTGATCGAAGACGGGCACCGTTTCCCGGAACTGTTCGTCGACCAGGGAATGGCGGATAGCTTCCTGGAGGACGGATTGCGTCCCGATGAGCTGCGGCAGGCCTGCGAAGCGGCCGGCATTCCGTTCAGGCTGCGCATGCAGGAAGGCTACGGCCACTCCTACTTTTTCATTTCGACCTTCATGGACGACCATCTGCGCTGGCACGCGCAGAGGCTAGGGAACTGATTTAGAGGGCTCGGCCGGGCATAACGCAAACGGCCAAGGAGGGAAGGAGAGCATCAATGAGCAGCATAGCCATTCATCCGGCGGTGGATTCAGGCTTTCGAGCGACCGACGCTGGTTTTGCAGGCGGGACGCTGGTGTGCAAATGCACGAGCAATCCGGTCAAGGTCAGGATCAAGGGCGACATCGCCCACAATCACGCCTGCGGTTGCACCAAATGCTGGAAGCCCGAGGGTGCTGCCTTCTCGGTCGTGGCGGTGGCGCCGACCGACAACGTCGAAGTCCTGGAGAACGGCGACAAGCTCGCCGTCGTCGATGCCGCGGCGCTGATCCAGCGGCACGCCTGCAAAGAGTGCGGCGTGCATATGTACGGTCCGGTCGAGCGCGAACATCCGTTCCAGGGATTGTCTTTCATCCATCCGGAACGTTTCCAGGAAAGCGGCTGGGCAAAGCCCGGCTTTGCGGCCTTCGTCTCGTCGATCATCGAAAGCGGTTTCGATCCCGCCAAGATGGACGCCGTCAGAGCGCAGCTGAAGGCATCCGGCCTCGAGCCCTATGATTGCCTCTCGCCCGGCCTGATGGACGCTATCGCCACCTGGACCGCCAAGAAGAGCGGCGTGCTCGCCGCGTAATTCCCCGGGGGGCGCCGGCAGCGGCGCTCCCCGACCAACCGCCGTCATCCGGACGCTCCGCAATGGCGGCGCGCCGCCGACGCCAGGCGACCCGCACGGGATCAGCAACGGCGTCAACCTCTTTCACTTTGAAACCATCCCACCTGCACCAGGGCATCACGCATGCGCGTTTTTGCAAAGACGTCGCATTGCACGGAGATGGTGCGTCGCAGCAAGATTGTGTATCTCAGGAATAATTATTGTGTACGTAAAGTACACAATAATTGACTCCTCCGAAGAGGCGTGCCATCTTCGGGGCGTAGAGCAACAAATGGCCGGAGATCGACGATGGCGAAGACACCGAAGAGCAATCTCTACGAAGATTTGAAACGCCAGATTCTGACGATGGAACTGGACCCGGACGCCGATCTGGATGAGGCCAGTTTGAGTGAGCGGTATGGGCTCTCCCGAACGCCGGTGCGCGATATCTTCCGTCGCCTCGCCGGCGAGGGTTATATCGATATCCGCGAGAACAGGGGTGCGCGGGTCATCCCGATGAACCACTCCACGCTTCGCAATTTCTTTCTCGTCGCACCGATGATCTATGCGGCGATCGGCCGTCTCGCGGTGCAGAACTTCAAGCCGGCTCAACTGGCGGACCTGAAGCAGACGCAGGAGCGGTTCCGCGCTGCCAGCAAGAACATGGACGCCTTGGCGATGGTTCTCGAGAACAATCGCTTTCACGAGATCTTCGGCGAGATGTCGGGCAACGTCTATCTGCAGCCGAGCCTCGGCCGGCTGCTGATCGATCACGCGCGCATCGGTCACACGTTCTTCCGGCCGAGGAACGAGGACATGAAACGGCGGCTGCAGGTGGCGGTCGACCACCATGACGGCTTCATCGCAGCGCTCGGCGCTCATGACGAGAATGCCGTCGTCGATCTCGTTTTCGAACACTGGGAATTGTCCCGCGAGAACATGGAGATGTTCATCGCTCCGCAAGGCCTGAAAGCGGACGCCTTCCTCGGCGGTCCGGCCACGCAAGTATTGGAGAAGTCGTCGTGAAGTTTGAGGGGATCTATACGCCGGCGGTGACGCCGCTCGACAGGAATGGTCAGATCGACCGGGCCGGATTTGCCGACGTGCTCGAGTCGCTGATCGAGGCGGGCGTCCACGGCATCATCGTCGGCGGCTCGACGGGCGAATATTACGCCCAGAGCAGCCAGGAACGTTACGAACTCGCGGCCTATGCCAAGGACGTCATCGGCGCGCGGCTGCCACTGATTATCGGCACCGGCGCCACGCGCACCGAAGATTCGGTCGAATACGCCAAATCGGCGAAGGAAATCGGCGCGGATGCAATCCTGGTGTCGTCGCCGCCCTACGCGCTGCCGACCGAACGCGAGAATGCGGTCCATGCGCTGACGGTCGATCGCGCCGCCAACCTGCCGATCATGCTCTACAATTACCCGGCCCGCATGGGCGTGGTGATGGGCGAGGAGTATTTCGCCCGTGTCGGCAAGTCGAAGAACGTGATCGCCATCAAGGAAAGCTCCGGCGACATGGGCAATCTTCACCGGCTTGCCCGGAAGTTTCCGCATATCGCACTGTCCTGCGGCTGGGACGACCAGGCGCTCGAATTCTTCGCCTGGGGTGCGAAGAGCTGGGTCTGCGCCGGTTCCAACTTCCTGCCGCGCGAACATGTCGCCCTCTACGAGGCCTGCGTCGTCGAGAAGAACTTCGACAAGGGCCGGGCGATCATGAGCGCGATGCTGCCGCTGATGGATTTCCTCGAATGCGGCAAATTCGTCCAATCGATCAAGCACGGCTGCGAGATCATCGGCCTTAAAGCAGGCCCGGTGCGGGCGCCGCTGCGCGGACTGAACTCCGAAGAGAAAAGAACCCTTGAGACCGTCGTCGCCACGTTGAAGCGCACGGTCGCCCAGATCACGTCGGGAGCCAATCATGCATGAACCCTTGACCGCCGCCGAATACAAGGCGATCGCCGCCGAGCTTCAGTTTCCGACGAACGCCTTCATCGACGGCGCATTTCGTCCGGCAAATTCCGGCAAGATTTTCACCACCACGAACCCTGCGACGGGCGAGGTCCTTGCCGAAATCGCAGCCTGCGATTCCAGCGATGTCGATTTCGCCGTGCAGAAGGCGAAGGAAGCGTTCGAAGACGGGCGCTGGCGGCTCCGCTCGCCGGGTGAGCGCAAGGAAGTGCTTCTGAAGCTTGCCAAGCTGATGGAGCAGAACAGGCACGAGCTCGCCGTCCTGGAAAGCCTCGACAGCGGCAAGCCGGTGCGCGAATGCCAGACGGTCGACGTTCCCGATACCATTCATACGATCCGCTGGCATGCCGAGCTCATCGACAAAATCTACGACAACACCAACAATGTCGGCGCCAATGCGTTGGCCATGGTGGTGCGCGAGCCGATCGGCGTCGTCGGATGCGTGCTGCCGTGGAATTTCCCGCTGCTGATGCTGGGCTGGAAGATCGGTCCGGCGCTCGCCGCCGGCTGCTCGGTCATCGTCAAGCCGGCGCAGGAAACGACGCTCACCACGCTGCGGGTCGCCGAGCTTGCCCATGAAGCCGGTATTCCGGCTGGCGTGTTCAACGTCGTCACCGGCTCCGGCCGGGAGGTCGGCGAACCGATCGGCCTGCACATGGACGTCGACATGGTGGCCTTCACCGGCTCGACGCCGACCGGTCGCCGCTTCCTGCGTTACGCCGCGGACTCGAACCTCAAGAAGGTCGTGCTCGAATGCGGCGGTAAGAACCCGGCGGTGGTGCTGGCGGATGCCGAAGACCTCGATCTCGTCGCCGAGCAGGTGGTCAACGGCGCCTTCTGGAACATGGGCGAGAACTGCTCGGCCACGTCGCGCCTGATCGTCCATGCCAGCATCAAGGACGAATTGCTGCAGCGTATCGGCGCCTATATGCGCGAATGGAAAACGGGTGACCCGCTGAACCCGGAAAACCGCATCGGTGCACTGGTCAGCAAGAGCCATTTCGAGAAGGTGAAATCCTTCCTAGATGACGTGAAGACCGAAAAACTCTCGCTCGCCCATGGCGGCGAAACTTTTGAAGGGGCCTTCATCGAGCCGACGGTGGTCGACGGCGTCACGCCGAAGAGCCGGCTGTTCCAGGAGGAAATTTTCGGACCGATCCTTTCGGTCACCACCTTTGAAAACCTGGCTGAGGCCACCGCACTTGCCAACGACACCAATTACGGCCTGACCGCGTCGATCTATACCGGCAGTCTGCGCAATGCGATCCGGCTGTCCCGCGACATCCGCGCCGGCCTCGTCACCGTCAATTGCTTCGGCGAGGGCGATGCCTCGACCCCCTTCGGCGGCTACAAGGAGTCCGGTTTCGGCGGCCGCGACAAGTCGGTCTTCGCTCATGACAATTACTGCGAGCTCAAGACCATCTGGATCGACATTTCGGAACGCTCCGTCGACGAGACGATCCGATGACCCGCCATGTGATCAAGCACCTGCCGACTGATACCGGCGTTTCGGGATGGGAGGCGACCAGCGAACGCGCCTTTCCCGTAACGGCGCTTGAACACGACATTACCGCCGACTGGCTGATCATCGGCGGCGGATTTGCCGGCCTGTCGGCGGCCCGCCGCCTCTCGCAAACGCGGCCTGAGGACAAGATCGTCGTTCTGGAGGCGCGCGAACTCGCCAAGGGTCCGGCCGGACGCAATTCCGGCTTTATGATCGACGTGCCGCACAATCTGTCCTCCGGCGAGTATTCAGTCGCCGACGAAGCGGCGACCAAGGACGAGATCCGGCAGAACCGTCTGGCGATCTCCTTCGCAGCCGATGTCGCGGCCGAATACGGCCTGTCCCGGGAAACCTTCGATCCCTCGGGCAAGGTGAATGCCGCGGCCTCCGAGCGGGGAATGGGTCTCAACGACAATTATAGGAAGTCGCTTGAGAAGATCGGCGAGGAGCATCGCGTTCTCGATGCCGACCAGATGCGAGAGATGACCGGCTCGCACTATTATCGCGGCGGCCTCTACACGCCCGGCGCGGTGATGATCCAGCCGGCCGATTATATCAGAGGCCTGGCGCGCGGGCTCTATTCAAAGGTTGCCATCCACGAGCACTCGCCGGTGCTGGAGCTTTCGCGTGAAGGCGGGACCTGGAAGGCGAAGACCGCCCGCGGCTCCGTTTCGGCACCGAAGGTCATTCTCGGTGTGAACGGCCATATTCAAAGCTTCGGTCATTTCCGCGGAAGGCTGATGCATATCTTCACCTATGCGTCGATGACCTCGGCCTTTTCGCAGAACGAATTCGCAGGCGATGTCACCGGTGTGGATCGCTGGGCGCTGCTGCCGGCCGATCCGATGGGCGCGACGGTGCGCAAGATCACCAAGGACGGGCTTTCGAGGATCGTCGTCAGGACGAGGTTCACCTATGACCCGAGCCTGAAAGTGTCGGAGAAGCGCGTCGCCGGAATTGCTGCCGAACAGCGCCGGTCGTTCGATGCCCGTTTTCCGGGGATGGAGCGCCTGCCGATGGAATATAGCTGGGCGGGCGCGCTCTGCCTCTCCAGAAACCATGTGCCGGCATTCGGCGAGGTCGAAGAGGGGCTCTTTTCCGCCTGCTGCGAGAATGGTCTCGGCACCGTCAAGAGCACTTTCGCCGGCATGATGGCGGCCGACTTCGCGACCGGCGCCGCCAGCCCGGAGCTTGAGAAATACAAAAACCAGCCGGAGCCGACCAGGCTGCCGCCCGAGCCCATTGCGTGGCTCGGCGTCAACTCGGTCATCCGCTTTCAGGAATTGCGGGCAGGCCGCGAGGGATGATCCCTCGGCCGCGCAATATGAAGACTGCCGCCTGCAGACTTCGATGAGAATGGGAACGAAAACCAGGAGTAAGAACAATGAAGATTTTGTGGAAGGCGCTTTGCGCCGCTGCAGTAATCGGGATGAGCGTCCTTCCGGCTCGCGCTGAGGAAAAGACGATCACTCTCGGCACGATGGCTTGGGAAGACCTAACGCCCATCACCGGCATCACCAAGAAGGTTCTCGAAGACGCCGGTTACACCGTCAAGGTCACCGAATTCTCCGAATGGGGCATCGCCTATGCCGCTCTCGCCAAGGGTGACATCCAGGCTCTCACCTCGCAGACCGACTACGTCGCCCAAGACTATTGGGACAAGAACAAGAACCGTCTCGAAAAGATTTCGCCGGTTTCGCACGGCCTCTATCAGGGTGTCGCCGTTCCGAAATACGTTCCGATCGACTCGCTCGAACAGCTCAATGAAAACGCCGACAAGTTTGGCGGCAAGATCATCGGCATCGAACCGGGCGCCGGCCTGATGCGCGATACGTCGAATGCGGTCAAGGATTACGGCCTCAAGCTCCAGCTCGTCGAAGGCAGCACGGCCGCGATGACGGCGGCGCTGAAATCCGCCTACGATCGCAAGGAGTGGATCGCGGTCACGATCTGGGAGCCGTCATGGATGGTCCAAAAGTACGAGGTCAAGTACCTCAAGGATCCGAAGGGCGTCTTCCCGCCGCCGCAGAGCTATTACTGGATCGGCCATAAGGGCTTCTCCGAAGAATACCCGCACGCCCGCGAAGTCATGGCCAGCGTCTACGTGCCGATCGCCGACATCACCACCATCAACGGTGAAGTCAAGGACGGCAAGACTATGGATCAGGCCGTGCAGGATTGGATCGGCGGCCATGCCGACCTGATCAAGCGCTGGGAAAACATCAAGAAGAAGTAAGCATCTCGTGGCCGCCCGACACGTCGGGCGGCCATCTTGGAACCGAATAAAGAAGCCAGCGCCATTGGCTCAAAGGGGATCGCTATGAAAGCTGTCAATATCGAAGCCAAAGATGTCCTGATCGACTGCCAATCCCTCTGGAAGGTCTTCGGAAGCAAGTCAGCTGCCGCGATGAAATCGATCAAGGAACGCGGCCTCGGCAAGAATGAGGTCCTCAAGGAATTCAACTGCGTCGTCGGCGTCTCCGATGCAAGCATCGAGGTCCGGCGCGGCGAAATCTTCTGCATCATGGGACTGTCGGGAAGCGGAAAATCGACGCTCATCCGCCTTCTCAATAAGCTGATCACACCGAGCTCCGGTAAGGTCCTCGTCAAGGGACGCGACCTTGCCAGCCTGTCGCCCGTCGATCTCAGGCAGATGCGCGCCAAGAACATCGGCATGGTGTTCCAGAGCGTCGCGCTGCTGCCGCACCGGACGGTGCTCGAAAATGCGGCCTTCGGCCTCGAAGTCCAGGGTATTGCGAAGGCGGAGCGAAACAAGACTGCTTCTGCCGCTCTCGAGAAGGTCGGCCTCGCCGACTGGCTGAGCCGTTATCCCAACGAGCTTTCCGGCGGCATGCAGCAACGCGTCGGGCTTGCCCGTGCGCTCGCCTCCGACCCCGAGATCATCCTGATGGACGAGCCGTTCAGCGCGCTCGACCCGCTGATCCGACGCCAGCTTCAGGACGAGTTCCGCCAGCTGACCAAAGCTCTCGGTAAGTCCGCAGTCTTCATCACCCATGATCTCGACGAGGCGATCCGCATCGGCGATCGCATCGCGATCATGAAGGACGGCGTCATCATCCAGACCGGCACGGCCGAGGAAATCATCCTCAACCCGGCGGACGCCTACGTCGCAGAATTCGTCGCGGGCATCTCCCGCCTTCACCTGATCAAGGCGCATTCCGTCATGCGCAGCGTCGCCGAATTCCAGCAGGGCGCACCGAACTTCGACATTGCCTCGCTGGCGCGCACGACGCCGGACGCCGATATCGACGAGCTCATCTCTTTAACGATGCAGTCGGAGCGCGACGCCATCGCCGTCGTCGACAATGATCGGGTCGTCGGCGTGGTCACGCCGCGCAGCCTGCTGATGGGTGTCAAGGGGACCTCCGCCCCCGATCTCACGGCGGCGTGACCCCAACTGGAGGTGATTGACATGGATAGTTCAGCCTTCACCGATGTTTTCGACGAATGGACGGACTCGGCGCTCGAATGGGTGAGCGACAACGGGGAGTCCCTCTTCGACTATATCAGACAGGTTCTTGAAGGGCTTTATGACGGCATCCTCTGGCTCCTGCAGCTTCCGCCCTTCTATCTGATCGCCCTGGTCGTGGCGCTTATCGGCTGGCGGCTGGTCAATGTCTGGTTCGCCCTCTTGAGCTGCATCGCGCTGGCGCTTTGTTTTTGGATGGGGCTCTGGCCGGAGACGATGAGCACGCTGGCTCTTGTTCTGACCGCGACTGTGATCGCCTTGGCGATCGGCATCCCGATCGGCATCGCCGCCGGCTTCTTCACCGCCCTCGATCACTTCATGGAGCCGGGCCTCGATCTGATCCAGACGCTTCCGCCCTATATCTACCTGCTGCCGGCGATCGCCCTGCTCGGCTACGGGCCGGCAACTGCGTTGATCGCAACCGTGATCGTCGCGGTGCCGCCGGCAATCCGCCTGACCTCGCTCGGTATCCGCATGACCCCCAAGGAATTCATCGAACTTGGGGAGGCGCTCGGGATGACGCCGGCAAAGATGTTCTTCAAGATCCGTCTTCCCTTTGCCCTGCCGAGCATCATGGCGGGTATCAACCAGAGCCTGATGATGGCCTTCGGCATGGTGGTCATCGCCGGCATCGTCGGCTCCGGCGGGCTGGGAGAGACGATCTACGGCGCGATCAGGACACTCGACATCGCCACTTCAATCAATGGAGCGATCGCCATCGTGGTATTGACCATGGTGATTGACCGGATCACCCAGAGTGCCGCTCGCTTGGGAACAGGGAGGAAAGCATGAATCTTTCGACCTTGCAGTTTTCGCCCGGCGCCTTCCTGGCCCCATCAGTCGATTGGCTCAACACCAATCTTCACCCGCTGTTTGCGGCCATCAGCTATCTGGTGGAAACGGTGCTTTCGGCAATCGAGGCAGCACTGCTCTTCGTGCCGCCCTATGCGCTGATCGCGATAGTCGTCGTCCTGGCATTCTTTGCCGTCGGCCTGCGCGCCGCGATCCTTGCCGGTCTCTGCCTCGGCTTCTGCCTGCTCGTCGGGCTGTGGACGGCATCGATGCAGACCCTTGCGCTGGTCAGCGTCGCCGTGATGATCTCGGTGCTCATCGCCTTTCCGATCGGCGTCCTGTGCTCGCGGCATAAGACGCTGGAGACGGTGGTTCGGCCAATTCTCGACGTGATGCAGACCGTGCCGCCGTGGGTCTATCTCATTCCGGCGGTGATGATCTTCAGCCTTGGGCGCGTGCCGGCGATTATCGCCACCATCGTCTACGGCATTCCGCCGATGCTGCGCCTGACGACGCTGGCCTTCAACCAGGTGCCGAAGGTGTTCATCGAACTCGGCAGCGCGATCGGCGCGCCGCCGCGCTCGATCCTCTGGAAGATCGAAATCCCTCTGGCCAAGCAGACGCTGCTGGTCGGGCTCAACCAGTGCATTCTTTTGTCGCTGGCGATGGTCGTGCTGGCCGGCCTCGTCGGCGCAGGCGGTCTCGGCGCCGAGGTGACGCGCGGCCTGACGCGCATGGAGATGGGGCTTGGCCTGAGAGCCGGCCTGGCAATCGTCGCGGTCGCCGTTCTGCTCGACCGGTTGTCCCGTGGCCTGCTCGACCGCGACAGGCTGCCGAAGGCGAGATGAGCAAGGGCACGAGGATGAGAAACAGCTTTTTCTGCATCGATGCGCATACCTGCGGCAACCCCGTCCGCCTCGTTGCCGGCGGCGGTCCGCTGCTTCCGCACGTGCCGATGGGCGAGCGCCGGGAAATCTTCGTCCGCGACCACGACTGGGTCCGCAGGGCGCTGATGTTCGAGCCGAGGGGGCATGACATCATGTCGGGCTCGATCATCTATCCCCCCTATCGGGAGGACTGCGATTTCGCCGTTCTTTTCATCGAGGTCAGCGGCTGCCTGCCGATGTGCGGCGCCGGCACGATCGGCACCGTGACCGCCGCGATCGAAGAGGGACTGGTCAGACCGCGCAAGCCCGGCAGGGTCGCTATCGAAACGCCGGCGGGCAGGGTTGATGTGACCTATGAGGAGAAGGGCGGCTATGTCGATTCCGTTCGTCTCCACAATGTAGCGAGCTATCTCCATGAGGCGGATGTCGAGGTCGATGTGCCTGGTATGGGCCGTCTGCGCGTCGATATCTCCTATGGCGGCAATTATTATGCGGTCGTCGAGCCGCAAGAGAATTGGAGCGGGCTCGACGCCATGAGCGCCTCCGACATCGTCGGCTGCAGCCAGAAGCTCAGATCAGCGCTTGCCGATGTCTGCGATCCGGTTCATCCCGACGATGCCAGAATCCGCGGCGTACATCATGCGATCTGGTGCGACCGTCCGTTGAACGACGTTTCGGACGGACGCTGCGCGGTCTTTTATGGCGACAAGGCCATCGATCGGTCGCCGGGCGGCACCGGCACTTCGGCGCGCATGGCGCAGCTCCACGCCAAGGGGCGGCTCGATGTCGGGTCGAGATACCGGCATGAAAGCCTGATCGGAACCATTTTCGAGGGCCGGGTCGAAGCCGAGACGAGGGTCGGACCTTATCGCGGCATCCTTCCAAGCATTGGCGGCTGGGCGCGGGTCATCGGCCACAACACCATTTTTGTTGACGAGCGTGATCCACTGGCACACGGATTTCAAATTCGATGAGCGCATTTTCCGAGTTTTGAGAGGCGGCAAGGAGATGAATATGCGACCGGAGCAGCATCGGCAGGGAGACGGCGCCGCGAAACCCGGTGCTCGGCTTAAAGTGGGATTCGTGCTGTCGCGGTCATTTACGCTGTCGGCCTTTGCACTCTTCATTGATACGCTGCGGCTTGCCAGCGACGAGCAGGATCGCTCCGGGAGGGTGCTTGCAGATTGGCAGGTGATCGGCAGCACGCGGCATCTGATCACCTCGAGCTGCGGAGTTCAGGTTGCCCCGACCTCCGATTTCGTCGATCCGTTGAAATTCGATTACATCGTGGTCGTCGGCGGACTTCTGACTGTGGAGAACCCTGTCGACCAGCAGACCATCAACTTTCTCAGGCAGGCGGATGCCAAGAAGGTCCCGCTGATCGGCGTTTGCACGGGCTCGTTCATTCTTGCCGCCGCTGGCCTGATGAAGCGGCACGAGTCCTGCGTGAGCTGGCTGCATTACAAGGAGTTTCGCGAGCGGTTTCCCGACCTCGGCGTTCGATCCGACCGGCTCTTCAATCTCGATCGCCAGCGCGGATCCTGCGCCGGCGGCAGCAGTTCGGCCGACATGGCCGCGTTGCTGGTCAGGAAATATATCAGCCGGGATGCCGAGCGAAATGCGCTTGAGGTGCTTCAGATCGAGAAGGCCCGGGCGCCGGCGGACATCCAGCCCCGCCGCCCGCTGTATGACGACTATGACGACGCCCGCGTCAAGGCGGCGATGATTACGATGGAACAGTTCGTCGACGGCAGCATATCGATCCAGAAGCTTGCCGGGATGGTTGGGCTGTCACGGCGGCAGTTGGAGAGAATTTTCATCGACAAGACGGGAATGTCTCCCGCCAAGGCCTATAATCGGGTTCGCATGGAGCGGGCAAAATCGATCCTGGTCCAGTCGAAGGCGCCGCTTATCGAGATCGCGCTCGACGTCGGCTTCGAAAATGCCTCCCAGTTCACACGAACCTTCAAGCGGACCTTTGGGCAGACCCCATCACAGCATCGCGCGGCGGCTTTGAGAGCTCACTGAACGCACTTCAGATCTCTTCCCACGGAAACGTGTCCAGCCGCTCCGCGCCCTTTGATGTGATCAGCGCCTGGGTCTCCAGCTTGATGCTCTCCGATCCGGCTTCGGCGATCAGGCTTTCGACGTTGAGCACCATGTTCTCCTCGATGATGCCGCTGAAAGCGGGATCGAAATCCGGATGCAGCATCACGCCCGGCCATTCGTCGGCCATGCCGGTTCCGTGCAGGGCCAGCGTATAGCGATAAGGCTGGTATTTCTCCGGGATCTGCCAGGACCGTTCGTTGAACTCCCGGAACGTCATGCCGGGCCTGATGATGGACAGATTGTGCTCGATCTGATCCCTGGCTGCTGCGAAAAGCTCCCTCTGCTTGGCGTTCATAGCGACATGTCCACAGGTCCATGAACGTGAGAGATCGGCGCAATAGCCGTAGGGGCCGATCATATCGGTGTCGAAGGATATCATCTCGCCGCGCTTGATGACGTAATCGGAACATTCCTGATACCAGGGATTGGTTCTCGCGCCCGCGGTCAAGAGCTTGGTTTCCAGCCATTCGCCGCCGCTGCGCGCGTTTTCGAAGTGCAGCTCGGCCCAGATTTCCCGCTCGGTGCGGCCCGGCTCCGATACCTCGTACATCCGCGCCATGCCGGCTTCGCAGACGCGGATCGTCCAGCGCATCAACTCGATTTCTTCGGCGCTTTTGATCGACCGCGCCCGTTCGGCCAGCTCCTGGCCGTCGAGAAGGGTAAACCCGCGTTCCGTGAGTTCGAAGGCGCCTGATGGTTCGAGCCTGTCGACGGCGATGCGTCTGTTGCCGCCATTGCCGGTCACAAGATCCGCGACTTCGTCAGCCCAGGCTTTCAGGCGGGGTTCTATGAGGTTGCCTGCCGTGAAGAAGATCCAGGACTTCGCCAGCCGGATCTCGTCGATGCCGGGCAGCCCGTCATTGACGTGCTCGGCGCCTTCGAATTCGAACATGATGGCCGGGCCGTCGGCCAGGATCAGTGCGTAGCGCGACGGATTGTGCATCGTCCAGATGCTCATATTCGACGAGTCGAAGGCGTAGCGGATGTTGACGGGATCGTAGAGCAGCAGGGCGCCGCAATCCCATTCGAGCATCTTCATGCGCAGCCGCTTCAGGCGGTAGCGGCGCGCCCGGTCGAGTGTCGTGGCCGGCACAGGACTGATGAGAGGCCGGTCCGCTCCATCGGGATTGAGGTAAGCCTGCTTCCGCTCGTCCTTAAAGACGGTTGAGCCGGCCAGCTCGACGGATTCGTTTTCGTCTCGCAGCATCCGAGTTATCCCCTGTTGTCGGTGAATAGTGCGGTGTCGCTCAGCGTTCGATGACGAGATTGCTGAGCGGCTTCGAGCAGCAGGGCAGGAAAAAGCCGGCGTCGATTTCCCTCTGGCGGATGCCGCCATTGTGGTTCATGTCGACCGTGCCTGATGTCAGCTTCGACTTGCAGGTGCCGCAAACGCCGTTGGCGCAGGAAGATGGAATCCTGACGCCTGACTTCTTCGCGCAGGAGAGCACGCTCTGGTCGCCTGTTACCTCGATGCTGCGGGCCTGCTTCGAGAAAGTGACCTGAAAGACCTTGGCGGCCGCTTCCTGGATCGCGGGGATCTCGGGTTCGTCAATGACCGCGGCGTCAAAGCTTTCCTCGAGGTAATGCGAGGCGGGGACGCCGAGATCGGCGGCAATGCCGCGCGCTGCCGCCATGAACGGGGCGGGGCCGCAGCACATCACCGTCCGTTCCGCAATATCGGGAACCGCGAGCCTGACATAGTCCGCCGAAATGCGGCCGGTGAGGCCAGGCCATGACGCCTCGCCCGCAACGGTTTCCGGCAGGAAGTGCAGCCGAAGGCCCTTGAGCCTGCGGGCGATGCAGGCGAGTTCGTCGCGGAAGATCAGATCCTGCGGCGTGCGCGCCGCATGCATGAAGACGACGTCGGCAGGCTCGCAGCTGTCGGCGAGTTCCCGCAGAATGGACATGACTGGCGTGATGCCGGAACCGCCGGAGAGCAGCAGAAGTTTCGGCTTCGACGCCTCAGGCCGGATGAAATTGCCAAGCGGGCCGTTCGCCTTGACGGACGCTCCCGGAACCAGGGTGTCGTGAAGCCAGTTGGAGATCTTGCCGCCCGGAACGCGTTTTACCGTAACGGAGAAGGCGTTCGTGCGATAAGGCGAAGACGAGATGCTGTAGCATCGGCTTTCCGCCTCTCCGTTATGCTCTAGGTCGAACAGAAAATACTGTCCGGCCTTGAAGGCGAACCGCTTCCCGTCAGGAGATGCGAAGGTGAAAGTCTTGACGTCATGGGATTCCTGCTGGACGTCGAGACAGACGAGCGCATCGTCTTCCTCGGGATTCCAGACGTCGTGACGGGCGGCCCTTGCGAGCAGCACTTGCGGGGTCCTAGTATCCATGAGCGCGCATCCGGTCGATGTACCAGCTGGCGAACTTGTCGAGGTTCGTCTCGGAAAAGCGGGAATAGGGGCCTGGCTGATAGGCGGGATCGAGAGCGCCGGCATGGGAACGGGCGACGAGATCGGCGTCCTGATCCGTCGTGGCGACCCAGACATCCGTCAGCTTGTCGATGTCGTAATCAACCCCTTCGACGGCGTCCTTGTGCACCAGCCACTTGGTTCTCACCAGCGTCTTGCCGGCCGACAGCGGGATGACGGTTGCCACGACAGCATGGTCGCCCATGAAGTGGTTCCAGCTGTTATGACCCCAGAGATGCGTGTCGCCGAGATCCTTGCGGGTCATCTGGCCGAGGAGCTTGGAGGATGCGGCGGTGGCGTCGTGGGTCTGGGATTCGCCCGCACCTGATATAATCAGCCGCTGCGTGCGGAAGTTCGTGGCGCAGTCGGAAAGCTGCTCAACAGCAGCCGAAGGGAAACCGTCGGCCTCCCATGCCTGCGTGCGCTCCTCGTACATCCGGAAATGCTCCTCGGCCTGCTCACGATCCTCAGGGCTCAGCGTTTCCGGATCGAAGCCGAAGTCGAGATCGACGAAGGAGACGCAGAGTTCCGGGTGGTTGGCGGAGCAGTGATAGCACTCGCGATTGTTCTCCATCGTCAGCTTCCAGTTGCCGTCCTCGATGACGTCGGTCTGGTGGGCGATCTTGGCATTGCGGATATCATAGGGAGCAAGGCGCTCGACCATCGCCTGTTCGAGTCCGGCAATGTCCTCGGGCGGATTGTCGGACAGGCAGACGTAGATCAGGCCGCCGATCGATTTGAAGGTGACGGGTTTCAGGCCGTGACAATCCTTGTCAAATTCCTTGCCCATATGGGGGGCGTAGCTGAGCTCGCCCGTGAGCTCATAGGTCCAGGTGTGATAGGGACAGACGAGCTTCGAAACGATCGTCTTGCCCGGATTGAGAAGGCGAGAGCCGCGATGGCGGCAGACATTGTGCAGGACGCGGATTTCACCGTCGTCGTCGCGCAGCAGGATCAGGCTTGTCTTGCCGATATCGACGACCGTGGCGTCGCCGGGCTCCGGAACATCACAGTCGAGGCCGACGCAGATCCAGTGCTTGTGGAAGAAGACCTCGATATCCGCTTCGAATACGTCTTCGCGG
The DNA here is from genome assembly GCF_030053155.1 of Rhizobium sp. BT03. NCBI lineage: Bacteria > Pseudomonadati > Pseudomonadota > Alphaproteobacteria > Hyphomicrobiales > Rhizobiaceae > Rhizobium > Rhizobium sp. BT03. Next base: position 71,145 of record NZ_CP125641.1, read on the forward strand.
ATGTAGAGGCCGGCCGGCAGCGAGTGGCCTTCCGAGCGGGAGTCCAGCAGCGCCGAAATGGAAGAAGGAAGCCTGTTTAGCATGAGAACCTCTTATGCGAGAGTTTCCCTAGATTGCACTTGCAGTGCAGGGCTTTCAACGGCATAAAAAATCACGTTCGCATAATCTTTTCTCATGTGAAAAGGTCTCCAAGATGCAATTTCGAAGACGGCTTCCATCACTGACGGCGCTGGTGACGCTGGAAGCGGTGCTGCGCAGGAAAAGCTTCACCCTGGCCGCGACCGAGCTCGGCGTCACCCAGGCGGCGGTCAGCAGGCAGATTGCGTTGCTGGAGGAGGAGTTCGGCCAGTCTCTGTTCGTGCGCAAGCACCGGGCGATCGAACCCACGGCGGCGTGCATCAGCCTTGGCGCGACACTGGCGAAGAGCTTTGCCGATATCGCCGAGAGTGTGGAAGCGCTCCAATCGCGCAGTCAGGACGTGGTGACGATCGGGGCGACCGTCGCATTCTCTTCCTTCTGGTTGCTGCCGCGGCTCGCCGAATTCCGCCGGGCAAATCCCGGCATTCTGGTGCGGGTGATCTCACAAGACAGCCCGATCGCGCTCGACGGCGGAGAGGTCGATGTGGCGATCCGCTACGGTCTGCCGCCCTTCAGCGATGGAACCGTCATCGCCTCGCGCGGCGACGTCATTTCCCCCGTCTGCTCTCCGGATTACCTCAGGCGTCGGGGAGATGGGCCGCTGGGCTCGGCCGACGAATTCATCGAAACGGACGTCGTCGATCGGTCCTGGTACAACTGGTCGCAATGGGTTTCGCTGATTGGCGCCAATATCGAAGTCAAGCCATCGCTTCGGTTCAACCACTATACCGAAACCATCGCCGCCGCCCGCGCCGGGCAGGGGATCGCGCTGGGATGGCGCATGCTGGTCGGCACGTTTCTGGAGGACAGAACCCTGGTGCAGGCCGACAGCAGCGAGCTTGCCGCCGAAGGGCGTTACAATGTCATCGTGCCCGTCAAAGCCAAGCGAAGCAATACGCGCGATCTCGCCGCCGCCTGGCTGACGGCGTCATTGCACGGTTGATCGAGAAGGCCAAAGCTACAAGCCCAACCCCGGAGTCGCCGTCCGGTGCACGCCCTTCGGAACAAAGGCGAAGCGATCCGACAGGCCGACAAAATCGGCCGCCAGGTGGATGACGGAAAGCCACATTTCCGTTCCCTGCAAGCTCGGTTCGCCACCGTCGGCGAAGGGGAATCCTTCGCCATCCCGCCATCTATCCAGCGCTCGTGAAATGAGATTGCGGGCAATCGCCTCGCCATCGGCCCGCCTGTAATCGGTCTGCCGGGCAATCAGCAGCAACGGATGGATCGTATCGAGCAGGTTGCAGGCATTGTATTTCTGAGCAACGAAGCCCTTGTGATTGCGGTAATTCAGGTGAACCGTTTCGAGCGAGGTATGCGGATGCGGGAGCGGCATGCCGAACTGCGCGTAGGTGCCGCGTGTCAGACGGTAAAAACCGTTCACCGGCTGGAGCCATCCTTCGAGCGCCGTCGGTTCGCCCCATAGGCCCGAGACTCTGTTGGCATTGCGGCTCAGCCACTCGAAGAGCGCCTGCCGTGGCCCTTTGATGCCGAAATACCTGGCGTTGAAATACATAGCGGTTCCGATGGCATCGATGACGCTTCCGGCGTGCCACGCGCGGCTCAACCAGGGCAGCGCGCTCAGCCATTGCTCCAGTTCCTGCGCATCGATCTGAACCGCCTGGATCGGGTGTCGCGGCCTGGAGCCGAGCAGCTCGAGCGCATAGCCGACCGAAAGCACGTTGTAGAGTGCCTTCGGATCTTCTCTCAACGCCCGGTCCTGCCCATGCGAATGCGCCTCCGGAAAGAGGCCTGTCTCCCGATCCTGAAGACCCTGGAGTCGCTCGACGGTTTGCGCCGCATCGAGCCCGGGCGGCAGCTGATCGAAGCCGGCAGCGATCTCGATGGCGTCGCAGAGATGCCGGATCGCCGGCCGCCTGATCCCGTCCGCTTCCAGCGATTCATAGCCCTCGCGTGTTTTCCAGCGCGCAAGGATGTCAGGCCATTGTTCTTTCGCCTTCTGCCCGAGACTGGCCAGTCGATCTTCGATCTCTCCAATGCCGGATTTCCTGGCCGGTGCGCCCCGGCTCCGCAGCACCTTTGCCGGCACGCCGCCGGCAATCGCAAGCGCAGGAATATCTTGCGTGACCACCGCTCCGGCCGCAATGACGGCGCCGTTGCCGATCGTGACGCCATCGAGGATCACGCAATTGGCGCCGATCCAGACATCGTCGCCGATGACGATCCCGATGCTGACGACGCCCTGTCGATGGATGGGCCGGTCGGGATCGTCGAAGCCATGATTGAAGCCGACGATCGAGGCATGCGAGGCAATCCGGACCCCATTGCCGCACGTCACCTTGCCGGAAACGCAGGCATAGGGATTGATCGAGCAATCGTCGCCGAGGATCACATCGCCCCGCACGAGCGCATGCCCCGCAATCCAGGACCGCTCGCCCATCGCCAGGCTCTCGGTGAAGATCGCCGCATTTTCGGCGATATAGGACGTCTCGGCCAATTCGGCGCCGCACGACCGTCGAAGCTCCGCTTTGCGGGCGAGGTGAGCGGGATGATGAAGGTCCGAGGCAATGCGTTCCCAGGGGAGATATTGAAGCCTGTGCGCTTCCCGTTGTTCGTTCGCCGATGCTGGCGAGCTGTTGGCCTGATCCATCTTTTCCTCATTCCATATTTCGGCAGCAATGCGCTATAAACGGACATTGCCTCCATTGTAGAACGTTATTAGGCATACACAATTTCAATGTCCGCATGCCTTTTTGAGAATTCAATCATGTCCTGGACAGGTTACGAGTGCATATGAGTTTCGTCGTTTTTACACTGGTCGCGCTCGCCATTTGCGCCCTGCTGTTCATCGCCGCCATAGCAATTGTCTTTCTCGGGCTGCGCCGTATCTGGCGGCGGACGCAGCCCAACCAATTCGTTCTAAGAAGCGTCATCATAGCTTGTGGTCTCGGGGCTATTGCATTGCCCTACGTTGCCAACAAAGTTGGCGAGCGAAACTACGTTCTCGCACGTGTTCCCGAACCACTTGAAGTGGCTGAGATCGAATACCGCCTGGAAGAATCTTGGGGTGTCGGTTTCATGCCCGGAGACAACGAGACCGGTTTTGTTGTCTATCGGCTGACCAATGACAGCGCAGACTGGGCACGGAAACAGGGAAGCCAGCTAGGCGATATGCTTTCGGGAGCAAAGGGAACGTGGCATGAAACACCGGTCGACGACAGGAGCGACGAGACCGCGATAAGCCAATGGCACCCCTACGACCGTGATCCGGAGATGATGGCAATGGAGCGTCTTCAGCGCCACCCTCCTACAATATATGAATACCTCGAAAAGTACGGTTTCATGATCTCGATCGAAAAAGATCGCGATCACGAAGCCGACCGGGCAATCCAGTCAGGTGGGTCGTTTTACTCCTACGGAAAGGGCGGCAGCGTCACGATCGTCGATCCGGCAAGGGGCAAAGTTTATTTCGCCTATGCTGGATGAGCATCGATGGCCTGCCGCAATACTATGTACGTAAGTCTGTCAGAGCAGTTCGATGCGCACGGGAAATTCTCCCCGCACGAGCAGCGGCTCGAAACCAGAGTCGAAGCGGCCGCGCCGCATCAGTCCGTCCCAGGGGTGCTCGCCGTAGAAGAGGGCGAGGTTTCCCAAGGGCTTGAAGTAGGAAAATCGCCCGGCTGTTCGTTGCCGAAGAGGCCACCGCCTTCTTCCGTGAGTCGCGCGGCAGATGGGCGATCTTCTCGTTGTTCACCGGCAATTACCGAGCGCTGTCGATAGTGGCGCCGCCGTCGGGTGTAAGGCTGTAACCGGTGATGAACTGCGAATCTTTGCTGGCAAGGAACAGGACGACCGGGGCAATGTCGTCTTCCGGTGAGCCGAAACGCGCAAGCGCGTTCGCCGGCGGAGGAACGTTCTTTTCCGCGGCGCCCCAGGTGTCGGCGATCGGCAGAATGTTGTTCACGGTGATATTGTCGGCACCCCATTCGCGAGCCGCCGTGCGGGTCAGTGCGCGCACCGCCTCCTTGGCCATGTTGTAAGGACCATAACCAGCCAAGCCGATGGTGCCAGCCATGGAGCCGAAGTTGATGATCCGGCCTTCTCCGGCTTGCTTAAGGTGAGGATAGCAAGCCTGCATGAAACGCAGATATGCAATCGGTCCTGTGTCCAAGTTTCGTTGCAGTTGCTCGACGGAGAGGTCGATGACCGAAGACAAGACAGCAGCGCCGTCGAAAGCATTGTTTACGAGGATGTCGATGCGGCCGTATGCAGAGATGACGGTATCCACCGCGGCGGTGATCTGATCGGCTTCACCGACGTCGCCGACGACACCGAGCGCGGTGCCGCCAGCGTCAAGAATGTCGGCAACCACGCGCTCTACGCCTTCGGAGGTTCGCGAAAGAACTGCGACCTTGGCGCCTTCAGCCGCAAAAAGCATTGCGGTGGCGCGGCCGATGCCACGGCTTGCGCCGGTGACGATGGCAACTTCTCCATTGAGTCTACCCATGTACATCTCCATTCGATAGTGTTTGGGATTGATCGAGACGTCAGCGCGCGACTGCGGCCTGAACGTAAGGGGAGGGAAGATCGCGTGCGTCGTTCTGCGTCATGAACGAGGCGACCAGTAGCGCCAGGCCAACCGCCGCCGGCAGAGCGCCGAGGGGTTTTCGAACGCCGATATGCGCCAGCCCCGACAGGAGCAGATGAAAGAAGATGCCGGCATAGGCGAGATCGCTGAGAGGCACGCTGACGCGCGCCAGGATCGCGATCGGGCGGAGAACCTTGATGGCGATCATGAGCGGAATGAGATAGGGAGCGTTAAATCCAAGGTCCGTCAGAGCCGCGCGAACCCAGTCTCTCTTTGTTGCATACAGGTAGGCCGAAGCAAGGTAGAGCGCGGATAGAAGTGTTGTGCTGATCCAGTATATGTAAAATTCAAGCATAAGCTTATCCCTGTCGCTGCCGGCGCAGCAACATTCCTCTCATCTATTCTGTCGTTTGCCATGTTGAGAGCGCTATTTCGCTGCGCCCTCTGATGCACGGATGGAAAATGTCGTCTAAGGTTTAATTTTGCAAGTAGGATGATTTACTTGCTGTTAGTATGGAAAAGCAGACTATGGGCGAAGAAGACATCAATATGCATGAAGAGATGCGGCGAGCCTTCGCGTTGCTTTCCGGCAAATGGAAGCTGGAAATCATGTGGCTGCTCAATCAGCGGGTCTATCGGTTCGGCGAATTGAGAAAGGCTATTCCCGGCATCACCCAACACATGCTGACGGCGCAACTTCGCGAACTCGAAGCGGACGGTTTGGTATCCCGCACTATCTTTGCGGAGGTTCCTCCGCGCGTCGAATATGAGATCACGCAAAAAGCGCGGGGCCTCGGCCCCACGATGGAAGCTTTGACGGCATGGTGGAACGAGTACGGCAAAAGCGTGCCGGTGAAGCCGAGCGCACGCGGCCGGAAAGCGAGAGATCGCTGAACTGCTTCACATTCACGAAAGACTCGACCCGAACTTGTCCCAGCCTTCCTTGATCGTCTCCATCGCCACATTGGTCGAGGTGTTGGCAACATGGGGCAGCGTCGAGATGCGCTCGCCCAGCACGCGGCGGTAGCGGCCGATGTCGCGGGTGCGGATCTTGAGGAGGTAGTCGAACCGGCCGGCGATCATGTGGCACTCTTCGACTTCCCGGATCTTCTTGATGGCCTCGTTGAAGCTCTTCAGCGCATCCTCGCGGGTGTCGGAAAGCTTCACCTCGACGAAGGCGATGTGGTCGAGCTGCATTTTCGACGGATTGAGGACGGCTTTGAAGCCTTCGATATAGCCGTCGCTGATCAACCGCTTGAAGCGAATCTGGCATGGTGTCTTGGAAAGCCCGACGCGCGCGGCGAGATCGGTGATCGACAGCCTGCCGTCCTCGGCGAGCGCGGCGAGGATCTTTCTGTCGAATTGGTCCAATTCACTAAAGATGTCGGTTTCCGTGGCCATTTGAACTATCGATGCTCTGTTTATAAGTTCATACAGCTTGAAAACGGTTGAAATCAAGTGAGATCGCGATTCGCGACTGTGGTAGATTGTGCATCGGCAATCGGAGGAAGGGCGCAGCCGCTCGGGCATTGCCGGAATAGGTGGCTGCGACGCTTGAAAAGGGAGATCATGGATGCATGAGAGAAAAGCGGATGGCGATCAAAAACCGGATCTGCTCGCTCACTATCGGCCGGTGGCGATAAGAGCGGTCGCAGCCGCATTCACCCTCAAGCGCGACAAGCCCAATGCGCGCCCGCTTCGCGAGACGGAATATTCCGGCCCGAATTTTTACGGACGATGGCACCTGGGACGATGAGCCCGGTGTTCCATTTATCCGTTAGACGAAACATTCACTGATCAGGGACTCCCATGTTGAACGCAGCGATCGACCCCGCATCCTCCAAAGAACCCGCCGGCGGCGCGCCGTTCGCCGCATTCGCGCCGCCGATCCGGCCGCAATCGGAACTTCGCCGGGCGATCACATCAGCCTATCGCCGCCCGGAAACCGAATGCCTGCCGCCGCTCGTTGCGGCCGCGCGCGTTTCCGAAGCGAAGCGCTATGACATCCGCAGCACCGCCCGCACGCTGATCGAGGCCTTGCGCGCCAAGCACAAAGGCACCGGCGTCGAAGGGCTGGTGCAGGAATATTCGCTTTCCAGCCAGGAAGGCGTGGCGCTGATGTGCCTTGCCGAAGCGCTGCTGCGCATTCCCGATACCGACACCCGCGACGCGCTGATCCGCGACAAGATCGCCGAAGGCAACTGGACCTCGCATATCGGCGGCGGCAAATCGATGTTCGTCAATGCCGCCACATGGGGCCTCGTCGTCACCGGCAAGCTGACCTCGACGGTCAACGACCGCAGCCTGTCGGCAGCGCTGACGCGGCTGATCGCGCGCGCCGGCGAGCCGGTCATCCGCCGCGGCGTCGATATGGCGATGCGCATGATGGGCGAGCAGTTCGTCACCGGCGAGTCGATCGAGGAGGCGCTGAAGCGCGCCCGGCCGCTCGAAGCCCGCGGTTTCCGCTATTCCTACGACATGCTGGGCGAGGCGGCGACCACCGCTGCCGACGCCGAACGTTATTTCAAGGATTACGAAAAGGCGATCCATGCCATCGGCAAGGCATCGGCCGGCCGCGGCATCTATGACGGCCCCGGTATTTCGATCAAGCTTTCGGCCCTGCACCCCCGTTATGTCAGGGCGCAGGCCGGCCGGGTGATGGGTGAGCTGCTGCCGAAGGTCAAGGCGCTCGCCGTTCTCGCCAAGTCCTATGATATCGGCCTCAATATCGATGCGGAGGAGGCCGACCGGCTGGAGCTGTCGCTCGATCTGCTCGAGGAGCTTTGCTTTGCCCCTGATCTCGCAGGCTGGAACGGACTTGGATTCGTCGTCCAGGCCTATGGCAAGCGCTGCCCCTTCGTGCTCGACTATGTCATCGATCTCGCCCGACGCTCCGGGCGCCGGATGATGGTCCGTCTGGTCAAGGGCGCCTATTGGGATGCGGAGATCAAGCGCGCCCAGCTCGACGGTCTCGACGATTATCCGGTCTATACCCGCAAGATCTACACCGACGTCGCCTACATCGCCTGCGCGCGCAAGCTGCTGAACGCACCCGATGCCGTCTTCCCGCAGTTTGCCAGCCACAATGCGCAGACGCTGGCGACGATCTATCATCTCGCCGGTCCCGATTTTGCAGTCGGCAAATACGAGTTCCAGTGCCTGCACGGTATGGGCGAACCGCTCTATGACGAGGTCGTCGGCAAGGACAAGCTCGATCGGCCCTGCCGCATCTATGCGCCTGTCGGAACGCATGAGACGCTGCTCGCCTATCTGGTGCGGCGTCTGCTGGAAAACGGCGCCAATTCCTCCTTCGTGCACCGCATCTCCGATCCGAATGTCTCGGTCGAGGCGTTGGTCGCCGATCCCGCCGAGACCGTTGCCGCCATGCCGGTCGTCGGCGCGCCCCACACGCAGATCGCCGCGCCGAAGGCGCTTTACGGCAGCGCCCGCGCCAATTCCGACGGTCTCGATCTCTCCAATGAGGCGACGCTTTCCGACCTGGCTGAGACGCTCGCCGCCTCGGCTGCCAGCCCATGGCACGCGCTTCCGATCCTGGCCGATGGCTCCACGGATGGGGTGACGCGCGACGTTCTCAATCCTGCCGATCACAGCGACGTCGTCGGCACGGTCACCGAGCTGAAGGTCGAAGAGGCCGCCCGCATCGTTGCAATGGCTGCCGACTATGCGTCGCAATGGGCGGCGGTGCCGCCAGCGGAGCGCGCTGCCTGCCTGGAGCGGGCGGCCGATATCATGCAGGCCCGGATCAAGACCCTGATGGGCATCGTCATGCGCGAGGCCGGCAAATCGGCGGCCAACGCAGTCGGCGAAGTGCGCGAGGCGATCGACTTCCTGCGTTATTACGCCGAGCAGGCGCGCAAGACCCTCGGTCCGTCCCATGCGCCCCTCGGCCCCATCGTCTGCATCAGCCCGTGGAACTTCCCGCTGGCGATCTTCACCGGGCAGGTGGCTGCCGCACTGGTGGCCGGCAATCCCGTGCTCGCCAAACCTGCCGGCGTCACGCCGATCATCGCGTCGGAAAGCGTCAAGATCCTCCATGAGGCGGGCGTGCCGGTGGGCGCCCTGCAGTTCGTGCCCGGCAGCGGCCGCCTAGGCGCCGGCATGGTGGGTGCCGCGGAAACGGCAGGCGTCATGTTCACCGGCTCGACCGAAGTCGCCCGGATGATCCAGGCGCAGCTCGCCGAACGGCTGTCTTCATCAGGCAAGCCGATCCCGCTGATTGCCGAAACCGGCGGCCAGAACGGCATGATCGTCGACTCCTCGGCTCTCGCCGAGCAGGTGGTGGCCGACGTCATCGCCTCGGCTTTCGACAGCGCCGGCCAGCGCTGCTCGGCGCTGCGCGTCCTCTGCCTGCAGGACGACGTGGCCGACAGGACCCTCAACATGCTGAAGGGCGCCTTCCGCGAGCTGACGATCGGCCGTACCGACCGGCTGAGCATCGATGTCGGGCCTGTCATCAACGATGGCGCAAAGGCCGAGATCGACCAGCATATCGAGCAGATGCGCGGCGCCGGCCGCAAGGTGGATCAGCTGCCGCTGCCCGAAAGTGCCGCGGCGGGAACCTTCGTTCCGCCGACGATCATCGAGATCAAGGCCTTGTCGGACCTGACGCGGGAGATCTTCGGGCCGGTCCTGCATGTCGTCCGCTTCAAGCGAAACGGCCTCGATCGCCTGATCGACGACATCAACGCATCCGGCTACGGCCTCACCTTCGGGCTTCACACCCGGCTCGACGAAACGATCGCGCATGTGACCAGCCGCATCAAGGCCGGCAACCTCTACGTCAACCGCAACATCATCGGCGCCGTCGTCGGCGTGCAGCCTTTCGGCGGCCGCGGCCTGTCGGGAACGGGTCCGAAGGCCGGTGGTCCGCTCTATATCGGCCGGCTGGTGCAGCGCGCTCCCGTGCCGCCGCAGCAGGATTCCGTCCATACGGACCTTGCCCTTCGCGATTATATCGTCTGGCTCGACAAGAAGGGTTTGCCGGCCGAAGGGGAAGCGGCGCGCAGATATGCAAGCCGTTCGGCGCTCGGGCTCGAACGCGAACTCACCGGTCCGGTCGGCGAGCGAAATCTCTACGCGCTCCATCCCCGCGGCCGCATTCTTGCCGTGCCGCAGACCGAAACCGGGCTCTATCGCCAGATCGCCGCAGCCCTGTCGACCGGCAACCACGTTGTCGTGGATGCGGGTTCCTTAGCGAAATCGGTCCTGGCAGACCTGCCGGCGGCCGTCGCCGGCCGGGTTTCCTGGACGTCGGATTGGGAGAAAGACGGGCCGTTCTCCGGCGCACTTGTCGAAGGCGATCGCGACAGGGTTTTGGTGGTCAATCAGAAGATCGCTGCGCTGCCGGGGCCGCTTCTGTTGGTCCAGGCTGCGACGAGCGAGGAATTGGCTAGCGATCCCGAGGCCTATTGCCTGAACTGGCTGCTGGAGGAGGTGTCCACGTCGATCAACACCGCCGCAGCCGGCGGCAATGCCAGCCTGATGGCGATCGGCTGAGAAAACGAGAGGGCGCGCAAATGCGCCCTCGATCGCCGCTGACAGAATTGCCATCTCCTCCTCTTTCGTCATGCTCGGGCTTGTCCCGAGCATCTGCCTCCGGTCGATAGGGCAGCAGATCCTCGGCACAAGGCCGAGGATGACGAGGAGGAGAGAGCGAATTTGTCAGCAAATCGGAGGATGGCCTTCGATCATGTCCAATGCCTCTTGAGTAAACTCGACACCATTGACCATTTTTTTATGAGTTGCGACTAACGTCGCCCCTGAGGCGTGACCATCGCCGGTCTGGGGCAGCGAATATAACGCTGTTGCCGATGTGAGTGGTCGCGCCGGAGAAGCAGGCAATTTCCTGAGGTGGGGGCTTCCTTATGGCGTTGATTGACCGACTGTTGCAGCGTATGCGGATCGTGACGAAGGTGCTCTTCTTCGTGGTGCCGCTGATCGTGCTGATCGCCGGCATCGGTCTTTTCGGCTATTTCACCGCCGGTACGCTCAACGGCCAGATGACCCTGACCCGGCAGACGATCGATACGCTTTCCAGTTTCCAGCAACTGCGATCCTCGCTGACCGCCTTTACCGACCTTCCGAGTGCGGCCACGCGCGATCGATTGATCGCCAACATCTCCGATCAGCAGAAGGGCGCGGCGACGCTCGATGCCATGCTGATCGATCCTGCACAAAAGCAGCAGATCGCCGCGGTGCGCGAACTGGGGGCTAAGATGCAGGGCGCCGCCGACGCGCTATGGGCTGTGTCGCAGGAGCGCGTCAATACCGAACAGGCGATCGACGACGCGGTGGCCGGGCTGTTTAAGGAAAGCCAGACGGCGCGCAAACAGCTCGACGTTCTCCAGGATCAGGCGAATGGCAAGGAGGCCTTCGTCCGGGCGCTACTTCTCGACGCCTCGGCCTATAAGAATCTCGCGGGTCGCATTGCCAAACTGCGCAAGGCGACCGCGGCGGCAGCCGACCCTCAGAAGCTCGGCCAGGCCATCGGCAGCCTTCTGCCGCCGCTGGTCAAAGAAGTCGGCGACAGCGGGGCGCTTGCCTCCGACAAGGCTCAAAGCCAGATCGCTGCGCTGAAGCCGGTCCTGGACAAGCTCGCCCCCATGGCCAAGGACAGCAGCCTGACGCTCGAAGCTTACGCTCCCGTCGATCAGGATCTGCAGGGCCTGCAGGAACAATTTGCAAAACTCGCCTCCGGCAATGCGGACACGGCGATCGAGCGCTTTACCGGCATGGATGCGAGCATTTCAACGCTTCGTTCGATGGTGGCGATCGTCAACACCGCCTTCAAATCGATCGACGATCTGCGCCTGCACCTGAGTGAACTGAACAGGCGGGTCGATGCAGAGTCGCGGGATGCGGTTCTCGCCGATCTCAAGGCATTGCGCGAAAGCGCTGCAAAGCTTGTTCCCTTGAGCGGCAAGAATGCCGCGCTGCAGGATCTTGCCAAGAAGATCGAGCCGTCGCTTGCGACGATCGAGAAGGACACCTCGCTTCTGATCTCGATCGCCGACCGGTGGCGCGCGGACAAGGAGGCGGCGACCGCGCTTGTGGCCGACGCAAGCCACACGCTCGAGCAGTTTGTCAGCACGGCGCAGGAGAGCGGCAGGGAAATCAGCCAGCGCTCGGCGACGATGTCGCTCGCGGCGATGATCGCCGGCACCGTGCTTGCGATCATCGGCGGCCTCATGCTGATCGAAACCCTGCGCGGGCCGCTGAAGCGGATCACCCAGACGATGATGCGGCTTGCCGCCGGCGATCTGAACGTTGCCATCGGCGACGGCAAGCGTGGCGACGAAATCGGCGACATGATCCGCTCGGTGACCGTTTTCCGCGATCAGGCGCTTGAGAAGACCAGGCTGGAAGAGGTGGCCGAGGCAAACAGGGCGCGGGACGAACGGGAGCAGGCCCGCCGCGCCGCCGAGCAGGCGCGCATCGAGGCGGAACAGAGCGAGGCTCTGACGGCGCTGTCGGACATGCTGGGCAAACTTGCCAATGGCAATCTCGCGGCCGAGATGAGCGAGGATCTGGCCGCAGACTATGTCGCCATGGCGCAAACCTACAATCACGCCATCGACGCGCTGCGCCTGACGCTCGCCGAGGTTCGCAACACGACCTACGAGATCGCCGAGGGCAGCACCAATCTTTCAGGAGCCGCCGACGATCTGGCGCGGCGCACGGAACAGCAGGCCGCAGCACTCGAGGAGAGCTCGCGGGTGCTGGGTGAACTGACCGACAGCGTGCGGACGACCGCTGAAAACGCCCGCCAGACATCGCTTTCGGTTGCGGAAGCACACCGCCAGGTCGAGCATTCCGCAGCCGTCGTGGCGAAGGCCGTCGATGCCATGGGCGCCATCAACCGGTCGTCCGAGAAGGTCACCAGCATCATCGGTGTGATCGACGAGATCGCCTTCCAGACCAATCTTCTTGCCCTCAATGCGGGTGTGGAAGCGGCGCGCGCAGGCGAGGCCGGCAGAGGTTTTGCCGTGGTTGCTCAGGAGGTGCGTGAGCTTGCCCAGCGTTGCGCCAAGGCTGCCCGCGAGATCAAGGACCTCATCTCCAACAGCGCATCGCAGGTTGGCGCCGGCGTCACCCTCGTCGAGGAAACCGGCCATGCGCTTTCTGCCATCATGGATCACTTCACCTCGATCAATGGACTGGTGCAGGTCATTTCTGCTTCCACGACCACGCAATACAAGGGCATCGACGAGGTGAACAACGCCGTTCGCGACGTCGAGCATATCACCCAGCACAACGCAGCAATGGTCGAGGAAAACACCGCGGAAATTCACAGGCTTCGGCAGCAGGTGGAACTGTTGAACGAAAGAATTTCCCACTTTCAAACCGCCGACGGCCGCAGGACTTCGCCTGCCAGCATCGTGCGGATGGCCGCGGTCTCCTAAAGGGATTCCCTCGGAGTCCTTCCGCATGGTGAACAAGCGTCGTCGACGCTGACCGTCGAGGTGTCATTTTCCGCTCTACCGCACCCCGACCCCGTTAGGTTCCGCCCTGGTCCTTTGGCGCCACCAAACGCCGTTTCACGTTTTCAATCCCAAGTACCGGGCTTGTCAGAACTGGAAGACCTTGGTGCATGCCCTGCACTGCACGAGCCATCGAGGCCTGCGCAAAAACGATCACGTCGACCCTCTGCGACAGCTCTTCCAGCGCTCGGCGGATTTGCGCGTCATGCGCTTCGACGTTCCCATCGGCGAGGAATTGAAACGCCCCGTGAACAAGCACATCGTCGATCACGACATTTTTGCCCGCCTCGCATGCCTGGCGCCTCAGCAGATCTGCTGTCGGCACCAGCGTTGTAGATAATGTCGCTAGGACGCCTATGCGGTTTCCATGCTCGACAGCGGCTTTGGCCATGCCTTCGTCAATACGGAACAGCGGCACAGGACAAAGCGGCGCAATGGCATCGACCGCCGGCCCAAGCGTTGAGCATGTGACGACGATCGCATCTGCCCCGGCGTCGACTGCTGACCATACGTAGGTAGCAAGCCTTCGTTTCGTCAGATGGCCTAACGACCCGCGCTCGATGGTATTTCTCAACAGGCTCTCATCGAGGATCGCGAACGGCTTCCAGTCGGGCAAATGTTCTTTAGCAAGGGCCCGAAACTCCGAAACAAGATCGGACACCGTGTGGATGAAAGCCAGCTTTCTGACAGAGGCACTGGCAGTTTGAATTGACATATGATTTTCCATCCGGGTGTTGGAAACTGATTGGGGGAAGTGTGCAGCAGTTCATCACGTTAAACTCGGTGTGCGAATCCTTCTCTGGTTACGGATCGGGCAAGATCGCGCTTTGATCCCATAGAAATGCGCCAACTCGCAATCGCTCTGTGCCTGTTCTTCCACGCGAATGAATTGCGTCAGATGGCGCCAACCTCAATTTTCGATCTGTCCCTGAAACGCGAGAGGCGGAAGGGTGTCGGATCGACGATTGCCGTGTCGCCCCCGACCAGATCCGCCGCCAGATGGCCAATGCCAGGGCCGGCGCCGAAGCCGTGTCCGGAACAACCTGCGGCGACAAACACTCCGCCGATACTGTCCACCGGTGAAATCGCGGGTATGGCGTCCGGGGTGGAGTCGACATATCCACCCCAAGCAGACGTGACGCCGGCCTCGGCAACGGCGGGGAGCAGGGCTCTTATCCGCGCCATTATGGCAGCCGTCATCCGAGTGTCCGGAGCAGGATCGAGTACGCGAATGCGTTCGAAGGGGGTCGGCCTATCGAGACGCCAGCGACCGAGTGTTTCCGGACCCTGGAAAAACGAGCGGCCTATGCCGATCTCGACGGCCTTCCGTCGTTTCAGGAACATCGGCAGAAACGGGCGGGCATAGCGGATGCTCTGCGGCGTAAGCTCGAGCGTCGCTCTGCCGCTGACGGCTATGGTGTAGCTGCCATCGATCCGGCGCGTCAGGGCGCAATCAGAAGTATAGATTGCGCCTCCAAAATCGGGTGCAGGACCGGTCCGCAAGGCGGTCTGACGGACACTAGCCTGCGGCAGGGAAACCGCATGCATGCGCAGAAAAGCAGAAGCCCAGGCGCCGGCGGCACATAGCACCCTATTGGTGCGGATAAGGCCTTTCTCGGTGACGACGCCGCTTACTTGGCGATTGGTGATATCCAGGCCGCGCGCCGCGCAGTTCTGATGAATGGTCGCGCCATATTTGCGCGCGCCCTCGGCTATCCGAGGAGCGGCGAGCCAGGGCTCAGCCTTGCCGTCGTCCACCGCGTGGACACCGCCCAGCCATTTGCGGCCGTCGGCCGCTGGAACAGCGGCGGCGGCCTCGCTGGCGGTCAGCATTCGGGTATTGACGTCAAACCTTCGGGCAACCTCGCGCCAACGTTCCCATTCACCGAGCTGCTTTGGATCAGCGGTTGCATAGAGGAGCCCGCAACGGCGAAAGCCAAGGTCATGCCCGATCTCTACGGTCAGCTCTTCCCATAGGCGCAACGCCAGATTGGCAAGCGGCAATTCACGTTCATCCCGGTTCTGCCGACGGCACCAGCCCCAGTTCCGGCTCGACTGTTCGCAGCCGACATATCCCTTTTCGACAAGCGCTACCGATAGACCGCGCCGTGCCAAGAAATAGGCCGCGCTGGCGCCAACAATCCCGCCCCCGATGATGACGACATCTGATGACGTGGGTAGAGTTTCATCGCTGCTGATGTGGTGGATTAAAGGGGACATGGCGGCCTCGAGGTGAATGATAGCCGGCAGTATCAAGAAAAGGGTGCGGCAGAATGCACTGGTTGCAGCGGATTCGCCGTATTTTGCATCGAATATCGTCGGTCGGAAAGTGACGGCGACTTTGAGCCGGCAGGCGCGTCAGAGCATGCCTAATCTGCGTGCCCGACAATGCCCTTGATCTCGGTGAATTCCTGCAATCCGAACTTCCCGTATTCGCGGCCGTTGCCGGACTGCTTATAGCCGCCGAACGGAGCTGCGCTATCCCATGCGGATTGATTGAGGCGCACGATGCCGGTGCGAAGCCGACGGGCGAGCGTCCGCGCCTCCTGCGGGGTCGCCTTGGATATAGGCGGCGAGACCGCAAGGTGTGTCGTTGGCGATCGCGACAGCATCGTCCTCGGTGTCGTAGCCGATGATCGACAGTACGGGGCCAAAAATCTCCTCCCGTGCGATGGTCATCGAATTCTTCACGCACGCAAATACCGTCGGACGCACGTAATAGCCCGCGTTCAGATTGGATGGGCGCCCGGGACCGCCGGCCACCAATTCGGCGCCCTCGGCAATGCCTTTCTCGATCAGCGCCTGGATCTTAACGAATTGGGCAGCGCTCGCCACCGGACCAAGATCAGTGCCCGGGTCATGAGGCGGTCCGACCGTCAGCGATGCTGCCGCCCTTGCTGCGATGGCACTCGCTTCATCCATGCGCTCGGCCGGCACCAGCATCCGGGTCGGCGCATTGCATGACTGTCCGGAATTGGCGAAGCACCGGCGCAGGCAATGTCCCTCCGGCCGAGCCGAAATCAAAAGTCGGCCACTTTGCCCCAGGCGGATGTCCCGAAACGGTCCGGATGATAGGGCCGGGGATCGACGATCGGCTCATCGCCTGTGGCGATATCGGCAATCAGATGACCGGCGCCCGGCCCGATGCCGAAGCCGTGGCCACTGAAGCCCGCAGCAAGGATGAAGCCGGGAAGGGAGGCGATCTCGCCGATCCCCGGCACGCCGTCGGGTGTGCTGTCGATATAGCCCGCCCAGGCCGCGCTGATGCCGGTTTTCTTCAAGGCGGGTAGAAGCTCGAGCGCGCGCGCATGCGTCAGGCGGATGGTCGCCTGATTGATCGCGGGGTCGAGGATGCGCATGCGCTCCATCGGCGTCGGCCTGTCGAGCCGCCAGCGTGCAAGAGACTCGTGGCCGGAACGAAACCCCTCCAAGCCGCCGGGCGCGAGACTGCGCCATCGCCGGGCGAACATCGGCAGAAACTCTCGGGCGAAGCGGAACTGCTGCGCGGTCGGATCGACGCGGCCGCGGCCGCTGATCGCCAGCGTGTAGCCGCCATCGCTGCGCCGCGTAACGGAGACCGCAGACGTGTGGAGTGCGTCCGGCAGCCCGCTTGCCCCAGGCGAAACGGAAAGGATCGATGAACGGATCGATGCCTGCGGAAATCGAATGCCGAGCTGGCGGCAGAAGGTAGAGGCCCAGGCGCCGCCGGCCAGGATCGCGATTTTTGTCCGGATCGTGCCGTGCTCGGTGATGACGCCGGCGATCCTGCCGCCTTCGATGTCGATGCCGCGGGCCGCACAGGATTGATGCACCGTGCCGCCGAGCTTCAGGATCGCCCGCGCGACGGCGGGCGCGGCGCGTGCCGGATCGGCGGTGCCGTCGGTCGGCGAAAACACCCCGCCCTTCCACGAGGCGCCGGTGGCGCGCCCGCGTTCGGTTGCCTCTGCACCGCTCAGCATATGCGTCGTGACGCCGACCGAACGCGCGAAGTCGCGCCAGCGTGCCCAGCCGGCCAGTTCCTCGTCGCTATTGCTGAGATAGAAGAGGCCGCAGCGGCGAAAACCGGTATCCTCCCCAGTCTCGGCAGCGAAGCGCTCCCACAGATCGAGGCTCTTCGTCGACATCGGCAGTTCCCGGGCGTCGCGGTTCTGCTGCCGGCACCAGCCCCAGTTGCGGCTCGATTGCTCCGCCCCGACAAGGCCTTTCTCGACGAGGGCAACCTTCAATCCGCGCCGGGCAAGATAATAGGCCGCGAAAATGCCGACGATACCGCCGCCGATCACCACAGCATCGGCGGCAACGGGCAGCTCCGCCGTGGTATCGACGCGATCGAGCGGTGCAGGCATGGTGTCGTCTCCGTTTCATACTCTAGAGCGGTTCAGCCTTTCGCCGAAGCGCAGAACCTCTCTAACATTTTGTTTTTACCTGATTTCCGGTGGAACGTTGCCGGACAAACGATCGCGACGGCGACCCTCATTGCCGACAATAGGCCCGCACCAGTTCAGGATCCTGCTGGAGACCGTCGAGCCAGGCCGGATCAAGCGTCGGTACTGAGGAGAAGAGCAGCTGCGAATAGGGATGCGTCGGCGCCTTCACCGTCGAGGGCGTGATTTCCTCGACCTTCCGGCCGCCATACATCACCACGATCTCGTCGCAGATCGCCTCTACCACAGAGAGGTCATGGCTGATGAAGATGTAGGAGAGACCGAGTTCCCGCTGCAATTCCTTGAGCAGGTCGATGACCGCGGCGGCAACCACCGTGTCGAGCGCCGAGGTAATCTCGTCGCAGAGGATCAGCTTCGGATCGGCGGCGAGCGCCCGGGCGAAATTGACGCGCTGCTTCTGCCCGCCCGAGAGTTCTCCCGGCCGGCGATGGCGCAGGCTGCGGGGCAGGCGCACCATGTCGAGAAGTTGATCGATCCGGGCATTTCGCGCCTGCCGATCCATACGATGGTAGAAAACCAGGGGCCTGGCGAGAATGTCCTCGACCGATTTTGCCGGGTTGAGAGCGGTATCGGCATATTGAAAGACGATCTGCATCTCGCGCAACTGGTCGCGCGAACGCTCGCGAGCGCTGCGGCGCAGCTCCGTGCCGTCGAAGACGATCTTGCCGATTGCCGCCGGCAGGATGCCGGCGATGGTGCGGGCGAGTGTTGACTTGCCGCACCCGGATTCGCCGATGATGCCGAGATTTCGCCCTTTCTCCACCTTCAGGCTGACGTGCTCGACCGCGCGAACGAGGGGCAGGCCGTCGGCCTGGCGCTGTCCATAACCCGCGACAAGATCTTCGATCTTCAGAAGCGGCGCGGTCGCACTTGCTGCCAGTCCTGCCGCGCCGCGCGATTTCGGTTCAAAGGCCGCGAGCAGCTCTCTGGTATAGGGATGCTTCGCATTGTTGAGGATTTCATTGGTGGTGCCGGTTTCCTGGGCCTCCCCGCCTTTCAACACGACGATGCGGTCGGCGATCTGCGCGACGACGGCGAGGTCGTGCGAGACATAGACGCCTGATATGCCGCCCTTCTTCATGACCGATTTGAAAGCGCGCAGCACTTCGATCTGGGTCGTCACGTCGAGCGCCGTCGTCGGCTCGTCGAAGATGACGAGGGTGGGGTCGCCGATCAGCGCCATGGCCGCCGCCAGGCGCTGCAGCTGGCCGCCGGAAACCTGATGCGGGTAACGGCTGCCGATCGTCTCGGGTTCCGGCAGCGACAGTGCTCGGAAGAGTTCGACCGCCCGGGCACCCGCCTCCTCCGGCGACATCAGCTTATGGATACGGGTGACTTCGATCACCTGGTCCATGATCGTTGTGGCCGGGTTGAAGGCGGCTGCGGCTGATTGCGGGACATAGGCGACTTCGGTGCCGCGCACCTTGGCGCGCTGCTTCTCGGTGAGCGTGACCATGTCCTTGCCGCCGACCGAAACGCTGCCGCCTGTGATGCGGCAGCCCGCACGGGTATGGCCCATCAGGGTCAGGGCGATGGTTGTCTTGCCTGAGCCGCTCTCGCCGATCAGCGCGACGATCTCGCCCTCGGCAACGTCGAGGCTGACACCCTTGATGATCTCGACACGCCGGCCGGAATCGGTAGTGGCCTCGATCTTCAGGTCGCGGATTTCAATGAAATTGCTCATGACACGCTCCGGTCGCGAATCTTCTGCGGCAGGTTGTCTATCAGCAGGTTGACGCTGATCGTCAGGCTGGCAATCGCAAGCGAGGGAAACATCACCGCCGGCGCGCCGAACGGCAGCCCGCCGATATTTTCGCGCACCAGGGCACCCCAGTCGGCATAGGGCGGCTGTACGCCAAGGCCGAGGAAGGAAAGCCCGGATAGGAGCAGAACGATGAAGACGAACCGGATGCCGAGGTCGGCAAGCACGGGGCCGACAATGTTGGGCAGGATTTCCGAGCGAATGAGATAGAGAGTGCTTTCGCCGCGGATGCGCGCCACCGTGATGAAATCCATCGCATTGATGTTGACGGCCAGCGCCCGGGCGAAGCGGTAGGCGCCGGGGATGTAGATCACCGACAGCGTCAGGACCAGAACCGGGACCGATGAGCCGACGGCGGCAACGACCACCAGGCCGAACAGCTTGCTCGGGATCGAATTGAGGGCGTCGAGGAAGCGGCTGAGGATCGTGTCCAGCCAGCCGCCGGCGACCGCTGCGATCATGCCGAGCACGACACCGCTGAAGCAGGCAATCGTCACCGCCGCCAGCGAGATGCCGACCGTGTACCGCGCGCCCATCAGAATCCGCGATAGCATGTCGCGGCCGAGATAATCAGAGCCGAGCCAGAGTTCCCGACTCATCGGGCCGAAATAGTCGAGATCGACAATTTCGCCGACGGGATAGGGGATGATCAACGGCGCGAAGATCGCGACGAGCGCCCAGGAGAGGATGACGGCAAGCCCGATCGCTCCGACGATGTTGAATCGATAGCCAAACGAGGTTCCGGACAGCCGGCCGGACGTGGTTTCGGAACTGCTCATGGTCATCGGAGCCTCGGATTGGAAAGGATGGCGATGATATCGGCGATGGTGATCAGGAGTAGATAGCCCAGGCAGAAGATCATCGCGCAGCTCTGGATCAGCGGCAGGTCGCGGGTGGCGACCGCATCCAGCATCAGCTTGGCGATGCCGGGATAATTGAAAATCGTCTCGACGATGATGACGCCTCCGAGCAGATAGGACAGGGAAAGTGCAACAGCATTAACGATCGGGCCTAGCGCATTGGGCAGTGCATGGCGAAAGACGATGCGTGGCCGGGAGGCGCCCTTGAGCAAGGCCATTTCGACATAGGGTGTGTTGAGCGTCTCTATGACAGCCGCGCGCGTCATGCGGATCATCTGCGCCGAGACGACGAAGGTGAGCGTGATCACCGGCATCGCGTAGACACGCAACATGTCGGCCAGGCTATGGATTTCATTGGCGAAAGACAGCGCCGGCAGCCATTTCAGATAGACGGCGAAGATCAGCGCGGCGGAGGTCGCGACCATGAACTCCGGCACGGAGATGACGCCGATGGTGATCACGGTGACGATCCGGTCGTAAAGCGTGCCGCGCAGCATCGCGGCGGTAATCCCGAGCGTCAGCGCAATCGGCACGGAGAAGAGCGCGGTGACGCCGGCGAGTTTCAGCGTGTTGACGAAGCGGCCGGCAATAAGGTCGGCGATCGGCATCTGGTTGGCATAGGACGTGCCAAGGTCGCCCTGCAGTAGTCCGACGGACCAGCGCAGGAAACGAAAGAGTGCCGGCTCGTCGAGATGCATGGCCTTGCGAAGACCTTCAACGGCTTCCGGCGTGGCGGCCTGGCCGAGCAGGATCGTCGCCGTGTCTCCGGGCAGGAGCGTTGTCGCAAAGAAGACGGCGAAGGAGACGATCACCAGGGTGATCAGGGCGATGAGCAATCTGCTCAGCACAAGGGATAAGACCTGGTTGTTCACGCGCGGCTCCCTTTTGGCGTTCGAGTTGAGTCTAAAGCAATACAAGTGGAAGAACCGGGGCCTGCAGCCCCGGCTCCCGGTGCTTTATCAGGCTTCGAGCCAGACATATTCGGCAAATGCGTATCCCATCTGGCCGCCAAGCGGGCTGGGCTCCAAACCCTTAAGCTTGGCGGTGGTGGCATCGACATTCGAAATATAGGCCGGAATGATAGTGCCGGCTTCCTGAGCGACCATAGCCTGCATCTCGTTGTAGATCGACTTGCGCTTCTCCTGGTCGAGTGAACCGCGCGCCTCGATCAGCATCTTGTCGAACTTCTCCGACTTGTAGTGGCTTTCGTTCCACGGGGCGTCCGAGCTGTAGAGTAGGGAAAACAGGATGTCAGGGGTCGGCCGCGGGTTGATATTGCCGAAGTGGATCGGCGCTTTGAGCCAGTAATTGTCCCAGTATCCATCGGAAGGTACCCTCTGGACGTCGAGCTTCATACCGATTTCAGCGCCGGCGGCCTGAATGATCATGGCCATGTCGATCGACGAGTTCGCCGCATCAGAGGCGATGATGGGAATCGATTGGCCGAGAACACCGGCTTTTTCGAAGTGGAACTTCGCCTTCTCGGGATCGAAGTCCCGCGGCTTCAGGTTCGGGTCATGAAAGAAGTTCGCCGGTGAAATGGGTTGGTCGTTGCCAACCTCTCCAAGTCCGCGCAGCGCCGACTTGACGATCTGCTCGCGGTTGACGAGAGACTTCATGCCTTCGATGAAGTCCCGCTTGTTGCCGGGCTCCATATCCAGCCGCATATTGAGGTTGGTATAGCTGCCGGAAGTCGTCTTCGACAATGTAAACCCATCGCCCTGAGCCTCGACGAGGCGCATGGAGCGCGGATTGATCGTGGCTGCGAGGTGGATGTCGCCGGCAAGCAGGGCGTTGACGCGGGCGTTGTCGTCGCTGATCGCGAAATATTCGAAGGAATCGACGTTCGGGCCCGATTTCCAATAGTTCTTGTTCTTGATGCCGACCGAGCGCACGCCGGGCTCGAAGACCTCCTTGACGAAAGCGCCGGTGCCGTTCGCCTTTGAAAAGTCGGTCGTGCCGTCGGCAACGATCATGAAATGATGCAGAGACAGGATGGTCGGTAAGTCCGCGTTTGCATCGGCAAGGGTAATCTCGACGGTCTGCTTGTCGACGGCCTTGAAGCCGGTCATCTGGGCAGCGATCTTGGCGACCTTCGAGCCGACCGCGGGGTCGAGATGGCGCTTCAGCGAGAAGACCACGTCGTCTGATGTCAGCGGCTTGCCGTCGTGAAATGTGACGCCGCTCTTCAGCTTTACGGTCCAGGTCTTCGCATCCTTGGACTCGATCGCGTCGGCAAGCTCCATCTGCGGCTTGCCGCTCTGGTCGAGGATGGTCAGGCGGTTATAGAAAGAGCAGCACCGGACATAATCGGTGGAGAGCGACGCCTTGGCGGGGTCGAGCGTATCGGCCGTGGAGGATGACCAGCCGGCTGCCTTGAGCGAACCGCCGGAAACCGGCGTCGCCGCAAGCGCCTTGCCGGCGCGGCCGAGCACGAGCCCGCCGGCAGACATGGCTACGCCGCCCGCCAGCATCATATGCAGCAACTCGCGACGGGTCGCGCCACGACGGATGGCGGTTTCGATCATGGCATCGTCGGAGCTGGTCCAATTGGTAATCTTGCTGTTCATCTCATTCCCCTTTTCTTCTGTGGCGGTTTTAAAGTCAGGCGCGTGCAGCAGCCACGGCATCCGTAAGGCCTGCCATGGACGTGAAATGGAAATCGGGTTTGGTGAACTCGACCGGCTCGATCGTGCCGCCGTAACCCTTCTGGGCATGTCGCCGCTCGATCCAGCAATTGGCCAGCCCGAGTTCCCTGGAAATCCCGATATCGTGGTACTGGCTCTGGGCGACATGCAGGATGTCGTCCTTCGAATGGCCTTGCGCGGCAACGTAGGCAAAGACCTTCTGGAAGAATGCGGGATCGGGTTTTTCGGTGCCCGTATCGTCGGCCGTGAAGGCGGCATAAAAGGGATTGCCGAGTTCCTTCTCGAACAAATCGAATGCCCAGCGGCGGGCATTGGTCATCGCGACAAGGCGGTAATCCTTGGCAAGTCTGGCCAGTGCTGCGGCGCTGTCTGCAAAACCCTTCCAGTTCTTCGCCGAGTCACGCAGCCGTTCGCCATATTTCTGATCGGCGGGCAGACCGAGCTTCGGCGCGATCGCGAGGTAGACGCGCACGAGGTCGTCGGGAAAGAGGCCGGCATCCTCGGCGTAGCGGGCTGCGCGGTAGAGGCTCAGCGCCTGCTCGCCGTCGACGGTAATTCCCGCCTCGGCGGCGATCTCGGCGAGGCAGGTCTTGAGGCCGCTCTCGAAGTCGATGAGCGTGCCGACGACATCGAATGTCATATATTTGAATTCCGGAAGGCTCTTGCTCACGTGAATTCCCCAGTGTTCGGCTCCCAGTGGGAGCACGGTGTCTCGAAGAAGAATATTCTGTTCCCGCAGGCGAGATCGTTTTCCCGCTCTTCTGTGGAAGGCCTCGCATTTGCCGGGATCCGAGCCCTTCAGTGATCGTAGTGTGTCACCTGCACCGCGCCGGATTCTCCTGAAAGGCGTCATATGGCGGCACAAAATACCGAATCTGACCGTTTCGCGATATTCTGAGGCTTGCATCGCCCACGCGCCGGTTGGTGTTGTTCATGTTTTGTTCGAAGTGGGCGCTCGCGCGCTCGATGATAATACCTGCCGTTTCGGGGCCGCGCGAGGCGGCGCATGGCAAGGACGCCATCGTCGAAGGCGGGGAATGAAGAAGTCAAAGGCCGCGTGTTCAAGCGCCGTGCTGGCGGGGGATCGGCGGTGCCGGCGGGTTCCGTTTCCGCCGGCACCTCTGCCAAGCTGGCGATAGGTCAGTGCATCATCGCCAGCGCTGCCGCAAAGAAATCCTCGCCTCCGAAGTTGCCTGACTTCAAAGCCAGAAGCATGTCGCCCTGGGCATTGCCGACCGTGCGCAGCACCGGCACGCCGGCCGCAATCTCGGGCCCGATCAGAAATGCCGGAATAGCAAGCCTGTCGACCGCTGCGCCCGACGTTTCCCCGCCTGCAACCACGAGGCGCCGGACGCCTCTTGCCACCAGTTCGGCGGCGATGATCGAGGTTGCAGTCTCGATCGCGTGGCCGGACGCCTCCCGCCCATGAAGGGATTGCAGCCGGGCCACGGTTTCGGGGGCAGCGCTTGCGGCGACCACGATGGGGCCGGCGGCGATGCGGTCTCCAGCCCAGGAAATCGCCGCGGCGATCTCATCCGGGCCGGCAAGCAGCCGTTCCGGGTCAAGCCGCAGGACCGGCATCGACCGTTCGGCGACCTCGAGCTGGCGCAGCGTTGCCTTGGAGCAACTGCCGGCAACGATCGCGGAAAGCCCGCCGACCGGGCGAATGGCATCGGCCGGCGCCGCCCCGCCGGACGATATCCGACCGGAGCGGACGAGCGCGCGGGCAAGGCCGAGACCGAGCCCGGATGCGCCGGTGGATACCGGTGTTTCCAATGCGATCTCGCCGAGCGTTTCAAGATCCCGCTCGAAAATCGCATCGGCGATGGCAGCGGTAACGCCGGCCGCGCGCAGGGCCTCGAGCCTCGCTTTGACGGCGCCGGGGCCGGCCGCGATGGCCGTGAGATCGACCAGCCCTACGGCGCCATGCGATTGCCGGGCGAGAACCCGCACGAGATTGGCATCGTGCATCGGATTGAGCGGGTGGTCCTTGAGCGGGCTTTCGTTCAACGGCTGTCCGCCGACGAAGAGATGGCCAAGATAGACGGTGCGACCCGTTTCCGGGAAGGCTGGGGTAACCAGCACGATCCCGCCGCCCGCAGCGTGGCTCAATGCTTCGGTGACCGGTCCGATATTGCCGGCATCGGTGGAATCGAAGGTCGAACAGATCTTGTAGAGCACGTGGCTCGCGCCCCGCCGGCGCAGCCATCGTTCGGCGCTGGTTGCAGCCGTTACGGCGTCCATCGCCGGGACGGAGCGGATCTTCAGGGAAACGACGACGGCGTCGACGTCGGGCAGCGCCAGCGACGGATCGGGGATGCCGACCGTCTGCACCGTGCGCAGGCCGTTCTTCGTTAGCGTGTTGGCGAGGTCGGACGCGCCCGTATAGTCGTCAGCGATTGATCCGAGCAAAATGGCCATTGTCTAGCTCCGTGCAAAAGGTCTGAACCAGCCGAGGCCGTCCAGTGTGTGGCCGCGCGGGACGTATTCGCAGCCGATGAACCCGTCGTAACCCAGGCGGTCGATTTCGCCGAACAGATAGGGATAGTTCAGTTCTTCCCCGTCCGGCTCGTTGCGGGACGGCACGCTGGCGATCTGGATATGGCCGGTGACCGGCAGCAGGCGCCGCAACGCCATCGTGACGTCGCCATGGATGATCTGGCGATGATAGATGTCGAACTGGAGTTTCAGGTTGGGCAGGCCGCATTCGGCAATCAGACTTTCGGCGGCGCCGAAGTCGTTGAGGAAATATCCCGGCATGTTCCGGCCGTTGATCGGCTCGAGCACGAGATCGATGCCTTTGTCCGCAAGCCGCCCGGCGGCATAAGTAACGGAGCGCCGATAAGAGGCGGCGGCGGCTTCGTCACGAGGGTCGGCGATGCCCGCCATCAGGTGCAACCGCCTGACGCCGGTCGCCGCCGCATAGTCGAGTGCCCGCTCGACATCCGCCTTCAGCGCATCGAACCGTGCGGGAAGGGCTGCGATGCCGCGCTCGCCTGCCGCCCAGTCGCCCGGCGGCAGGTTGAACAAGGCCTGCTGCAGATTGTTGCGGGCAAGCCGTTCGGCGATTGCCTCCGGCGCAGCTTCGTAGGGAAAGAGGTATTCGACGGCGGCAAAGCCGGCATCGGCTGCGGCGTCGAAGCGGTCGAGGAATGGCCATTCGTTGAACATCATCGTCAGGTTGGCGGCGAAAACCGGCATGGCTAGCGTTCCTCTTTGTTGGAACCGGGCAATTCCGCGCCGGAAAGCTGCGCATAGAGCCGCGCGAGCGAGGAATCGTCATCACGGCCCATGCCGGCGCCGGCGGCGGCCAGATACATTTGCAGCGCCGCTGCCGCGAGCGGCACCGGATAACGCTCGGAGCGGGCCATGTCCTGGACGATGCCGAGATCCTTGACGAAAATCTCGATGCTGCTGAGCGGCGTATAGTCTCCGGCCAGCACATGCGGCACGCGGTTTTCGAACATCCACGAATTGCCGGCTGAGGCGGTGATCACCTCATAGACTTTGTCGAGGTCGAGGCCCTGCTTAGCAGCAAATGTTATGGCCTCGCAGGCGGCCGCGATGTGCACGCCGGCGAGAAGCTGGTTGATCATCTTGAAGGCCGCGCCTGCTCCGGCGGCGTTGCCGAGCTCGTACACCTTGCCGGCCATGGCGTCGAGACCCGGACGGGCGGCGTCGAAAGCCTGTCTGGAGCCGGACGCCATGATCGTCAGTTCGCCCAGCGCAGCCTTGGCTGCGCCGCCTGAAATCGGCGCGTCGAGATAATGCAGGCCGAGAGCTTCCACCCTTCGTGCCAGATCGCGGGCAACGGCGGGATCCATGGTTGCCGAGGAGATGAAGACGGCCCCGGGCTTCATCGTGTTCGCGACGCCTTCCGGCCCGAACAACACGGCTTCGGTCTGGGCGCCGTTGACGACGACGGAGACGACGATGTCGGCGTCCTTCGCGGCGGCTGCCAGGGTCGCCGCCCCACGTCCGCCGTCGGCGATGAAGCGATCCACCGCCGCCGGCGTGATGTCATATCCGACGACATTGAGCCTGGCGCGCTTCATCGACCGGGCCATCCCCAGCCCCATGGAACCGAGACCGATGACGGCCGCAACGACGGCAGGGCCTGGATTTTCAGCAAGTGGTGACATCAGGAGGTTCTCCGGTCTCGTGAGAAAAACTCTGTGCCCTCCGGGTGCAGTCCCGGAGGGGCTTTAGAGCGCCGTGCGTCCATAAGACACGCTAAGGACGCTCTAACATTTTGAATTTGCGCATAATCCTTTGCGAAAATCGATTCCGATTTTCGGGGTGATGCGCGCGTTCAGCGATTGACGGTTTTGGCGGGAACCGTCAACACGGCCAGCGAGCCGATGATCAACGCAGCCGCCAGCAGATACATGCCGGCGCTGTTGGTGCCGGTGAAGTCCTTCAGATAGCCTACT
Source organism: Rhizobium sp. BT03 (assembly GCF_030053155.1). NCBI lineage: Bacteria > Pseudomonadati > Pseudomonadota > Alphaproteobacteria > Hyphomicrobiales > Rhizobiaceae > Rhizobium > Rhizobium sp. BT03. The sequence goes on from NZ_CP125641.1 coordinate 98,481, forward strand.
AGAAATGGCCCTAGGAAGCCGGCAAGGTTGCCGACCGAGTTGATCCAGGCGATGCCGGCCGCTGCACCCGTGCCGGCAAGAAAAGCTGTCGGGAGCGACCAGAAGAGCGGGGCGCAACTGATGGCGCCTGCGGCGGCGAGCGAAAGGCAGATAATCGAGATCGTCGTGCTGGTCGCCATCGTCGCCGCGACAAAACCACCGGCGGCGATGACGGCCGGGACGACGAGGTGCCACCGGCGTTCGCGCAGCCTGTCGGCCGAGCGCCCGAGGGCCAGCATGACGACGAATGTGCAGATATAGGGAATTGCGGAAATCAGGCCGATATTGAGGTTTCCGCTGACGCCTGAGGCTTTCACGATTGAAGGCATCCAAAAACTCAAGCCGTATTGCCCGAGCACGAAGCAGAAATAGATCAGGCACATCAGCCAGACGCGGCGGTCGGTCAGCGTTGCGGCAATGCTGTGCGGGCTGGTTGTCTTGACCCGGTTCTCCGCTTCGATGTTGTCCGTCAGCACGCGCTTTTCCTCATCGTTCAGCCATTTCGCGTCATGGATCGTATCATCAAGATAGAAGAAGGTCGCGACGCCGAAAAGAATGGCCGGAACGGCTTCGATCAAGAACATCCATTGCCAGCCGGAAAGGCCGTGCGTGCCATGGAAACTGTCCATCAGGAGACCCGAAAGCGGATTGCCGAAAATGGCGGATATCGGGATCGCGGACATGAAGGTAGTGATGATTCTGGCGCGGCGATCGGCCGGATACCACGCTGTGAGATAGAGAATGATGCCGGGAAAAAATCCGGCTTCGGCAACGCCCAGTAGGAAGCGCAGCACATAGAAGACCGTTTCCGATGAGGTGAACATGAAGGCGGCGGAAATGATGCCCCAGGTGACCATGATGCGGGCAATCCACATCCGGGCGCCAACCCTGTTCATGATGACGTTGCTCGGCACCTCGAACAGAAAATAGCCGATGAAGAAAATGCCGGCGCCGATGCCATAGGCAGCTTCCGAGAGGCCGAGCTCGCTCGACATCTGCAGCTTGGCGAAGCCGACATTGACGCGGTCGAGATAGGCAACCACGTAGCACAACATCAAAAACGGCACGATGCGCCAGAACACCTTGGCATAGGCGCGGTCTTCCGCCGTCTGGACGGGATGGGCGCCAACGGGCGGCGCTTGCGTCTGCAGAGTCATGATTTTTCTCCTCCAATTGTTGCCACGGTCTCCTGTCGGTCCTCCCGCAGCACGCCAAGCCATTTTTGGCAGCGCTGCCATTTTCATTAATCTATTTTGGCAGCGCTGCCAACATCAAATTGGTAGCGCTGCCAAAAAATCCTTGCTTCTTGGCGGGAGCAGTGAAAAATGGTGGCAGCGCGGCGGTTGCCGGCGGAGATGCCGGCAGCCATCCCAAAAGAGCTTGGGTTCAAACATACGATGGAATTCAAACAGCAGGTGACGGTAACGCTCGCCGAGGTCGCGGAAGCGGCCGGTGTCGGCGAGAGCACGGTGTCGCGCGTGCTGCGCAATCACGGCTCGTTTTCCGGCAAGACGCGGGAGCGGGTGATGGCTGCCGTCGAGCGGTTGGGCTATGTGCCGAACCGGATCGCCGGGACGCTGGCCTCCACCGGTTCGCGTCTCGTTGCCTTCGTCATTCCCTCGCTGTCCAACATCGTCTTCCCCGATGTGCTGCGCGGAGCCAGCGCCGTCCTGGAGGAAAACCGGTATCAGGCGGTGTTCTCCGTTACCGACTATGATCCGGGCAAGGAGGAAGCGCTCGCTGCTGCAATGCTCGCCTGGCGGCCGGCGGCGGTCATGCTGGCGGGATACGAGCATACCGAGGGAACGGTGAAGATGCTGCGCGCCAGCGGCTGCCGGATCGTGGAACTGCTCGATCTCGACGGAGAGGCGCTCGATCTCGCGGTCGGCTTTTCGAACCGCGCGGCCGGGCGGGAGAGCGCCGCTTTCCTGCTGAAGCGGGGCTATCGCCGGATCGGCTATGTCGGTCACGATCTCAACCGTGATACCCGCGCCGGCAAGCGGTTTTCCAGCTTTTGCGAAACGCTGGCGGCCGGCGGCGCCCCTCTCGTCGCGCGCGAGATTCTCGCCGGCGCTTCATCAGTGGAAAACGGCCGGCTGGGGCTGGAGCGTCTGCTTGCCCGGACGGCGGATCTCGATGCGGTTTATTTTTCCAACGATGATATGGCGCTGGGCGGCTACTTCCACTGTCTGGCCGAAGGGATCGCCATCCCCTCGAAGCTTGCCATTTTCGGCTATAACGGCCTCGATATCGGCCGGGCAATGCCGCAGCCCTTGTCGACCATCCGAACGCCGCGTGTGGCGACAGGGCAGATCGCCGCGCAACTGGTCGTTGCCAACGCGCCGCCCCAGGCCGTCGATCTCGGATTTGAACTGATCGACGGCGCAACCGCGTAATCTTGGAGGAATGTCATGTCCGACGCGCGCCAGCGTGAAGAAATCTGCCGATACGGCCGCTCGCTGTTCGAGCGCGGGCTGACGCCCGGTTCGTCGGGCAACATATCGTTGCGGCTGGAAGACGGCGGCTGGCTGGTGACGCCCACCAACGCCTCGCTCGGTTTTCTCGATCCGGCCCGGATCTCCAGGCTCGATGCCGAAGGCCGGCTGCTCTCCGGCGACAAGCCGACCAAGGAAATTCCGCTGCACACAGCCCTCTACGATACGCGCGGCAGCGCCCGCGCCATCGTCCATCTTCACTCCACCCACGCGGTGGCGCTGACCATGCTGCCGGAGATCGATCCGCGCGCCGTCCTGCCGCCGATGACGCCCTATTATCTGATGCGCGCCGGCGAAACCGCCCTGGTGCCCTATTACCGTCCCGGCGATCCCGATGTGGCCGACGCCATCCGCGGGCTGGCGGGCAAGTATTCGTCGGTGCTTCTGGCCAATCACGGACCCGTCGTCGCCGGCGACAGCCTTGAGGCGGCGGTCTTTGCGACCGAGGAACTGGAGGAAACGGCAAAGCTCTATCTGCTGCTGCGCAACCTCAATCCCCGTTACCTCAGCCCGGGGCAGGTGGCCGATCTGGTCGATACGTTTGGCCTCGACCTTCCTTCGCATCACGATCACGACGACCATTGAACCGCCAAGGTTCAGATTTAGGTCGGGGCGGCCAACCCGCTCACCCCTCGTCGGCATTTGCTCTATTCGAGCGCCGACAGCACCGATGCGGTGATCGCGTCCGTCTTGTCCCTGCCGGGACTTGCACCGATGCCGCGTGCCGTCGTTGCCTCGATTGCGGCCATCACCTTGCCGGCGGCAGCCGCTTCTCCCAGGTGCTCCAGCATCATTGCGCCCGACCAGATGGCGGCGATCGGATTGGCGATGCCGAGATGGGCGATATCCGGCGCGGAACCGTGGACTGGCTCGAACATCGATGGCGCCGAGCGATCGGGATTGATGTTGGCGGAGGCCGCAAAGCCGAGACCACCCTGGATGGCGGCGCCTAGATCTGTCAGGATGTCGCCGAACAGGTTGGAAGCGACGACCACATCGAGGCTCTCCGGCGCCATGACCATGCGGGCGGCCATGGCGTCGATATGATAGCTGGTCACCTCGACATCGGGATATTCAGCGGAAAGCCTTTCGGTGATCTCGTCCCAGAAAACCATCGAATATCTCTGCGCGTTGGACTTTGTCACCGAGGCAAGCTTGCCGCGCCGCGCCCGCGCTTGTTCGAAGCCGAAACGCAGAATGCGCTCGACGCCCTTGCAGGTGAAGATCGAGGTCTCCACGGCCACCTCGCTGTCGGTCCCCTGATGGACGCGGCCGCCGGCGCCGGAATATTCGCCTTCGGTATTTTCACGAATGCAGAGGATGTCGAAATTCTCCGACCGCAAGGGTCCCTGCACACCCGGCAACAGCCGGTGCGGGCGGATATTGGCATATTGCACGAAAGCCTTGCGGATCGGCAGCAGAAGCCCGTGCAGCGACACGGAATCGGGCACTTTGCGAGGCCACCCGACGGCGCCGAGCAGAATGGCATCGAAGGAGCGCAGCGTTTCGATGCCATTGCCGGGCATCATGCTGCCGTTCTCCAGATAGTAGTCGCAGGACCAGGGATAGCTTGTCGTCGCAAGCGAAAATCCGTTTCGTGCTGCCGCCTTTTCGAGCACGGCCTTGGCTGCCTCCGTTACATCGCGGCCGATGCCGTCTCCTGGCAGAAGGGCAATCCTGTAGGTCTTCATGGCAACTCCTCTCTCCGGCTGATCAGCACATTCCTGCTCTGCGGGTTGCGCCGTGCGGCAATGACTGTAGAGGGAGGCTCAGGCTTTATTTGCCGAAAGCGACCGGGATTTGGTCGATTGTTGTGTTTGCACCGGCATCGCCAGTGAATTCTATCGAACGATCTGTTCCGGGCCGGGCAGCGAAGTTTCCGGGCGCACACGCCTGCGGCCGGCGAAAAACGCGCAGGCGGGCGAAGGTTTCAATTCGGCGAGAAAGCGCGGGGATCGGCGGAAATCGATTGGGCGGGATCCTCGGCTGCCGGATTCACGCGCCGGGATAGACGGGCGTGGAGGCAAGAGCCTGTTGGCGTTCGGATTCGGGGCGGAACGAGCGGTATTGCCAGAAACCATCCGGGGATTGCCGCCGATAGACGGTTTCGAGCCAGAACACGGTGTCGTCGATCGGCAAGACCGGATGCCAGGCATACCATTCAGACCAGATCTTTCCGGCCTCGTTGCCCTCCATGGCCATCGCTCAACTCCCCATGCTCGGAGGCATTCATGATTGAAAAGCAGGCCGTGAGGGTTTTCTGCTGTCACCGCTCACGGAACGTTTCTCGTCGTTTGGTAGGCCCCTGACCCCATCATCGGATATTCCACAATAGAGAATAACAAAGAAATATCATTCTTCAATGGAGATTATTTTCCCCACGCTGCGTGAAAATTCCTTGGCTGTATCGTGGAGCGTTTGGGGGCTTGCAAACGGATGAGGATCGACACGCTTCCCCAAAAAGGGCTCTTGCAGCGTCTCTTGAAATTATATCGTAATACGATATATTTAAATGGCACCGATCGTTGAGGAGTGAGCTTTATGGAAAGCCGATTGCATCCCGCATTGCACCGCGCCGCGCCTTATCCCGCCGATGAGGCATTCGAAAATCTCAGGCAGAGGGTTCATGCCTTGCTCGATAGTGGAAAAGCTTGCCGCTGGGAGCTTTTGCGGGCGGAGTGGCGGTATGATGTGGCGCTGCTCACGAATGATTTTCGTCTTTGGATGCAGCATCTCGACAGCGGCTTCGATACCGCCCAATAGGCGAGTGTTCGATCATCGCCGGGCGGCGCATGCGGCGCCGCGTCTGGGAAAGCCGGGTGGCTCAGTTGATCGAACGCAAACCGAGATAGGCCGCCAGGCTGATGGCGGAGAGGGCGATCGTCAGCTTGGGCCTGGCATCGTCGAACATGGCCGCCAGCAACAGGCCGAGCACCAGGATGGCGGATGTCGCCCACAGATTCTGATCTGAGACGGTGAAAGCCAGCGTGCCCAGAAAAACGGCGCTTGCGACGATGGTCACGGGTGCGGACTTCTCGGCAAGATCGCCGCCCGGGAAATACGGCAGGAGAAAGCGCCGCATGCTCAAGCCGGAAGCGATGCTCAGAAGAAGACAGGTCAAGACAAGATGCACCATGAGGTCGTCGCCGATCGATCTGCAGATGGAATTGCAGATGCAAACCCCGTGCCAGCTGCAAACGCTGCAGTTCCCGGCAAGTGGCGGCAACATCGGCCGCCCGTGGCTATTTCCTCGGCGACGCGTTGCTTTTTTCGGCAACTGCTCCCTTTTCGCTTGAGCGGATGAATTATATCGTAATACGACTTGAGTGGCGGCGATGATTTTTGTATGGAGAATTATCCTCCTCTTTAATTCCGGAAACGAGATCTTTCATTGGACCTTTCGTCGATCGAAATATTCCTCGCCGTCGCCGGCGATCGCAGCGTTACCAAGGCTGCCAAGGCCGTCGGGCGGGTGCCGTCGAATGTGACGACGCGCATCCGGCAGCTGGAGGAGGATCTCGGTGTTGCCCTCTTCAGCCGTGACGGCAAGAAGATGACGTTGACGCGGGAGGGCGAGACGTTTCTGACCTACGCCAACCGCCTGCTGGCGCTCGCGCTCGAAGCGCGCCAGGCCGTGCGGCCTCTCGCTCCGTCAGGGACATTGCGCGTCGGCACGATGGAAAGCGCGGCGGCCAGCCGGCTGCCGGCGGCGCTGACGCAATTCAACCGGATGTGGCCTGAGGTGTCGCTTCATCTGACGATGGGCGCGTCCCGCGATCTCGCCCGCGCCGTTGTGGCCGATGCACTGGATTGTGCGCTGATTGCCCGCCCGCCGAAGACGATGCGCGGGGAGGACGCGGGTTTCGAGGCGGAGCTCAATGCGCTGGAGATGGAGCCGGTCTTTGTCGAAGACCTGTTGATCGTGCTGCCATCAGGGCATCCCGCGGTCAAATCCGCTGCCGATCTGCGTGTCGGGTCGATTGCCGCTTTGGAACCCGGCTGCACCTATCGCCGGATCGCCGAAAACTGGGCGCGCAAATCGAGTACCCTGCCGACGAGTGAGCATGGCTCCTATCATGCGATCCTGGCGAGCGTTGCGACCGGCAACACCGCAGGCGTGATGCCGAGATCCGTTCTCGACCTCATGCCCTGGCCGACATCGGTCCAGACCCATCCGCTCGGGCTGGTGGAGACGCTGCTGGTCTACCGCAAGGATGATCGCCCCAGCGCTTTCAACGCCTTCCACGAAGTCCTCAGCGCGACAAAAGGCAGGGATGTCAGGCTGGCGACAAACTAGCCCGCCCATCTTCCTTCCTCAGCCCGCCGGATAATCCTCGCTTCAAATTGGTCTTCTCATGCAATCTCCCGTTTCCCCGAAGGTGGGGCCGAGCCGCTTCCGTCGCTTCCGGTTGTTTTCACCGATCCTGGCCGGAGCGACCTTGCGAGAGCGGTTGATCGCATGCCTCGGCGCTTTGCTGGCCATTGGCCTCACCGGCGTCATCAGCGGCTATCTGTTCGGCCAGGGGCCACATCTTCCCCTGATCGTCGCGCCGATGGGGGCATCCGCGGTGCTGCTTTTCGCGGTGCCGGCAAGCCCGCTTGCGCAGCCTTGGTCGATCATCGGCGGCAACACGATTTCCGCCCTGATGGGAATCATTGCCGCCTACTTCATCCGCGATCCGATCATCGCGACCGGCGTCGGCGTATCGCTGGCCATCGGTGCGATGTCCTTCACGCGGTGCCTTCATCCGCCGGGAGGCGCCGCAGCACTGACCGCCGTGCTCGGCGGTCCTGTCGTTGCCGGCTGGGGGTTTCTCTTTCCCTTCGTGCCGGTCGCCCTGAACTCCTGCATCCTCGTCGGCCTTGGTCTGCTGTTCCACAAGCTTTCCAAGCGGAATTATCCGCACCTCGTTCCGAAGCCGGCGGAGAACACCCATCAGACGATCGATCTGCCATCGGCCGTGCGGGTGGGCTTTCGCGAGGAGGATGTCGATGCCGCTCTCGCGGCGCTCGACGAAACCTTCGATATCGACCGCGCCGACCTCGGCCGGCTGCTGCAGCAGGTCGAGCTGCAAGCCGCCATCCGCTCGAACGACAAGATCAGCTGTGCAGATATCATGTCGCGTGACGTCATCGCCATCGGCGAAGCTGCGGAACCGGCTGCGGCGCGGCATCTTCTCCTGAAGCACAATATTCGGACGCTGCCGGTGAAGGATCCGGAGGACCGCCTTATCGGCACCGTCGGCTTGCGGGAATTGTCCGAAGGCACGGAGACCATCGCGCACGCGATCTCGAGACCGGCGGTAGCGAGGTCTTCTGATGCGGCTTTGTCGTTATTGCCCGTTCTGACCGACGGCCGTACGCATGCCGTCATCATTGTCGATGACGACTACAGGATCCTCGGGCTGATATCGCAGACCGATCTCTTGAGCGCGGTGGCGCGGCTGCTGCCGAACGACAGCGCTCCGATCTCGGGCCGTGGCCTGAATGGCGGCGTAAAGCTGCTGTCATTGGGCAGCGCAGTTGGAGAATAGGCGGTGTTGATCGAGCGTGACCCGAACGGGGATTTTATCCTGGAATCGTCCGAACTGGCGGAACGGTTCGGATTGTCGCTGGCCGACCTTCGCCGCCATATGCGCCATGGCTCTTTCGTCAGCTCCGTGGAAATCGGCAGGGCTGAGCACGAGGGGACGAAACGGGTGTCGCTTCGGCTCGGCAACAGGCTTTGGCAAGCCGTTCTGAACGATAAGAATGAAGTTCAGCACGAGCAGATGACCGTTCTTCGGGGGAGATCCTCCGGACAGCACCCGCGCTGACTCCTGCGCAATTCAGAGCGCCTTTTCCAGTTCCGGCAGGGCCTCGAACAGATCGGCGACGAGGCCGTAGTCGGCGACCTGGAAGATCGGCGCCTCCTCGTCCTTGTTGATGGCGACGATCACCTTACTGTCCTTCATGCCGGCCAGGTGCTGGATGGCGCCTGAGATGCCGGCGGCGATATAGAGCTGCGGCGCCACCACCTTGCCGGTCTGGCCGACCTGCCAGTCGTTCGGCGCATAACCGGCATCGACCGCCGCACGGGATGCACCGACGGCAGCGCCGAGCTTGTCGGCAAGCGGCAGGATGACCTCCCTGAACTTCTCGGCAGAACCGAGCGCCCGGCCGCCGGAGAGGATGATCTTCGCCGAGGTCAGTTCCGGACGGTCGGAGGCCGACAGCGCATCGCCGACGAAACGCGACAGACCCGGATTGGAGATTGCCGGGATTGCCTCCACCGTTGCCGAGCCGCCTGTCGCGGCGGAAGCAAACGAGGCGGTGCGCACGGTGATGACCTTCCTGGTATCGCTTGCCTGCACCGTCTGGATGGCATTGCCGGCATAGATCGGCCGCTTGAAGGTATCGGATGAGATCACTTCGATGATCTCCGAGACCTGGGCGACATCGAGCAGGGCGGCGACGCGCGGCAGCACGTTCTTGCCGACCGAGGTGGCGGCCGAGAGGATGGTGTCGTAGGCACCGGCGAGCGAGACGATCAGGTCGGCGAGCGGCTCGGCCAGATTGTTGGCGAGTTCGTCGCTTTCGGCCAGCAGCACCTTCGCCACACCGGCGAGTTTGGCCGCGGCATCGGCCGCCGCCTTGGCGCCCTTGCCGGCGACGAGAACATGAATGTCGGAGCCGATCTGGGTCGCTGCCGTCAGCGCCTTGGCGGTCTGGTCGGAAAGGCTGACATTGTCGTGGTCGGCCAGAAGAAGAATGGTCATGATGGTGTTCTCTCTTTCCTGCCTTAAAGCACGCCGGCTTCGTTCTTCAATTTGTCGACCAGTTCGGCGACCGACTTGACTTTGACGCCGGCCTTGCGGCCCGACGGTTCCTCGGTCTTCAGCACCTTCAGCCGCGGCGTGGTGGAGACACCGAAATCATCAGGGCTCTTCTTGTCGAGCGGCTTCTTCTTCGCCTTCATGATGTTCGGCAGCGAGGCATAACGCGGTTCGTTGAGACGCAGATCCGAGGTGATCACCGCCGGCAGCTTGATCTCGATCGTCTGCAGACCGCCATCGACCTCGCGGGTCACGGTTGCCTTGCCCCCAGAACCTGAGGTTTCGATCTCGATCTTCGAGGCGAAGGTCGCCTGGGCGGTGCCGAGCAGGGCCGCCAGCATCTGGCCGGTCTGGTTCGAATCGTCGTCGATCGCCTGCTTGCCGACGATGATCAATCCCGGCTGTTCGGCATCGGCGACCCCCTTGAGGATCTTGGCGACGGCGAGCGGCTCGACCGCATCGTCGGTCTCGACCAGGATTGCCCGGTCGGCACCCATGGCAAGCGCCGTGCGCAGCGTCTCCTCGGCCTTCGCAGGGCCGATCGACACCACCACCACCTCTTCAGCCTTGCCGGCTTCCTTCAGCCGCAGCGCCTCTTCCACCGAGATCTCGTCGAACGGGTTCATCGACATCTTCACATTGGCAAGCTCGACACCGGAACCATCCGGCTTCACCCGGATCTTCACGTTGTAGTCGACGACGCGCTTGACGGGCACGAGAATCTTCATTTGTATCCCCCTATGCGAGTGTGTAGGCAGTCTTGACCGAGGTGTAGAATTCCGCGGCATATCGGCCCTGTTCGCGGGGGCCGAAGGACGAGCCCTTGCGGCCGCCGAACGGCACGTGGAAGTCGACGCCTGCCGTCGGCAGGTTGACCATCACCATGCCGGCCTCGGCGTTGCGCTTGAAATGCGTCGCATGCTTCAGGCTGGTGGTGGCGATGCCGGAGGAGAGGCCGAAGCTGGTATCGTTGGCGACAGTGAGCGCTTCGTCATAATCCCTGACCCGAATGACGGCGGCGACCGGGCCGAAGATTTCTTCCCGCGCGATCCGCATCTGGTTGGTCGCTTCGGTGAAGAGCGCCGGTTCGAGATAGAAGCCGGGCGTTGCCCGTTCCAGCCTGTTGCCGCCGAAGGCCAGTCTTGCGCCTTCCTTTTGGCCGATGTCGATATAATCGGTATCCTGCTTCAGTTGGCCTTGATCGACGACCGGGCCGATATGCGTTCCGCTCTTGAGAGCGTCATCGACGACGAGAGTCTCGAGACGTTTTGCAAGTGCGGCCACGAAGCGGTCGTGAATGCCTTCGGTGACGATCAGCCGTGAAGATGCCGTGCAGCGCTGGCCGGTGGAGAAGAAGGACGAATTGGCGGCCGCTTCGATGGCGACGTCGAGATCGGCATCGTCGAGGACCACGAAGGGGTTCTTGCCGCCCATTTCCAGCTGGAACTTGCGGTTATGCTCTATCGAGGCAAGCGCGACGCGTTTTCCGGTCGCCGCTGATCCGGTGAAGGTGAGCGCATTGATATCGGGACTGTCGAGCATGGCCTGGCCGACCACGCTGCCGCGTCCCATGACGAGGTTGACGACGCCGGCGGGTGTGCCCGCCCGATGGAGGATTTCGACGAGGGACCAAGCGCAGCCGGGCACGAGATCGGCAGGTTTCAGCACGACCGTATTGCCATAAGCAAGTGCGGGCGCGATCTTCCAGGCAGGAATCGCGATCGGGAAATTCCACGGGGTGATGACCCCGACGACGCCCACCGGTTCGCGCGTGATATCGATGCCGACGCCGGGGCGGACCGATGGCAGCGTTTCTCCCGACAGGCGGAGAACCTCGCCGGCGAAGAAATCGAAAATCTGGCCGGCGCGGGTGACTTCGCCGATTGCCTCGGTCAGGGTCTTGCCCTCCTCGCGGGCAAGCAGGCTTCCAAGCTCCTCCTTGCGCGCCAATATCTCGTCGCCGGTCTTCTTCAGGATGGCATGGCGTGCCAGGATCGGCGACTGCGACCAGACCGGCAAAGCCGACTTTGCGGCCGCGATCGCCGTCCTGACGTCATCTGCGCTGGCGCGGGAGAATTCGCCGACAATGTCATTGGTGTTGGACGGGTTGATGTTCAGCGAGATATCGCCTGCAACCCATTCCCCGGCAATCAGGTTCTTGTGCAGCATGAAGGTCTTCCGTTCAGTGCAGTCCGAGATAGGCTTTGCGGACGTCTTGGTTGTCGAGAAGCGAGGCGCTGTCGCCGGAGAGATGGATACGGCCGTTGACCATGACATAGGCGCGCTGAGAGAGCTTCAGAGCATGGTTGGCGTTCTGCTCGACGAGAAAGATGGTCTTGCCCATCGCCGCGATCTCTCCCAGGACTTCGAAAACCCGCTTGACGATCAGCGGCGCCAGACCCAGCGACGGTTCGTCGAACAGGATCAGCTCCGGCCGCGCCATCATCGCGCGGGCGATGGCGAGCATCTGCTGTTCGCCGCCCGACATCGTGCCGGCGGTCTGGTTCCGGCGCTCCTTGAGGCGCGGGAAGAGCTCGAACATGATGTTCCGGTCCTCTTCGAACCAGGCCATGCCGATCGGCGTCGTGCCCATCATCATGTTCTCTTCGACCGACATTTCCTGATAGATCTGACGCCCCTCGGGAACGAGCGCTATGCCGCGTCGGGAAATCCTGTTGGTTGGCATGCGGGAGATGTCTTCGCCGCGATGCAATATCCTGCCCGACGAGGCGCGCGGCGCGCCGAAAATGGAGGACAGCAGCGTGGTCTTGCCGGCTCCGTTCGCGCCGATCAGGCTGACGATTTCACCGGCGGAGATATGAACGTTGATGGCCTTCAGCGCTTCGATCGGACCGTAATGGGCATGAACGTCGGCGAATTCTAGAAGCGGCACCGGCGTGTCGGATGGCTGGCTCATGCATGGACCTCCTCTTCGCTGACGCCGAGATAGGCCGCGACGACGGCCGGATCGTTGGCGACGTGTTCAGGCGTGCCGTCGGAGATGACCTCGCCATGATCGAGCACGACGATGTGGTTTGAAATGCGCATGACGAGGCCCATGTCATGCTCGATGACGAGCACCGTCTGGTCGTGGTCGGCGCAGAGCCGCTGGATGACCTCCGCAAGATCCCGGGTTTCCGAGGGGTTCAGGCCGGCGGCCGGTTCGTCGAGGCATATGAGGCTCGGGCTCGTGCACATGGCGCGGGCGATCTCGACGCGGCGCTGCCGGCCATAGGGCAGCTCGCCGGCAAGGCGGTTGGCGTCCTCGGCAAGATTCATCTGTCTCAGCCAATGATAGGCGCGGTCGACTGCCTCGTCTTCGGCCTTGCGGAAGGTCGGGGTGCGGAAAACGCCGCTCAGAATATTGTTGCGGGTCGCGAGGTGCTGGGCGACCAGAAGGTTCTCGATGACGGACATTTCCTTGAACAGGCGGATGTTCTGGAACGTCCGGGCGATCCCGGCGCGGGTGACGAGGTGCGAGCCGCCGGTGATCGGTTTCGTCACCAGCTCGCCGATATCGGCCGGGCCATCGCGCCCGTTCAGGATGATGCGGCCTTCGCTGGCGCGATAGAAGCCGGTGATGCAGTTGAACATCGTCGTCTTGCCGGCGCCGTTCGGGCCGATCAGCGCGGTCACCGCGCCGCGTTCGACGGTGAAGCTGACGTTCCGGTTGGCGACGATGCCGCCGAAACGCATCGTGACGTTCTGTACGTCGAGGATGGTTTTGCTCATCGCCCCGCCTCTGCCTTGCTCGGGAAGGACAGTGCGCTGCCGACGCCTTCTTCCATCGTGCTCGGAAAGAAAGCCGGGCGCTTGATGCGGACTAGCCCGCGCGGCTTCCAGATCATCATGACGACCATCAGAATGCCGAAGACCAGCACCCGGTATTCGGCGAACTCGCGCAGGAGCTCGGGAAGAATGGTGAGGACCAGAGCCGCGGCGATGACGCCTGCCGTCGATCCCAGGCCGCCGAGCACGACGATTGCCAGGATCAGCGCGGATTCGAAAAAGGTGAAGGATGTCGGGTTCACGAAACCCTGTTGTGCGGCGAAGAAGACGCCGGCCAGCCCGCCGGTGGAAGCGCCGAGCATGAAGGCGGTGAGCTTGGTGAAGACGTGATTGACGCCGAGCGAACGGCAGGCGATCTCGTCTTCGCGCAGTGCTTCCCACATGCGGCCGAGCGGTATGACGCGCAGCCGCTCCACCGCGTAGATAACGAAGCAGACGACGAGAAACAGCACGAAATAGAGGAACCAGAACTTGTAATCCGCACTGTAGGGGATGCCCAGATATTCATGAATGGGCACGCCGCCCTGTTTGGCCGTGCGGGTGAATTCGAGGCCGAAGAAGGTCGGCGGCGGAACCGGAGCGCCGTTGGGGCCGCCGGTGAACTCAAGCCAGTTGTTCAGCACCAGGCGGATGATTTCACCGAAGCCGAGCGTGACGATAGCAAGGTAATCGCCATGCATCTTGAGGACGGGAAAGGCGAGAACCATGCCGCAAAGGCCGGCGAGGAACGGGGCAAGGATCAGCGCGCTCCAGAATCCCAGGCCAAGATATTGCGATCCGAGCGCCAGTAGATAGGCGCCGACGGCGTAGAAGGCGACGTAGCCGAGGTCCAGCAGGCCGGCAAGCCCGACGACGATGTTTAGCCCCAGGCCGAGCAGGCAGTAGATCAGCGCGAGGATCGCAATGCCTAGGAAATATTTGTCGGCAAAAAACGGCAGGCTCAGCCCTGCGACAAACAACAGGGCAAGGACGAGCATCGGCGACCGTTCCTTGCCGTTCATGACGGTCACGCCGGCGCTGTTGCCTGCCATGCGCAGGCTGAACTTTCGACCGAGGCTGCTCATCTGAAATAGCGAGAGCGCCGATCGGCCCACCGTGACAATGGCGGCGAGCAGCAGCGCCCGCGTCAGTTCGTTGGTGAAAGAAAATCCGTCGAGCACCAGTCCCGAGATCGGGCCGAACAAGATGATGGAGACCGTGAAGGTGAGGAGCGCTTGTTTGAGGAGCGTGTGAAGGCGATTGGGTTCCATGATTTCTGCTCCTCCTCAGACTTTCTGGATTTCAGGACGGCCAAGCAGGCCATACGGTCGGAAAAACAGAAGGGTGATGAGCAGCGCGAAGGCGAAGACGTCCTTGTAGTCGGTGCTGACATAGCCGGCGAACAGCGCCTCCGTCAGGCCGAGGACGATGCCGCCGAGCACAGCACCCGGCAGCGAGCCGATTCCGCCGAGAACCGCGGCCGTGAAGGCCTTGATGCCCATGACGAAGCCGATGAAGAAGTTGAAAGACCCGTAATTGAAGGTGACCAGCGTTCCACCAACGGCGGCGGTCGCTGCGCCCATGACGAACACCGTCGAGATGATCCGGTCGGTATTGACCCCCAGGATCGCCGAGATGCGGATATTCTGCTGGGTGGCGCGGCACTCGCGGCCGATCCTCGTGTAGTTGATCACATAGGTGAGCAAACCCATGGCGATCAGCGAGGCGAACAGGATGACCGTCTGCATATAGGTGATCTGCGCGAAGTGAGTTTCGTTGCCGATCCGGAACGCTCCCTGGATCAGCGTCGGTACGCCCTGGTCGCGCGCGCCCTGGGCGATCTGGACGTAGCTCTGCAGCATGAGCGAGATGCCGATCGCCGAGATGAGCGGAGCAAGCTTGGTCGAGCCGCGAAGCGGTCGATAGGCCACGCGCTCGATCACCCAGCCATAAACGGCGGTGATTGCGCAGCTGATCACCAGCACGGATATCAAGGCGAAGGGAACCGACTGGACGCCGAAATAAGCAAGCACGGCAAGGGTGATGGCGGCGATATAGGCCGATACCATGTAGACGTCGCCATGGGCGAAGTTGATCATCCGGATGACGCCGTAGACCATGGTGTATCCGACCGCGATCAGGCCGTAGATCGTCCCGAGCGTGATGCCGTTGAATAATTGTTGAACCAGGATGTAAAAGTCCATGGTGAACCCCTCTTATGTTTTCGGGGATGGATAAGCCGGCCGAACCTTGCGGTCCGGCCGATCCGGCAAAATTGCCTTACTTCACCAAAACAGGGCTTCCCTTGTCGTCGAAATTGTAGAAGACGAACTTGAAGTCCTTGATGTCGCCCTTCGCATCCCAGGTGATCTTGCCGATGGCGGAATCGACGGTGTTGTTGCGAAGATAGTCGGCCTGGGCCTTCAGCTCGTCGCCGGCCTTCAGCGCGGCGACGACCGCCTGCGCATTGGCATAGCCGTAGAGCACGTAGTTGGCGGGCGTAATATTGGCTTTCTTCAGCGCATCCTGGACGCCCTGCGTGGACGGATCCGCCAGCGGATCCGGTGTCGCCGAATAGTAGACGTTCTTCAGATTCTGAGCGCCGCCGGCGGCTGCGACGAGTTCTGCCTGGGCGAAGGCGTCGCCGCTGACGACGGCCACGTCGACACCCTGCTCCTTCAACTGGCGGATCAGCGGGCCGCCTTCGGGAATGAGCCCGCCGAAGTAGACGGCGTTGGCACCGGAGCTCTTGATCTTGGTGACGAGCGCATTGAAGTCGCGTTCGCCGCGGGTGAGACCCTCATACATGACCGGCTTTACGCCGCGCGCTTCGATCGTCTTCTTGACGGCGTCCACCAGGCCCTGGCCATAAGTGTCCTTGTCATGGATGAGGGCGATCTTGTCCCGCTTCAGCGTATCCAGAATGAAGCTGCCGGCCACCACGGCCTGCTGGTCGTCACGGCCGCAGCCGCGGAACAGATTATCGAAGCCGCGATCGGTCACGGTCGGGTTGGTCGAGGAGGGCGTCATTTCGAGGATGCCGGCGTCATTGTAGACTTCGGACGCCGGGATGGTGTTGGACGAGCAGAAATGCCCGATCACGGCCTGGACCTTGTCCTGGTCGACGAAACGGTTGGCGACCGCCACTGCCTGCTTCGGTTCGCAAGCGTCGTCACCCTTCACCAGTTCGATCTTCTTGCCGTTGATGCCGCCATTGGCGTTGACGTCGCCGACATAGGCCGAGACGCCGCTGAACACCTGCTCACCGAAGGTCGCATTGGCGCCGGTAAAGGGGCCGGCGACGCCGATCTTGATCGTGTCGGCTGCGAAAGCGCTGGAAAAGAGCAGGGCGGAGGCGAGCGTGGTCGCCGTAAGAAGCGTTGAGATGGATTTCATTGTGCTTTCCCTCTGGTTGAAGCAACTCTGATGTTCTTGTCTTTCGGGATGCGGGTTCGGCCCGCATTCACTCTTTGCCGTCACGCGAAGTCATTATTTTTATTCAGTTATTCGTCGTTCTCAAAAAAACGCTTGGAAAGCGCGTTTCGAGATTTTTGACTGTTTTTCCAATTGACACTTATATGATAAGTGACATATACGAAGATCGTCAAGCGGAAATGTTGCAGCGGCGCTGGCAACAGTGAAGAATGGCTGGATGCGGGGCCGCATGAGTGCGGACTCGAACGTGAGAACTGGGGAACAAGACGGTGAGCAGCACGCCACGAAACTGCCGGGTGGGCGTCGATATCGGCGGCACCTTTACGGATATCGCTCTCGACCTCGATGGGACGCTTCACTCGACGAAGATATTGACCGATTATACGGCGCCGGAGCGGGCGATCCTGAAGGGCGTCAAATCCGTCGCCGAGATGGCGGGCATCGCCCTTTCGGAGATCGGCATCCTTATCCACGGCACAACGCTTGCCACCAACGCTCTCATCGAGCGGCGCGGCGCCAGGACCGCTTTCGTGACGACCGAAGGGTTTCGCGATGTGCTGGAGATGCGCACCGAGAACCGTTTCGAACAATATGATCTCAATATTTCCCTGCCGCCGGCGCTGATCGCCCGCGCCGACCGCTTCGTCATACGCGAGCGTATCGATGCTACCGGCAAGGTCCTGCTCGATCTGGACGAGGCCTCGGTCGCCGCAGCCGTCGGGAAGATTGCGGCGGGCGGCTATGAAAGTGTCGCGATCGGCTTCATTCATGCCTATGCCAACGGCGCGCATGAAATTGCCGTCCGCGATGCGATCCTGAAGCGGCTTCCCGATATTTCCGTTTCGATCTCGTCGGAAGTTTCGCCGCAGATGCGCGAGTTCGAGCGCTTCAACACGGTCTGCGCCAATGCCTATGTTAAGCCGGCGATCAAATCCTATCTCGACCGTCTCGTCGTGTCGCTGAAGGAGATCGGCGTCGGCTGCCCGGTCTTTATGATCCACTCCGGCGGTGGGATCGTTTCGGTCGAGAGCGCCTCCGAATTTCCGGTGCGCCTCGTCGAATCCGGTCCTGCGGGCGGCGCGATTTTTGCGGCCGACATCGCCCGCCAATATGGCCTCGATACAGTTCTGTCCTTCGACATGGGCGGCACGACCGCGAAGATCTGCCTGATCGAAAACCAGGTGCCGAAGACAGCAAAGACTTTCGAGGTCGCGCGCACCTATCGCTTCCGCAAGGGATCCGGCATGCCGATTTCCATCCCTGTCGTCGAAATGGTGGAAATCGGCGCGGGCGGCGGTTCGATCGCTTCGGTCGACGGCATGCGCCAGATCCGCGTCGGGCCGCATTCGGCTGCCTCCGAGCCGGGGCCGGCCTGTTATCAGCGCGGCGGCAAGAATCCGACGGTAACCGACGCGGACCTGATCCTCGGTAAGCTCGATCCCGATAATTTCGCCGGCGGCGCCATCCCGCTTTCCATCGAGGCGAGCCGTAAGGCGATGAGCGACGATATCGGCGCAGTCATCGGCCTCGACCCGGAAGCTTCCGCCTACGGCACCTGCGAGATGGTGGATGAGAACATGGCAAATGCCGGCCGCGTCCATACCGTCGAGAACGGAAAGAACATTTCCGATTTCACCATGATCACCTTCGGCGGCGCAGGCCCGCTGCATGCCGCGCGGCTCTGCGAAAAGATGGGGATCTCGACCTTCCTCGTGCCACCCGGCGCCGGCGTCGGTTCAGCGATCGGCTTCCTCAAGGCGCCGTTCGGCTATGAATCGGTCCGCAGCGCCGTCTTCAACCCGTCGCATTTCGAATATGCCGAGGCCAACCGGCTGCTGGAAACCATGAAGGCTGAAGCGCTCGGCTTCGTCGAAGGCGGTCTCGACGCCGGGGCTCCGGTCATCGAACGCACGCTCTTCATGCGCTATGCCGGGCAGGGCTGGGACATTCCGGTGCCGCTTGCTGAAGACAACTTCGATTCAACGAGCGCTGAAGCGATCGCAGCCGCGTTCGAGCGTGAATATGAGCGCTTCTTCGGTCGTGCCATCGAAGGTTTGGATATCGAGATCGTCAGTTGGTCGGTCAAGGCGAGTTCGCCGCTGCCGCCGGTCGAGCGCATCCCTTCCGTCGCCGAAGGCGGTGTCGTGCCGCCGGTCAAGACCCGCCGCCTGTTCGAGGCCTCGCAGGGCGCCTATCTCGACGCCGGCATTCACGAGCGGACCACGCTGAGGCCGGGCGACGTCGTCAAGGGTCCCGCCGTCATCGTCGAGCGCGAGACATCGGCGGTCCTTACCGCCTCCTTCAAGGCCATCGTCCAGCACGACGGCTGCCTGCTCGTAACCCGGATCTGAGGATCGTCACATGAACAAATCCATGATCGATATCCATATGCAGGTCATGTGGAACCGGCTGATTTCCGTCGTCGAGGAGCAGGCGCAGACGCTGATCCGCACGGCCTTCTCCACCTCCGTCCGCGAGGCGGGCGATCTGTCGGCCGGCGTTTTCGACCTCGACGGCCGCATGCTGGCGCAGGCGGTGACCGGTACGCCCGGCCACGTCAATGCGATGGCGGAATCCGTCGCGCATTTCATTGCCGATATCGGGCCGGAGAATATCTTCGAAGGCGACGTCTACATCACCAACGATCCGTGGAAGGGGACGGGCCACCTGCACGACATCACCGTCGTCACGCCCTCCTTCCATCGCGGCAAGCTGGTCGGTTATTTCGCCTCGACCGCCCATGTCGTCGATGTCGGCGGCCGCGGGTTCGGCCCGGATGCGCGCGAGGTCTATGAAGAAGGCATCTTCATCCCGATCATGAAGTTCTTCGAGCGCGGCGAGTTGAACCGGACGCTGATCCACATCGTCCGCAACAATGTGCGCGAAAGCGACAAGGTCGTCGGCGACTTCTATGCGCTCGCCGCCTGCAACGAGACCGGCCATCGCCGGCTCATCGACATGCTGACGGAATTCAATCTCTCCGACTTGTCGACGATCGGCACCTTCATCCTCAAGCACAGCCGCGAGGCCACGCTGGAGCGGCTGAGGAACCTTCCGCATGGCGCCTGGAGCTACAGCCTCGATCTCGACGGCTATGACGAGCCGGTGCATCTGGCAGCCAGGCTCAGCATCGGTCCCGAGGGCATCGTCGTCGATTTCGACGGCACCTCCGGCATGAGCAAGTTCGGCATCAACGTGCCGCTCGTCTATGCAAAGGCCTATGCCTGCTACGGCATCAAATGCGTGGTGGCGCCTGAGATTCCGAACAATGCGGCCTCTCTCGCCCCCTTCGACGTGGTGGCGCCTGAAGGCTGCATCCTCAACGCCAAGCGGCCGGCGCCGGTCGCGGTGCGCCACGTCCTCGGCCATTTCGTGCCGGATCTCGTTTTGGGCGCGCTGCATCAGGCGCTCCCGGGCCAGGTGCCGGCCGAAGGCGCGAGCGCGCTCTGGAATCTGCATATGAGCGTGCGCCCGCTTTCCGACCAGATCGGCGGCAAGGGCGCGGAAATCCTGATGTTCAATTCCGGCGGTTCCGGTGCGCGTGCCTCGCTCGACGGCTTGAACGCCACCGCCTTTCCGAGCGGCGTGCACACGATGCCGATCGAGGCGACGGAGAATGTCGGCCCGGTGATCGTCTGGCGCAAGGAACTGCGCGAGGGTTCAGGAGGAGCGGGCGGGCAGCGCGGCGGTCTCGGCCAGATGATCGAGATCGAGGCGGCCGAAGGCTTCAGCTTCCGTTTCTCCGCCATGTTCGACAGGCTCGGCCATCCCGCGCGCGGTCGTGACGGCGGATTGGACGGCGCGGCCGGCGCCGTTGCGCTCGATGACGGCACGGTTCTCAAGGGCAAGGGGCTGCAGTTCGTGCCGGAAGGCCGCCGCCTCGTTCTCTCGCTTCCGGGCGGCGGCGGTTACGGCGATCCGGCCGCCCGCCCGAGTGAGGCGGTCGAACACGATCTCAGGCATGGATACATCACCGAAGAACAGGCTGGCGCCTACGGCCGGAGCCGGACCCAGGGAGGCAAGGTATGAATATGATTGCATTCGAAAGCGCGCGTGTCGCGACGATCAAGTCCTCGCCCTCCATGGCGGTCTCCATGGCCGCCAAGGCAATGCGGGCCAAGGGAGAGCATGTCATCGACCTGTCGCTCGGCGAGCCCGATTTCGATACGCCCGCTCACATCGTCGAAGCTGCGATCGAGGCGATGAAGCGCGGCTTCACGCGCTATACGGCGCCGGACGGCCTGCCGGAACTGCGCCAGTCTATCGTCGCCAAGTTCAAGCGCGAAAACGGCCTCGACTATGCCATGGACGAAATCTCCATCGGCAACGGCGCCAAGCAGATCCTCTTCAACGCTTTCCTCGCCACCTTGGAGCCCGGCGACGAAGTGGTCGTGCCGGCGCCCTACTGGGTCTCCTACACCGACATCGTCATCCTGCATGGCGGCGTGCCGAAGGTCGTTGCCTGCGGCGTCGAGGATGCCTTCAAGATCACGCCGGAACGCCTCGAAGCGGCGATTACGCCAAGGACGCGCTGGTTCCTGTTCAACTCGCCATCGAACCCGACCGGCGCGATCTACACGGCGGACGAGTTGAGGGCGCTGGGCGCGGTGCTGGCGCGCCATCCCCATGTCGCCATCATGTCGGACGAGATCTACGAGCATATCGTCTGCGCCGACGTGCCGTTTACCTCCTTCGCCGTCGCCTGCCCGGAGCTGAAAGAGCGCACGCTGATCATCAACGGCGTTTCGAAGGCCTATGCGATGACGGGATGGCGCCTCGGCTATGCGGCTGGTCCGAAGCAATTGACCAAGACCTTGAACAAGCTCCAGTCGCAGAGCACGACCTGCCCGTCCTCCATCACCCAGGTCGCGGCCGCTGCCGCCCTCGACGGCCCTCAAGACTTCGTCACGACGGCGGTTGCTGAATATAAGGCGCGCGGCCAACTTGTCGCCAAGGGTTTCGCCGCGATACCGGGCCTCGAAGTGCGGGCGCCCGAAGGCGCCTTCTACCTCTTCCCCAAATGCGCCGGCTATATCGGCAGGACGGCGCCTGACGGCACCCGGATTTCCAACGATACGGAACTGGCCTCCTATCTCCTGAAAGAGGGGAAGGTCGCCACCGTCCCCGGTGCCGCTTTCGGCGTCGAGCCCTATATCCGCCTTTCGTTCGCAACATCGCGCGAAAATCTCGCCATTGCCATCGAGCGCACCGCCGATGCGCTGGCCAGACTTCGCTAAGGGGAAAATATTATGACCGATTATCAGCGCACGCTTCTTACCGGCGCGGCTGGCGCTCTCGGAACCCAGCTGCGCGAATCCGGAACAAGGCTCGGCAAGATCGTCAGGCTGTCGGCGCGCAAACCCTGCGAAAACCTTGCTCCGCACGAGGAGGATGTTCCGGCTGATCTTTCCGATTTCGACGCCGTCTTGAAAGCGGTGGAGGGCTGCGACGCCATCATCCATATGGGCGGCCAGGGGCTGGAAGCGTCCTGGAACACCATTCTCAACGCCAATATCGTCGGCAGCTACAACATTTATGAGGCGGCCCGGCAGCACGGCGTCAAGCGTATCGTCTATGCCAGCTCCGTTCACGCTATCGGTTTTTACGAGCGCACCGAGACGATCGACGGCAACGCGCCAACCCGCCCCGACAGCCTCTACGGCGTGTCGAAGACCTTCGTCGAAAACCTCGGCCGCTATTATTTCGACAAGTTCGGCATCGAGACGGTCAGTCTGCGCATCGGCTCCTCCTTCCCGGAGCCGACGGACCGGCGCCATCTCATCACCTGGCTTTCCTATCGCGATTGCCGCCAGCTCGTCGAAAAGAGCCTGTCGGCCGAACGCGTCGGCTTCATGGTCGCCTATGGCATGTCCGACAACAGCCGGGCTTTCTGGGACAACCGTACGGCGGCTTCCCTCGGTTACAAGCCGGAAGACAGCGCCGACGACTACGAAGAAAAGGTCTTCGCGAAGACACAGCAGGGCGATCCCAACGATCCGGCCGTGCGCTTCCAGGGCGGCAGCTTTGCCGCCGCCGGCCATTTCGAAGACGAGAAGAAGTGAGACGCCGATGCAAGCATCCAAGTCATCCTATGACGTGGTGATCGTCGGCGGCGCGGTGGTCGGCAGTTCGGCCGCCTATTTCCTCGCGACCAATCCCGATTTCAAGGGTTCGGTCCTGGTGATCGAAAAGGACTGGACCTATCAACGCTCGGCCACCGCGCTTTCCTCCAGTTCCATCCGCCACCAGTTCTCCAATGCAATCAACGTCAAGGTCTCGCAATTCGGCACGGAGTTCATCCGCAACTTCAAGGAAAACGTCGCCATCGATGACGACACGCCGGAGATCGGCTTTCACGAGGCCGGTTACCTGTTCCTTGCCGAGGACGAGCGCGGCGATCAGGTCTTGAGACGCAATCACGAGACCCAGCTTTCCTGCGGCGCCGAGGTGACGCTTCTCGATCCTGACAGCCTCGGCCGGCGGTTTCCCTGGCTCAATCTCGAAGGGCTGACGCTCGGCAGCACCGGTGAGCGTGGCGAGGGCTGGTTCGACAGTGTCGGCCTGCTGCAGGGCTTTCGCAAGAAGGCTCGCTCGCTCGGGGTCGAATACATCGAAGACGAGGTCGTCGCCGTCAACAGAGAGGGAGACCGCGTCGTATCCGTATCGACGAAGAGCGGTCAGACGATCGCATGCGGCACGATGGTCAATACCTCAGGCACCAACGGCAAGAAGGTTGCGCGGATGGCCGGTCTCGACGTTCCCATCGAGCCGCGGCGGCGCTCGCTGTTCGTCGTCGATTGCCGCACGCCGCTCGAGGGAAAAGTCGGCCTGACGATCGATCCGACGGGCGTTTTCTTCCGGCCGGAAGGCAAATTCTATCTGATGGGCACCTATCCCAAACACGATCCGGAAGTGGACCCGAACGATTTCGACGTCATGCATGACGAATTCGACGAGGAAATCTGGCCGATCCTGGCGAACCGGGTTCCGGCCTTCGAAGCGATCAAGGTCGTCAACTCCTGGGCCGGCCATTACGACTACTGCACCCTCGACCACAATGTCGTCCTCGGGCCGCATACGGAAGTCGGAAATTTCCTCTTTGCAAACGGCTTCTCAGGCCACGGCCTGCAGCAGTCGCCGGCGATGGGCCGGGGTCTCTCGGAGCTGATCGCCTATGGCGGCTTCAAGACCCTCGATCTTTCGCCATTCGGCTATGAGCGGGTGACGGTGAACCGGCCCTTCCTCGAAGACGCCGTCATCTAACGAACAGGAGAGGGAACCCGATGAGAAACGAAACATCAAAGCGCAGCGGCGGCCAGGTGCTCGTCGATGCCTTGCGCATCCACGGCGTCGATCGTGTGTTCGGCGTGCCGGGTGAAAGCTATCTTGCCGCCCTCGACGCCTTCCACGACCTAGAAGAGGCCATCGAATTCGTCATCTGCAGGCAGGAGGGCGGGGCTGCCTATATGGCGGAAGCCTACGGCAAGATGACCGGCAAGCCCGGCATCTGTTTCGTGACCCGCGGGCCGGGCGCCACGAATGCGTCTATCGGCGTGCATACGGCTTTCCAGGATTCGACGCCGATGATCCTGTTCATCGGCCAGGTGGCGCGCGACCAGATGGAGCGCGAAGCATTCCAGGAGATCGATTATCGCCGGATGTTCGGCCAGATGGCGAAATGGGTGGTCGAGATCGAGGACGCCGCCCGCATCCCCGAACTCATCAGCCAGGCGTTCCACCGCGCCGTCAACGGCCGGCCGGGACCGGTGGTCGTCGCGCTTCCCGAGGATATGCTGACCGATATGGTCGATGTCGCCGACACGCCGCCCCACAAAAAGGTCGAAGCCTTTGCCGGCGAACAGCAATTGGAGGAACTGCTCGGTCTTCTCTCGCAGGCCAAGCGCCCGATGGCGGTCGTCGGCGGCGGCGGCTGGACGCAGCAGGCCGTTGCCGATCTGAAGGCCTTTTCGGAAGCCTTCAGCCTGCCGATCGCCGCGTCCTTCCGTTGCCAGGATCTGTTCGACAACGAGCATCAAAACTATGCCGGCGATCTCGGCCTTGCCGCAGGGCCGAAGCTGATCCGGCATATCAAGGATTGCGATCTGCTGATATCGATCGGCGCCCGTCTCGGGGAGATGACGACAGGCGCTTATACGCTGATCGACATTCCCGTTCCGAGGCAGTCACTCGTTCACATCCATCCTGGCGCCGAAGAACTCGGGCGGGTCTATCACGCAAGCCTGCCGATCAATGCCAGTGTCGCCGGTTTCTTGTCGCAGGCGGCAAAGCTGAAGCCGCCTGTCGCACCGGTATGGACGGATTGGACCAGGACTGCCCATACCGACTACCTCGAAAACCTCAAGCATCCCGAGGTGCCGGGTCCGGTGCAGATGGGCGACATCATGGAATGGCTGCGCGGCCATCTCAAACCCGATGCCATCCTGACCACCGGCGCCGGCAATTATTCCGCCTGGGCGCATCGTTTCTATCAGTATCGCTCGTTCCGCACCCAGCTCGGGCCGACCAACGGCTCCATGGGTTATGGCGTGCCGGCGGCGGTCGCCGCCAAGATCACCGATCCCTCGCGCACGGTGGTTGCCTTTGCCGGCGACGGATGTTTCCTGATGAACGGCCAGGAACTCGCAACGGCGATGCAATATGACGCCCGGGCGATCTTCCTCGTCATCAACAACGGCATGTACGGAACGATCCGCATGCATCAGGAGCGCAGCTATCCCGGCCGTGTTTCCGGCACCCGCCTGACGAACCCGGATTTTGCCGCGCTGGCGCGGTCCTACGGCCTGCATGGCGAGACCGTGGAGAAGACGGAGGACTTCGCCGGCGCTTTCGAACGCTGCGAGGCATCGGGCAAGCCCGGCCTCATCGAAATCCGAATCGACCCGGAAGCGCTGACGCCGAAAATGAGCCTGACGCAGATTCGCCAGCAGGCGATTGCTCAGGGAAAATGATCGGGAATGCGCCGCCTGAAAGCCAGGCGGCGCGCTTCAATCTTCCGCGTCGATGCTCGCCGGCTCGTCAAGCATCGTGCGGTAACGATGCAAGCTTTCTTCCAGGTGGGTGATCAGCGCGTTCTTCGCGGCCTTGACGTCACCCTGGGTGATCGCGGCCAGAATGGCGGCATGTTCCTTGTTTATCTTCTTCAGATAACCGCTGTAGCCGCGCGCCGATTGCCGATGCTTGAGCACGAGATCGAAATTGATGCTCTCCATCACCGCTTCCAGAAAACTCGGAAAATGCGGATTGCGGGTGGCACGGGCGATCGCAAGGTGGAATTCGTAATCGGCGCGCGCCTCGACGACGGCATCATCGGTGACCAGGTTTTCGAGGGCGTCGTAGGCCCGGGCGATCTCGGCAAGCGCCTCTGGCGTACGCCTCGCGGCTGCAAGCGCGACGGACTGGATCTCGACGCCGAGCCGCAATTCCAGGATTTGCATCGCCGAGCGAATATCCTCGATGCGGCTGATCTCGAAATTGAGAGTCTTGGCATCCTTGTCGGAAACATAGACGCCGGCGCCCTGGCGCGCGGTCACCCTGCCGCCGACCTTGAGCGAGGTGAGCGCCTCGCGAATGACGGTTCGGGAAACGCCGAATTCCTCGCACAGCTGGGCACTTGACGGAATTTTCTCGCCGGGTGCATAAAGGCCGGAGTCGATGCGCTCCATCAGCTTCGCAACGACGATTTCCGCGAGATTGCCTCGTTGCGTGATGATTGACACTTGTGTGCTCCGGTTTCCACGATCGAATTTAGCACATATCACATGTCATGCCACATATGATCACGAGATGTCCGGCTTTTCGGAAATTATCCGGTTGATGACCTGAAACGGATGCGGGATACGCTTGCCGTCGATTTCCTTTACCTGGGAGCGGCACGAATATCCTGTCGCCATGAGGATATAGGCTTCACCGGCCGCATCAAGCTCGGGCTTCCAGCTCATTGCGTAGAGACGTTCGGAGATCGGCCGGTTGCGGGCCTCGTGGCCGAAGGTGCCGGCCATGCCGCAACAGCCGGTTTGTGCCGCCTGAAGGTCGATGCCGAGGCTTTCGAATATTTTCTGC
This sequence comes from Rhizobium sp. BT03, assembly GCF_030053155.1. Classification (NCBI taxonomy): domain Bacteria; kingdom Pseudomonadati; phylum Pseudomonadota; class Alphaproteobacteria; order Hyphomicrobiales; family Rhizobiaceae; genus Rhizobium; species Rhizobium sp. BT03. The sequence goes on from NZ_CP125641.1 coordinate 125,113, forward strand.
CATTGTGCGACGGAGGCGGGCGCATTGGTGCGCTCGGTGCAATGGGCCATCAAGCGGAAGCTTTTGCCTTCGGCAGCGGAAGGCGAGGCGGCGAGCCGATCGAGGTTGGCGACCAGCCATTCCTGCGGCAGCAGGACATTGGCCTTCGATATCCCGTTATATTCGCTGCGAAAGGCGAGCGTCATCGATGGATCGAGCCCGACGAGCGCCACGCCTGTTTCATCCAGTCGCTCGAGATAGCGGGCCGTCCGCTTGGCCGCCGCCTCGAAGCGTCCGAGATAGCCATGAACATGCAGGGCTTTGCCATTGGTGTGGGAGGCTGCAAGGAACGGCGTGAGCCCGATTTCCCTGGCGAGCCCGATTGCGGCAAGCGCAACGTCAGGATCGAAATAGGCGGTGAAGGCGTCGGCGACGAAGACGACGCAGCGCTGCCGTTCTTGCGGCGGCAGAGCTTCGATCGTTTGAGAGGTCGCAAGCGGCACGCCGAGGCGGGCGGCTTCCCTGGCGAGCGAGGTCCGCGGCAGATGCGGCAGGGAGGTCAGCCCGGCGACACGCATCATCGTCCTGCCGGCGCGCGTGCCCACGACCAGATTATAGGCGGGCCGGATGCGCCGGACAAGCGGCAGGGTGGTTTCGATCGCCGCGACCAGCGGATCCTTCAGCGGGCGGAGGTAGCGTCCGTAATAGAGTTCGAGGAATTTCGAGCGGAAGGCCGGCACGCTCACCTTCACCGGACATTGCCCCGCGCAGGCCTTGCAGGCTAGGCACGTGTCCATCGCCGCGCGCACCTCGTGGGAAAAGTCATCGCGGTTTGCCGGGTTCAGCGAATTGAAGGCGCGCCGCGCGAGGCTGGCGAACGGAATGCTCCGCCGCAGGCGCGCCGCCTCCTCGCGGGGGTCGATGCCTTTTTCAGCAAGCAGCCTCAGCCATTCCCGCATCAGCGCGGCGCGGCCCTTGGGCGAAAAGCGCCGGTCGCGCGTCGCCTTGTAGGAGGGGCACATCGGGCTCGTTTCGTCGAAATCGAAGCAGGCGCCGTTGCCGTTGCAATAGGCGGCGTTGTCGAAGGCGGAGCGGATCTCGTTGCCGATGATGCGATCGATGCCTCCGCGCAACGGAACATCGTCGATCTTCGTCAGTCCCTCCGCGGAAGGGGTCGCGATCTTGCCAGGATTGAGCCGATTCTCGGGATCGAATGCCCGCTTGATCTCCTGCAGGCTGGGATAAAGATCGCCGAAAAATTCCGGCACATATTCCGAACGTACGCCCTTGCCATGCTCTCCCCAGAGCACGCCGCCATATTTGCGGGTGAGCGCCACGACGGCGTCGCTGACTTCGCGAACCAGCCTGATATGATCGTCGCAGGTGAGGTCGAGCGCCGGCCGCACGTGCAGGACGCCGGCGTCGACATGGCCGAACATGCCGTAGGAAAGGCCCGCGCCATCGAGAAGCGCACGGAAGTCGCGAATATAGGCCGCCAGATTTTCCGGCGGCACGGCCGTATCCTCGACGAAAGCGACGGGTCTGACCGGCCCTTCCACGTTGCCGAGCAGGCCGACCGCGCGCTTGCGCATCGACCAGATCGCCTCGACATCGGCATGACCCCGGGCGATCGTATAGCCGGCATGGCGGGCATTCGCGCCCGTGTCGAGCGCGGCGGTCACCTCCGCAAGCTGGCGTTCGAGTTCCTCTTCATCGTCGGCGAGCACTTCGGCAATGTTGATGCCGTTCGTCGTGCTGTCCGGATCGTCGGGAAAGAAGCGGGCAATGCCGGTCCAGACGATGTCGCCTTTCGCGAGGCCGAGAACTTTCTCGTCGACCGTTTCCACCGAGGCGACGTTCAGCGCCACGAGGTTGCGGGCATCCTCCAGGGCGGTGTTGAAGTCGCCGTAGCGGATGTTGATCAACGCCGCATGGGCGGGGATCGGCAGAAGGTTGAGTTCGGCTTCTGCGATCATCGCCAGCGTTCCCTCCGAGCCGCAGAGTATGGCATTGAGGTCGAAGTGTCCGTCGTCACGTGTGACATGGGCGAGGTCGTAGCCGGTCATATAGCGGTTCAGCTTCGGGAAGATCTCGGCGATCCGCTCGTGCTTTTCCCGCGCGATCCGTTCGACCGTCCTGTGGATCTCGCCGATTCTGCCCTCTCGCGCGACGGTCTCCTCGAACGCCTCCGCGTCGAGCGGGCGCGACCAAAAGTCGGATCCATCAGTGAGCACGACACGCAATCCGAGGACGTGGTTGCTGGTCTTACCGTAGAGGCAGGAGCCCTGGCCGCAGGCGTCGGTGGAGATCATGCCGCCGACGGTGGCGCGGTTGGAGGTGGAGAGTTCGGGAGCGAAAAAGAGGCCATGGGGCTTCAATGCCCGGTTCAACTGATCCTTGACGACGCCCGCCTGGACGCGCGCAATCCTTCGGACGGGATCGATCTCGAGAACGGACGTCATGTGCCGCGAACAGTCCAGCACAATGCCCGATGTCAGCGATTGACCGTTGGTGCCGGTGCCGCCGCCGCGCGGCGCGAGGCTGATCCCTCGGAAGGCGGGTTCCGATAGCACGGCCGCCACGACCTGCAGGTCTTCGACGGCCCGCGGAAAAAGGATGCCGGTCGGTTCGACCTGGTAGATGGAATTGTCGGTCGAAAACACGGTTCGGCTTGCCGCGCCGGTTTCGATATCGCCGGAAAACCCCGCCTCGACAAGCCGCTGGAAGAAACCTGCGGGGGGCAGGGGGATTGAAACCTTCGGCTGGAGGCGTGGAATCATTTCGAAACCTTCAGAATGCACTTGAGCTTTGCCAAGCTTAGCATATAAGTGATAACATACAATGACGACGGCGCAACGCCAAACAATGAGGTGGAACTTTGAAGAACCAGACCGCAATCATCGTCGGCGGCGCTTCCGGGCTCGGATTGACGACAGCGAAGCTCATGATCACCCATGGGGCCACCAGGATCGGGCTCATCGATCGCAATGAGGAACTGCTGGCCGCGTCGACTGCGGCGCTGCGCGCGCTCGGCGCCGAGGTTGCAACGGCCGTTGCCGATATTTCCAAGGCGGAAACGGCGCATCGCGGCTTCAACGAGATCGCCGGCACGCTCGGCCGGATCCATGTGCTCGTCAACAGCGCCGCCATCTATCCCAGGCGGCCTATCCTCGAGATCACCGACGAGGAGTGGGATCTCGAAAATGCGATCAACGTCAAGGGTACCTATCATATGATGGTCGCCGCCGTCCTGCATATGCGCCAATATGTGAACGCGCCCGCGGTGACGGGGCGGATCGTCAACGTGACCTCGGTCGATGCTTTCAAGGCCCACCCCCAAAACGCCCATTATGCCGCCACCAAGGCAGCCGTCGTCAGCCTGACGAAATCTTTTGCCCAGGAATGCGCCAAGGATCAGATCCTTGTCAATTCCGTCGCACCCGCCGGTTTTGCGACCGACCGCGCAAAGGAGCTCGGATTTCTGCCCGAGCTCGCCAAGGCCAGCGCGCTCGGCCGCGCGGCCGAGCCGGTCGAGATGGCGGAATGGATCGTCATGATGGCGTCGAGCCGCAACACCTATGCCACCGGCGAAAACGTCGTCGTCAGCGGAGGCTATATCTATGTCTGAGCCGCTGGCCTATCGGGTCGCCGTCGTCACGGGTGCGACGAGCGGCATCGGCCGCGCCACCGTCGACAGGCTGCGCCACATGGGGTTGACGGTTTATGCCGTCGGCCGAAACGCCGAAGCGCTAGATGAACTGGCCGGCGAGAGCGGGGCGAAGCCGATCCGGGCCGATGTCCGCGATACCGCTGAAATCGTGCGGCAGCTTGACGGTGTTGATGTCGATATCCTGATCAACAATGCCGGCATTCTCTCGACGCGGGCGACATTCAGCGAGATCGAGCCTTCCGAGATCGATGCGATGATCGACATCAATCTCAAAGCGCCGATGCATCTGACCCGCGCGTTCCTGCCTGCCATGGTCGAGCGAAAGCGTGGCCATCTCATCTATATCGGTTCGAGCGGCGGTCAGGCGCCCTATCCGAATATGGCCGCCTACGGCCCGTCGAAGGCCGGGCTCAGCCTGTTCTGCGACAATCTGCGTTGCGACCTGCTCGGAAGCTCGGTGCGGGTGACGGAGGTGGTGCCGGGCCGCGTGCAGACGGATCTCTACCGAACCGCAATGGCCGGCAATCAGGCGCGAACCCTGCTTTACGACAGCTACCGCCCGATACAGCCCGCTCACATCGCTTCGATCATCGCGAATGCCATCGAGCTTCCTGTTTTCGTCGACGTGTCCCGGATCGAGGTCTTCCCGACCGACCAGGCGACCGGCGGCGGTGCGATGGTCAAATTCTCTGAGCAGTAAGCGGGCGATCCGCAGACTTGCCGCCGATGACCGAGCCTTCGGTTCCGGCAATCCGGCGCCTCGATCGCCCGGCAAACAATGCCGCCGCCGAGGCGCCCGTCTCGCCCCTCCAGGGAACAGAAGCGTGGCTCCGGCGTTCGAAATGAAAGACGATGATTCCCACGTCTTTCCGGAGTGCCTGTCATGGAAGAGAAGACCAATATAATCAAAGACCTCAGCGTCGAGGAACGCGAGGAGATTTTCGTCGACATCGCCCGTTCGCTGGAAGACACGGCACGTGAGGCCCTTGTCGAGGGCGATGCGCAATTTGCAGAACTTTCCATCAACATGGCTGAAGCAATCCGGGTCAGCGCCGATGAGCTGGCCCGTGACGATCCCGAGAATGCCGAGTGCGTGCTGCTGCGGGCAACGGCGATGATATCGCAGTTCGAGGCCGTGCACCCCTATCGCATGGTGAGCATGGCCGTTCATTGACGGCCAGGATGCCGGCCGGGCGCTCCGGCCCGAGCCCTCACTCAGATCATTGCTATCGGTGGGAACTCTCGCTACCCGCGAGGGTTATCGGATCACAACATCCTTTGCATGAATGGAAGGAGGACCGATATGACGTCCAAATCCGCCGTGCCGCCGGAAAGCGGCACTGACGACGCACGCTCCGCCGACACGCAGCAGGCGGCGGATGATCGTCGCCGGACGTTGGAGAATGCCCGCAGGAGTGTAGGCGCGCTAATAGGCGGCGGCGACAGCGAAACCCCCAGCCTGAAACTTGCGAAGGAATATCTGAGACTCGGCGGCTGCCGCCGATCCAAAATTGACGACAACATCACCGAGGTCCGCCAATGGGAAGAGGATCCGCCGGAGGCCGAACGGTTCTGGAAGGAGCGGGTGGAGACGCTTTCAAAAGATGAGCGTAAACAGGTGGAGGATTTTCTGCCGACCATCAACACGCCCTGAACGGCTCATTCAACTGTGCTTGGAGGAGATCATGGCCATAGACAAGCACGAGCAGATACGTCGCCGTGCCTACGAAATCTGGGAGGCCGAGGGTCGCCCGGATGGTGCGGACCAGCGCCATTGGCTGCAAGCCTGCGATGAACTGGCCGGCGAGGACGAGCATGAGACGCTGCAGGACCTGCTCGAAGAAGACGACAGGGATGAGGCGGCGCTGCTTCAGGGCGCCGGTGAGAGCGGCGATCTCGATCGCCGGCCACCAAAGCGCGGCCGGGTCGCCAAGGTTCTTCCCGTGCCGGATATCGAAATGACGACGGGCGAAAAACCGTCCCAGCGGAAGATCAGGAAGACCGAAGGGCCATGATCCGATGCGGCATCTCGATCACGCAATCCAAATCGCTCTCAAGGCGCATGAAGGCCAAGTTGACAAGACCGACCGGCCGTTCTTCGAGCACTGCCAGCGGGTAGCACTTCTCGTTTCCGGCGACGACACCCGAACGGTCGCCTACCTTCATGACGTCGTCGAGAAGGGGAGCGGCTGGACGCTCGACAGGCTGAGGGAGGAAGGCTTTCCGCCGGCGATTATCTCCGCGGTCGATGCCCTGACACGGCGGGCCGACGAGTTGGATGACGATTTCGTCAGTCGCGCGGCATCCAATCCGCTGGCCCTGCCGGTCAAGCAGGCCGACCTCGAAGACATTCTTCGCCAGGCCGAACAGGCCGGCAAGAAAACGGAAAAGTACCAGCGCGGCCTGGATCTGCTGCGTGCCCTGAGGAGCGGGCAATAAGAGCACTCGGCAGAGAGCGCATTCATCTCATGCGCCGCAAGCGGCCTCGATCGTTTGGCCTATTTCAGGTTTTATTGGCAAACCACACGATCGGGGTGCCGAGCACCCCTCCCTTGCGCATCGCTGCCTTCAGCTCTTCCAGCTTACTGAAAGCCTGAGCCGCTTCCAGCGTGGCAAATTCGTGCGTAACGGTAATGTCGTTCGGATTGTCGGTGGCCCGGTAGACGGCTTCCGCCGTAACGCCATTGGCCTTTTGCACCTGCCGAAACGCATCATATATCTTGCGCCATGTGGGGTAATCGGAGACCTCATGCCTGACGAAGAGAGTCGTCATATCATCCTCCCGCGTTGATCCGCGCTGCATTGCCAAGTCCCGTAGAGATGTGTGTTACGATTGAACCAGGATCATCATGGTTTCCGGCAGGACGCCGTCACTGGCCATCGCATCAGCCGCGGCCTTGGTCTGCATGAAGTCCATCAACTTTTGCATGTCCGCAACGTCCATGACCAAACCGACGCGGTTAGAGCTTTGCGGGTCTGCAAAGGTGCGAATATTCGTGACGCCGACGGGTTCCAGTACCTGTTTGCGAACAGGCGAGGCGAGCCAGTGTTTCGTGTCTTTGACGTCGTGACAGACCATTACGGTAGGCATTGCATCCTCCTCCCATGGTTTCAAAAGAAATCAGAGTATACCACCAGGTTCGTCAGGATTTCACTTCAATAATATCTATTGATGGAGAATTAATTTATGAAATTGAGAGGGTTAGTATGATTATTATCAGTAATCCGAAAATGTTAATGGCGCGCGAGAAGATAAAATACATAAAGCTCGGCAAATCTGGAAGATCGTGACGCACTTTAGGATACGATGGCATATCGGTCGACGTATCATCGACAATCGAAGCCGCGCAGGAGAGATTCAGCAATGAACGAACGCCTACCATTTGATCTCAAGGCCTATTTGCGCGGCATTGAAACAAGGCCATGCTTTATCTGCGGCTTGGTCAAGAACGACCCCGCTTGCTTTCATCATCGCATTTTCGAGGACGATGAGACCATCATCTTCCTGAGCAAATATCCGACCCTTCCAGGTTATTGCCTTGTCAGTCCGAGGGAGCACCGCGAGGATTTGGCGCGAGACATATCGACAGACGAATATCTTCGATTGCAGGAGAAGGTTCACATCTTGTCGCGCGCCCTCCAAAAGGTGTTCGACGCCGAGCGAATTTATGTGCTTTCACTCGGCAGTCAGCAAGCCAATAGCCATTTACATTTTCACGTTGTTCCCTTGCCTTCAGGCGTGCCGCTTGAAAAGCAGCAATATCACGCGTTGATGGCAGAGCACGGCGTTTTGCAGATACCGGACGATCAAATGGCAGAATGGGCGCAGCGGATTGCTGAAACTTACGATGCTGAACAGACCGCATCATAGCTAAACAGCGTACGTGAAGCCCGCCGCTGCCGCCTTACATTGGTGGTGCTACCGGTCGCCACACTGTGTGGAAAGCATTCGGTATCCGATTTCAACCTAATCTGCCACGCCTTGTAAAAATCCGGGAATCCCGTATATTACGGAAAGTAGGAGATCCGAATGACATCCACTGTAACGGCCGCTGCCGTGTCCAAGAATTTTGGCGCCTATCAGGATGCGGCTGTACGTGAGCCGGTGATCATCACAAAGAACGGTCGGCCGCGGACGGTATTGATAGCCTATGAGGACTATCTCCGTTTCACGAAACGCGATCGTCGTGTCGAACTGACGAAGACCCTCGGCGATGAAGAGCTTGCGGCGATCGAAGCGTCGCAGATGGAGCCGGGGCTTGAGCATCTGGATTCAGAACTAAAGAATAAGCATGCTTCCGACTGAGCCGAAGGTTGGTTGGCTTTTCCGCTATTCTGATCTCTGGCATTGGCAGCATCTCGAAGGTCGAGAGGAGGGCGACAAGGTTCGCCCGGCCCTGGTGCTTGCGATCGTCACCGCGCTGGACGATGAAATGCCGACCGTGGGAGTGCTGCCGGTCACACATTCGCCACCGTCCGATCCGGGCGATGCGGTTGAAATCCCGGCCGCCACGAAACGGCGCCTTGGACTGGATGACGAGCGATCGTGGATCGTACTGACGGAAAGCAATCGCTTTGTTTGGCCGGGGCCGGACGTTCGGCCGATCGACAATGAGAGCGGCTATTTCGGCCCGTTGCCGCCGGCGCTGTTCGACGAGGTCAAGCGCCGTTTTGTCGAGCTGGCGCGTGGACAGCGACATCGCGCCACTCCCCCGCAGTGAATGATTGTGCCGCTGCAAGGGGCCGCGAAGGGCGCCCATTCCTACGCTAAGACTGGAGAGCAAAGGCCGGCACGCGCACGCCGCTTTCGCGAAAGTGCCCCTCCAGTTCGTCAATATCCGGGCAAACCTGCGGATTGGCGAGCGCCTCTGCCCAGTTCTCCCCGCTGGGCAATGCCATCGCCGCGGTGACGAGTACGGTGGTCCCCGCGCCGATTTCGCCGCGCAGCTGCGGCAGCAGGGTCTTGGCGTGGATGAGGTTGGTGTTGGGGATCGGGCTCATCGCGTGGCCGGCCCTCGGGCTGGACGACAGATCCACGATCGCGCTGACATCCGTCTGTCCGTACCAGATAGCCCGGCCTTCGCCCTGTTCGGATCGGTCGGCATTGAAATCGGCGCGTTCGATCGCAAAACCGCCCTCGATGGTGCTCAGCGCGCGCGGCGTGGCAACGCGGTGGATGCGGATGTGCCAAGGGTTTGCGGGAATGAGCCAGGTTTCGATGACGACATCACTCCAGGGGCGCCAGCGCGAATAGAGCCGGTCGCCCGATATCAGTGCCTCTTCCATTGTCTCACGCATGCGGAAATGGACGCCGTCGTCGGAGAGGCCGAGCATGCCGTCGAAGCTGGCGGCCGCAAAATTCCGGTCGTCGGCCTCGATGTTGAAGGCGTAGCGGGTGGAATAGACGAATTTCGAATATTTCTCGTTGGCACCGCGCATCTTGTCGTGCTGCTGGCCGGAGGAGAGCACGACGACATTTCCCGGCGTATGCATGGCGACCATGCCCGGCGGCTTCAAGGCAACCGGTTCGAGGAATTCAGGCTGCGGTACCTCTTCAGCGGTCCAGAAGGGATGATCGCCTGGAAGCGCGAGCGGCAGGAAGAATTTCAGCGCCCAATAGGGCGAGCCGGGAGAGTTATAGCTCTCGCTGATCAAGAGGTTCGGATAGCCGTAGCCGATGGAGAGAACGCCGTCGCGGTCGGCAATCGGCAGCGCCGACCACCAGCGGATATGGCGCATGTAATAGCCCTTGATCTCCGCCCAGGGCAGCGCTTCGAGGCCGGCAAAGGCAAGCGCGCCCCAGAAGCCGCCGGCCGCGAAACGGTAGGTCTGGCTGCGGCCGAAGGCAAGGGCGGCGCCATCGGGGCCGAACCAGTGGCGGATATCCCGGGCGAAGATTTCGGCGCGATGGCGGAAGCGCTGCTTGCGCGCCTCGTCGCCGCGCGCCAGCACGGCATAGATCAGGCCGTAGAAATGCATGGCGAAGGGGATGTAGTGATCGACCCGTCTGACCGGCCCATCGCGATACCAGCCTTCGCCGAGATCGAAAGCTTCGGCTTCGTCGAGATAGGCGACGGTTTTGCCGTGGTCGAACGGCATGCCGACGCGCTCCAGCCCGAGATCGATGAGGACGCGGAAGAATTTCCAGTTGTTGTCGATGAATTCCAGTTCCCGCGCCTGAAGAAGATAGGCGGCGACCGTCTTCTTGTCGCTGTCGCTCAACGGCTCCCAGATATGTTCGGGCACCAGCGCCAGCGCAAAGCCGACGGCGGCGAGTTCGACGAGCCGCTGGTTGCGGTCGGCGAGATCGCCCCAATATTCGGGATGATCAGGATTGGTGCCATTCGCGAGCCCGCGCCGATAGAGATCCCAATGCGGGAAGTGGCGGCCGCCGGCGGCAAGGGGAACGATGCCCCAGAGCGGCCGCGCAAAACCTTCCAGATCCGCCGCTGCCCGGTCGAAGATCGCGCCGGCAGCACCAAGGCGCACACGGGCGCCGCCTTCGGAAAAATAGGGCAGAAGCGGCTCGAAAAGGTCGATGACGGCCTTTGCCAGATCGTCGCGCGTCTTCAAGGGATTGCCGGAAAGCGGATTGGCCCGGCTGGGATCGTAGATCATTTTTGGCTCTGATTTTTCTGAAACAGAATCGGCCGCGGGCCAGTGCTGGTCCGCGGCCGCCGGTATCTCGCGAGACTTACTTGATGGCCTTCACGCCTTCGGTCATTTCCTTCAGCCCGTCGTCGACGGAGGTGTTGTCGGTCATGATGGCGTCATGGGCGCGGTTCAGCACCACCTCGATCTTGGCGGCGTTCGGATTGACCGCCATTTCCAGATAGGCTTTGGCCGGTATCAGCGCGTCCTTGCTGGCCTCATCCTGCGGGAAACCGGGCGTCGAGGCGATCTTGGCGCTGACGTCGGCGGTCTTCAGCGCCGGGAAGGTGCCGGTCGAAGCGATGACGGCCGCGCCCTCGGGGCCGGTGACGAACTTGATGAAATCGAGCGCCGCATCCTTGTGGGTGGAATTGGCGTTGACCGCCAGCCCCGAGATCTGCGCGGCCGTGGTGCCGGCTGCCACGCCGTCTGGATGCGGGAACTTCACGATGCCCCAGTTCTTGCTCTTCGATTCACCCGATTTGACCTTGGCGATCTGGGTGCCGACGAACCATGTGCCCATCGGCAGCATGCCGATCGTGCCGTTGAAGAAGAGCGCCGAATAATGCGTGTTCGAGGTCTTCAGGAAGGCATAAGAGGGGATGGCGCCATCCTTCTGCAGGGTGAGCGCGCGTTCGTACCAGGGTTTCAGGAAGGCGTAGTCGCCATCAACCAGCGTGTGTTTTCCGTCGAGGATGCCGGGCAGCTGCACGGTCGAACGCCATGTATGCAGCAGCGCGCCATAGGTCTTGTTGGTGCCCATGCCGCCGGCAAGCTTCTCGGCGGTTGCGTCGAACTGCGCCCAGGTCATGTCGTTGGTGGGGTAGGGGACGCCGGCTTTATCGAAGATGTCCTTGTTGTAATAGACGATCCAGAAGTCGGAGCGGAACGGCAGCGAATAGATCTTGCCGCCGACGGTCAGCTCCTCGATCAGGCCGCCATAGGGCGCCGGATCGATCTTCTGATCCTTCACGAAGCCGCTGAGATCGGCGATGTTGCCGGCGCGCACCAGATTGGTATAGCCCGGCACGTCCTTGATGGTGACGATGTCGATGTCCTTCGAGCCGCCGGTCAGCTGCGTCGAAATCATCTGCTGGTAATCCTGCGAGCCGAGATCCATCGGCTCGAACTTCACGTTCGGATGCTTGGCCTGATAGGCCTCGATCAGCGGCTTGTAATAGGCTGTTTTGTCCCAGTCCCACAAAGCCCATTTCAGCGTCACGGCGTCCTCAGCAAGCGCTGCGCCTGCCGTCGTCGCGGCCAGAGTGAAACCTGCCACGGCAAGTTTCACCGTCCTCCCGAATTTGTCCAAATACATTCCTGTTCTCCTTCCCTGGATCGTCTCTGGATCAGTTATTTTTGAAGTGTCGGTGCGGTCGCATTGCCTCTGGCAGGTCCAGAACCAACACCACTGCCCGATGGACGCCGAATGCGACGGCGAACATTCCGAGTGAAAAATTGAAGGTCGCCGGCATGAACACGGAAACCGGATAGAAGAGGATATGCGCCAGCCACAGGGCGACGTTGAAGGCGAGTGCTGCAACTGCAGGAAGCGGGCGGGCGACCGAGGCGAGGGCGGCAAGGCGCAGGAGCCGCAGCGCCGGCAGGTCGCGCATCACCATCAGGACGATGAGATGGCAGGCGGCGACCGCGAGGAAAGCGGCCGCGACGAGGGCGATCGCCAGCGGTGCGGCGAGCATCAGATTGTCCCGCGCACCGGCGGCATAGGTGGCAATCGCATGGACGCCGATGGCAAGCGCGCCCGCCAAGGCCAGGCCCCAGGCGGTGGCGCGCCAGAAGTAGCGTAGGAAGGCTTCAGTGAAGTCCCTGAGCAGATAGGTATTTCGATCTTCGACGAAGGCCACCGAGACCCGGGCCATGGCGGCGAGGGCCGCCGGCAGCGTCACCACGAAGAGCGAGGCCAGGATGAACAGGATGTTGAGCTTGACCATCTCCCACCATTCGCGGGCGAGGATCTCGGCGAACAGGGCAAGGCCGGTCTTCGCAGGCGCATCCTTCGGAATGCCCGGCCCCTCCTTCGTCCACATGTCCCGCAACCACTGCATGGCCATCTCTCCAGGCGCTCAGTAGAGAATCGAGCGTTCGGTTTCCGTGTCGAACAGCTGCGCATTGCTCATGTCGGCGACGAGGCTCGCCTCGTCGCCGATATCAGGCCGGAAGCGCGGCGACACACGGGCGATGAGATTGCGCCCGCCGGCCACCATGTTCAGGTGCACTTCCGAGCCCATCGGTTCGGCAAGCTCCACCACCGCCTTCAGAGGCGCCAGGTTCTCGGCCGGGATATCGGCCGGCGGCAGTTCATGGAAATTCTCCGGACGGATGCCGAGCACCAGCTCGCGGCCCTCATAGGGGGCGATCCTGCTCTTGTCGAAATGGGCGGGCAGCGGCAGTTCCCGGCCGTCGAAGACGGCGACATAGCCGTCGCCCCGGCGCTGAATGGTCGATGGCAGCATGTTCATCTGCGGCGCGCCGATAAAGCCGGCGACGAACATGTTGACGGGGCGGTCGTAGAGGTTCTGCGGCGTGTCGACCTGCTGGATATGGCCGTCCTTCATGACGACGATTCGGTCGGCCATGGTCATGGCTTCCACCTGGTCGTGGGTGACGTAGATGAAGGTGGCGTTGAGGCGCTTGTGCAGCTTGGTGATTTCCGAGCGCATCGTGCCGCGCAGCTTGGCGTCGAGGTTGGACAGCGGCTCGTCGAGCAGGAAGACGGCAGGATTGCGCACCATGGCGCGGCCGAGCGCGACGCGCTGGCGCTGCCCGCCCGAAAGCGCTTTCGGCTTGCGGTTCAGGAGATGGGTGATGTCGAGGATCTTGGCGGCGTCCTGCACCTGCTTGTCGATGAAATCACGCGAGACTTTGCGCAGCTGCAGGCCGAACGCCATGTTCTTGTAGACGGTCATATGTGGGTAGAGCGCATAGTTCTGGAAAACCATCGCGATATCCCGGTCCTTGGAGGGGACGTCGTTCATGACGTCGCCGCCGATCTTGAGTTCTCCGCCGGAGATCTCCTCGAGGCCGGCGATCATCCTAAGGGTCGTCGATTTGCCGCAACCGGAGGGGCCGACCAGGATGATGAATTCCTTATCGGCAATTTCCAGATCGATATCGTGGACGACGGTGAGCGCGCCGTAGGATTTGTTCAGCTCTTTAAGCGAAATGCTGGCCATCGGGTTCTCCTGACGTCACCAATAGGAAGACCAGCGGCGCGAAAGACGCGTCAAAGCTTCCATGTAATAATAATCTCCCCAGGAGACGCACTCATCGACGCCCTCGCCGCGGCAGGTGTTGAAGGGCGATTTCTTCGAATAGGTGGCGTGCAGCACCAGGCCGTTGGAGACAGTGGGATCCTTGACCGCATAGTGATCGGCAAGGCTCTTCACCATGCGCCGCGCCAGCATGCGGTAGCGCTCGGCGGTGTCGGCGTCGACGAGATCGGCCATCTCGAGCAGGCCGCAGGCGGTGATCGAGGCGGACGAACTGTCGCGCGGCTCGCCGTCGCCATCGGAAAAGACGAGATCCCAATAGGGCACCATGTCGGTCGGCAGCCGGTTGAGATAGAAGGCGAGCAGCCGGTCGAAGGTCTGGCGATATTCCTCGATCCGCTCGTAGCGGTACGAGAGCGCCATGCCGGCGATGCCCCAGGCCTGGCCGCGCGCCCAGGCGCTGTCGTCCCTATAGCCCTGTTTGGTGGCGCCGCGCACCGGCGCTCCGGTGACCGGGTCCATGTAGAATGTGTGATAGGTGGAATCGTCGGGCCGCACCGAATGGGCAAGCGTGGTGCGGGCATGAATGAGTGCGATCTCACGGTATTTCGGATCGCCCGTCTCGCGGCTCGCCCAATAGAGAAGCGGCAGGTTCAACAGGCAGTCGATGATGTAGCGGTATTCTTCCGGCCTGCCCTTGTGGCCCCAGGCCTGGATGAACTGGCCGATCGGCTGGAAGCGCTCGATCAGCTGGTCGGCGGCGAGGATCGCGGCCTTGCGGCCGTCCTCGTCCCCGACGAGTTTCCAGGCGGCGATGCAGGAGGGCGAATAGAGAAAGCCCATATCGTGATGGTCGGTCTCGATGCGGTTGACGATCCGGTGCAGGAAGGACTGGACCTGGATCTGCGCGGCATGCCGGAACACCGGATCGCCGCTGTGCTCGAAGGCAAGCCATATCTCCCCCGGCCAGAAGCCGGCCGTCCATTGGTCGTTGGCGACGGCGGGATAGACATTGTTAACGCTCGAATGGTTCTGCGCGGCATAGGTGAACTGAGGAAGATTGCGCCTGACCTGCTCGACGGCAAGATCGAGCGCGGCTTGTACCTCTTCGTCGGTGATCGGCTGCGGGGCGACTGTTGAAACGGCATTCATGGCTTTAACCCTTCAGTCCCGTCGAGGCGATGCCCTCGACGAAGAAGCGCTGCAGCGCGAGGAAGACGACGAGGACCGGAATGAGGGCGACGACCGAAGCCGCCATGATCAGCCCGTATTCGGCCGAATATTGCGAGATGAACATGCGCAGGCCGATCTGCACGGTCTTCAGCTCGGTCTTGGTCAGATAGATCATCGGGCCGAGGAAATCGTTCCAGGTGCTGACGAAGGTGAAGATCGTCAGCGTCGAGAGCGCGGGCTTGGACAGCGGCAGCATGATGCGCGCCCAGATCTGATATTCGTTCATGCCGTCGATGCGGGCCGCTTCGCAGAGTTCGGTCGGGATCGACATGTAGAATTGCCGCATCAGGAAGACGCCGAAGGCGGTGAAGGCCTGCAGGCAGATCAGCGCCAGATGCGTGTTGTTGAGGCCGAATTCGCGCATCAGCAGGAATTGCGGCACCATATAGACCTGCCAGGGCATGGCGATGGTGGCGATATAGCCGAGGAACAGCGTGTTCTTATAGGGGAAATTCAGCTTAGCGAAGGCGTAGGCGGCAAAGCTGGAGGTCAATAGCTGCAGCAGCGTGACGATGATCGTCAGCTTCGACGTGTTGTAGATGAAGAGCGCAAGCGGGATCTTCGTCCAGATGTCGACATAGTTCTGCCATTGCGGCTGCGACGGTATCCATTCGATCGGGAAGGCGAAAACGTCGCGGGTGAGCTTCAACGATGCCGAGAGCATCCAGGCAAAAGGCATCAGCATCACCACCGTGACCGTGATGACGATGGCATAGACGAGGACCGTCTTGACGGTGATCTTGCGTCCGGCGATCCTCATGCCTCGTCCTCCCTCTGGCGACGGAACTGGAAGACCGTGACCGCGAGCACGAGGAAGAACAGCACCAGCGAAACCATGCTGGAATAGCCGAGATCCCAGGAAATGAAGGCCTCGTTGTAGATGTGGTAGACGAGCACGAGCGTCGAGGTGCCGGGGCCGCCCTGGGTGATCATGTAGATCTGGTCGAACACCTTGAAGGACTGGATCGTCAGCATGACGGTGACGAAAAAGGTCGTCGGCCCGAGCTGCGGCACGGTCACATGGATGAATTTCTGCCAGGAATTGGCGCCGTCGAGATCGGCGGCTTCGTAGAGTTCGGCATTGATGCCCTGCAGGCCGGCCAGGTAGATGACCATGTAATAACCCATGTTCTTCCAAATGCCGAAGAGGATCACCGTCACCATCGCCCAGTGGCGATCGGCCGCCCATCCCGGCATGTTCTTCGGATCGAGGCCGAGCGTATAGAGGATCATGTTCACCGGTCCCATTTCGGGATTGAAGATCATGTTCCAGACGACGGCGACGGCGACCAGCGAGGCGACATAGGGGAAGAACATCGCCGTGCGGAAGAAATTGCGCCCCGCGATCTTCTGGTTGAGGAGGACGGCGAGGCCGAGCGCGCAGAGCAGCGTCGCCGGCACCGAGGCGACCGTATAGATGATCGTGTTCCAGAAGGCCGCGACGAAGGCCTTGTCGTCGAACAGCCGCCAGAAATTATCGAGCCCGGCGAATGTGATCGCATTCGAGCCGTCCCAATGCATGAAGGCGAGCGCGAAGGCGAAGAGGATCGGGCCGAGCGTGAAGACGGCAAAGCCGATGAAATTCGGCGCAATGAAGGAATAGGCGACGAGCGCGCTGCGGATCTTGCGCTGGCGCTTGGACAGAACCGCGACCTTCCGGCGTGGCGTTGCCGGGGCGCCATCCCTGGCGATGACCGAATTCGATATGGACACCGATGCTTCCTCCTGGTCGGGCATTCCGCTGGCGGCTTCCGGGCTTTTCTAGCCTCAATCCAGAGCCGTTCGGGCGGATGGGCGCCGCCTGTTCTTCCTCCTGCCAAGGACATAGCACATCTCCGGTATTGGTCAAACAAGTTCTGAATAGATCATACAAATTTTATGGCGAGCGCCGAAAACATATGATAGGTGGAAATGAAGGCCAGAGGCCGGTCGATGCTTTTCCGCTGCGGGGAGGGACATGTTCAGCGAGATTTCAGGCGCGTTGCCGGACGTCCTCGGCGATTTCTCGCCGGGCGCCGTCTACTCCGACCGCGAGAGATGGAACGGAGTGCCGCAGGCGGTGCGGGACGTGGTCGTGCGCGACGCCGAAGCCACACTTGCGCGCTCATGGCCTCTGATCACGGCCGCGGATTACCGGGAATATACGGCGACCGGCAATCGTTCGCGTTTCGAGGCGCTTTATTTCACGCGGCGGCGGATGCTCAACGATCTGGTGCTGGGCGAACTCGTCGAAGGGAGCGGCCGGTTCCTGCCCGGCATCGTCGACGGCATCTTCCTGATCGCCGAGGAGAGCGGCTGGCAGCTTCCGGCGCATAATGCCTATGGGCGCGGCGGCCCGCGTCTGCCGCTTCCCGACAGTTCGCAGCCGGTCGTCGATCTGTTCGCCGCCGAAACGGCAGCCCTTCTGGCAACGATCGTGGCCTTGCTCGGCGCTGCGCTCGACGGCATCAGCCCGGAGATTACGGCGCGTGTAAAACGCGAGATCGAGGCCCGCATCCTGACGCCCTATCTCGGCCGGCATTTCTGGTGGATGGGCAGCGGCGACGAGCGAATGAACAACTGGACGGCCTGGATCACCCAGAACGTCCTGCTGACCACCTTCTCGCTGGCGACCGATCAGCCGGTGCGCCGCGCCGTTGCCGAAAACGCGCTCGGCAGCCTCGATGCCTTTCTGAAGGACTATGCCGAGGACGGCGCCTGCGAGGAGGGCGTGCTCTATTACCGCCACGCCGCACTCTGCCTGCACGGCGCGCTGACCGTGCTCGATAGCGTCGCGCCCGGCCTGTTCGCCGGGATCTGGCGGCAGCCGAAGATCCGCAACATGGCCGAATATATCGCCCACATGCATGTGGCCGGCCGCCATTATTTCAACTTCGCGGATTCTTCCGCCGTGGTCGAACCTTGCAGCGCGCGCGAGTATCTGTTCGGCAAGGCTGTTGGTTCCGAGATGCTGGCCGCCTTCGCCGCAGCCGACCGGGCGGAAGCCGAGAGCCCGCACCTGCCGGGAGAATGGAACCTCTGGTACCGCGTGCAGGAACTGCTGACCGGGCCGGCATTTCCAAAGACCGAGCCGAATCCGGTGCCCAGGCGGGATATCTTCTATCCCGGCATCGGCCTGTTCGTCGCCCGCGACGGGCAGTTTTCGCTCGCGGTCAAGGGCGGCAACAATGGCGAGGGCCACAATCACAACGATGTCGGCAGCGTGACGCTCTACAAGAACGGACGCCCGTTCCTGATCGATGTCGGCGTCGAGACCTATACGGCCAAGACCTTCTCGCCGCGACGCTACGAGATCTGGACGATGCAATCGGCCTATCACAACCTGCCGACTTTCTCCGGCGTCATGCAGTCTGCCGGCGAAGCCTTTGGCGCTAGAGATGTCGAGGTCGAATTCGGCGAGGCCAGCGCGCACCTATCCCTCGAAATTTCAGGCGCCTATCCCGAGGAAGCGCAACTGCGCAGCTATCGCCGCACGGTCTCTCTGCTGCGCGGGCGCCATGTCGAGATCGTCGATATCCATGACGGCGACCGGCCGGCGGTGCTGTCGCTGATGGCGTGCGTCACGCCTGTTATCACCGAAAACAGGATCGATCTCGCCGATCTCGGCAGCATTTTTGTCGACGGCGCCGGCGCAACCGAAATCGACGAGATCGAGGTGAATGATGCCAGGCTGAGAGCGGCCTGGCCCGAGAAACTCTACCGGCTGCGCCTGCCGCTCGCCGGCAACCGCCTGAGATTGCAGATAAATTAAAGAGTTAGAGCATGATGTCCTTCGAAAACCGCTCACAGTTTTCGGCATCATGCTCTGAGGAGGACGAACATGGAATTGACGCTGAAGATCGTGGATGCCGACGGGTTCGTGTTGGCGAGCGCCACCGGGCGGGACGAGACCTTTCTCGTCTATCGCCTGAGCTATCGCGAAGGCGACTGCGTCGTCGTCGAGGCTTCCGAGCCCGGCCATGTCTTCCTCGCGCTCGATAGCGCAATCCACCCCGCTTTCGTCTATCTCCAGGAAAACGCCTATTCGCTCGCCGTGCCTTTCGGAGACAAGCGCAAGTCCTATTCGCCGAACGCCTTCAAGGGCGATATTCACCGGCTTTCGGTGCGAAGCGCGCGGCCTGACGAGTTCGCTCAGCGGCGCAACCTCGCCCTCAACCCCTGGGACGATCACGCCAATCGCGCGCTTTTCCCGCATGCCCGCGCCAATGTCGAAACCCGCGGCGAAGCGGTCTTTGCCGCCCGCAACGCGATCGACGGCGAAAAGGCCAACGACAATCACGGATTCTGGCCGTACACGAGCTGGGGCATCAATCGCGATCCCGAAGCCGCGCTGACGGTGGAATTCGGCCGGCCCGTCCGGATCGACGAGATCGTCTTCTACATCAGGGCGGATTTCCCGCATGATTCCTGGTGGGAGCAGGCAAGCGTCACCTTTTCGGACGGCAGAACCTCCGCTTTTCCGCTGGTGAAATCCGGCGCCGCGCAGCGCTTTCCGATAGAGCCCTGTACCGTCGAATGGGTGGAGTTGCACGGGCTCATCAAGGCCGAGGACGGCTCGCCCTTTCCGGCGCTGACGCAGATCGAAATCTGGGGAACGGAGGCGCCGGGCGCTGCAGCCGTCGCGGTCAAAGACAAGGCCGGGCACGCCGCCCTTCCTCTTACACTATGAACCCAAGGCCGGCTTCGGCCGGGCCGCGCTCGGCGGGCTGTCGTGCAGCCGGTTCCACGCGCGGCGCAGCTGCCGGGCCGAGCCGAAGCCTGAGCGCATTGCCACGGCCTCCATATCCAGCCGTGAACCGGCGAGCATCTCGCGGGCGAGCGCCACGCGGATGCGGTTGACGAAATCCGTGACGCTCATGCCGGTCTGCTCGTTGAAGAGCCGCGAGAGGTTTCGCGGGCTGGCGCCGCTGAGACGCGCGAGCGAGGCGACCGACCAGTCGTGCGAGGGGTCGGCGGCGACCGCATCCTGTGCACGGTGAATGACCGGATGGATATGGTTGCGGCCTTCGAGCCAGGGCGAGAGCTGCGGGTCCGAGCCGCCGCGCCTGAGATAGACGACGAGATATCGCGCGACTGCGACAGCGCATGCATGGCCGGCCGCTTCGGCGACGATATGCAGCATGAGATCTATGCCGGCGGTGATGCCGGCGCTCGTCAGACGCTCGCCGTCCTCGACATAGAGCCGGTTTTCCCGGATGCGCGCGGTGGGCGCCAGCTTTTCCAGGTCCTCCATGCAGCCGTGATGGGTGGTGCATTCGCGCCCGTCGAGCATCCCGGCCTCGGCAGCGAGCAGGGCGCCGGAGCAGATCGAGACCAATCGAATCCCCGGACGGATGGCGCGCTTCAGCCAGGCGACGATGGCGGCCTGTGCGTCGCGCTCCTGCTCGTCCCAGGGATGGTTGCTCTCCATCGGAGCGTCGGCGCTGCCGGCGATGACGACAAGCGCTTGATCGGGCAAGCGTTCCGGCAGGGCGGCGACGCCGGTGACGGCAAGGCCGATCGAGCTGCCGACTGTTGCCGACGGGCCGATATAGGTGACGCCGAAGCGCACCGCCTGCTGTTCGAGATTGGTCTTGCGCAGCACTTCGATTGGGCCGGCGACGTCGAGCAGCAGCACGCGCGGCGGCACGACGACGAAGACGGGGATATCGAAGGGCTGCGCGGCCTCGGTCATGCGGCGAGCGACTTTCCGCGCCCCGCCAGTGCCTGTTCAACCGTGGCGATCCTGGCAAAACGGCCCGACAGGACCAGTTCCGTGCGGCCGCGGATTTCCTCGGCGCTCCAGGTGCGTCCCGCCGCGTCGGTCATCGGGAAGGTCAGCGTCGCTTCGCCGACATAATCGACCTGATAGCCGAGATCCGATGCGTGGCGGGTCGTGGTCTCGCAGCATTGTTCGGTGCGGATGCCTGAGACGATGATTCGACGCACGCCGTTCTCGGTCAGCCAGACGTCGAGCCCGGAGCCGACGAGCGCGCTGTGACGGCTCTTCCTGAAGGTCGCCTCGGGGGCGATCCTGAGCGGGGCGAGCGTCCTGACGAAGCCCGAGCTTTCCGAAAACGGCCCGCTTCCATCGACATGGAAGATCTGAATGACGGGTATCTCGCTTGCCACCGCGCCGTCGATCAGAACCTGCTGACGATCGATATAGGCGGATGCGAGGCTTTCATCCCAATAATGGCGCTGCCGGAAGGACTCTTGAGCGTCGATGACGAGAAGGACGGTATCATGGCCGGACATTTCTTGCTCCGTGGATGTTGATCATGAAGCCATTTCCGGTGATCCCAGGACAGAGGAAAATGCACGCGCCGGACAAAAAGCGGACAATTCACGCCAATGAAGGCGGAGGGCCGTCTGGTGCCGCCAGCGGCAGGCGATATCGAATGTTGTCGGCCATCTATGCGCACGCTTCCGCGAGCCCCTCTGCCCATGCTAAGGGGATGCATGAGACTGCTTGTAGTGGAGGACAACAAGGATCTGGCGGCCTGGCTGGGCAAGGCCCTGCGGCAGGCGCAATACGCTATCGACATCGCTTATGACGGCGAAGATGCGGAGCATCTGCTCAAGGTGGCGGAGTATTCGGCGATGATCCTGGACCTTTCGCTGCCGAAGCTTGACGGATTGACGCTTCTCAAGCGGCTGAGACAGTCGGGGAACAAGCTCCCGGTGATCATCCTGACCGCGAATGCGAGCCTGGACGGCCGTGTGGCGGGCCTCGACAGCGGCGCCGACGACTATCTCGCCAAGCCCTTCGAAATCGCCGAACTCGAAGCGAGAATCCGCGCGGTGGTGCGCCGCGGACAGGATCGGGCATCCTCCGAGATCACCATCGGCAACTTGCGTTTTTCCGGCGGCACACGGCAGTTTTTCGTCGAAGACGAGCCGCTGCAACTGACGCCGCGCGAATATGCCGTTCTCGAACAGCTTGTCATGAAGCTCGGCAACACGGTTTCGAAAGCCGCGCTTTCCGAAAGCGTCTTCGGTTTCGACGACGAGGCGGATCCGAGCGCCATCGAAATCTACATCCACAGGCTCAGAAAGAAGCTAGAGAGCAGTTCGGTTCAGATCGCGACGTTGCGCGGGCTCGGTTATCTCCTCCGACATGTCGAATAGCGTCGTCACAAAGGCCGGTTCGAAGATCGTACGGCTCAGCCAGAGCCTGAGAGTGCAGCTGCTCTGCTGGGTGCTGCTGACGCTGTTCGGCGCCATCGGCTTCAATCTTTACGACAGCTTCTGGACGGCTGATGCGACGGCAAAGCTGGTGACGGATCGAACGCTTCTGGCTTCGGCCCGCGTCATCGCCGAGGCCGTCCGTGTCGACGAGGGCGGCAATGTTCAGGTGGATGTGCCGCCGGCTGCACTCGAGATGTTCGACACCGGCTTTGGTGACCGGGTGTTTTACCAGGTGATCACCGCCTGGGGCAGCTTGGTAAGCGGCTTTCCCGATTTGCCCTTGCCGAGGGTCCAGCGCGCCGGCGAGGATCGCGTGTTCCATGGCGCCGATGTGCGCGTCCTGATGCTCGACCATCCCGTCGTCGGCCTTCCCGATGACGGCACGATCTCCGTGACTGTCGCGGTGACGCATAACAGCCAGCATGCGATGCGCAAGCAGCTTTGGCTTTCGGATTTTTCGAAGCAGTTCGTGCTCGTCTTCGTCGCCAGCCTGGTGACCATCCTCGGGCTCCAACGCGGCCTGGCGCCTGCTCTGAGGCTTCGGGACGCCGTGCGCCAGCGCGGGCGCAACCGTCTTGATCCGCTGCCGCCGGAGATGGTGCAGAGCGAACTGCGTCCGCTCGTCCATGCGCTCAACGACTATATGGAGCGTGTCCAGAACCAGATGGCCGCACAACGACGGTTCGTATCGAATGCCGCCCATCAGCTCAGAACACCTCTGGCGCTGATTTCGACGCAGGCGAGCGTCGCGGCCCGCGAACAGGATGCGGCTCGCCGCGACGAGGCGCTTGTCGCCCTTCGCACCAGCACCCGGCAGATTTCGCGGCTCGCCAGCCAGCTGCTGACCTTGTCGCGCGCCGAGCCGGGGAGCAGGCGCCCGCGCAGCGATGCGACCGACCTCAGCAAGGCTGCCCGCGAGATATTGGAAGCGCATGCCGAAGCGGCGCTGAAGCGCAACATCGATGTCGGCCTGGAGGCGGATCGCCCCGTCATCGTCGAAGGTGACGGCACGATGCTGCGGGAAATGCTGGTCAACCTCATCGACAACGCGATCCGCTATAGCGGTGTTGATGGACGGGTGACCGTCTCGGTCGAGCAGGTCGACGGAAGCGCCGTCTTCACCGTCGAGGACAACGGGCCGGGTATTCCGGAAGGCGAGCGCGACCAGGTGTTTGAACGCTTCTATCGGATCATGGGCACCGAACCTGACGGGAGCGGCCTGGGGCTTGCGATCGTTCGGGAGGTCGTGGAAGGCGCGGGAGGTTCAGTGTCGCTGGGTGATGCCGAAGGCGGCGGTCTCATCGTGACCGTGCGGCTGCCGCTCGCGTAAATCTGAGGTACATCAAATAATGAAGGCCGGGCATGGTGCCCGGCCTTCGATACGATCCGCCTTGGGAGGAAGTTGATCGTATTACTGCGTATCCATGTGCTGCTGCGGACGCCATTTCGCCAGGCGGTTTTCGATTAGCGTCATGATGTATTCGGCGACAAGCGTGACGACCATGACGAGGAGGATCGCCGCGAACATGCCGGCTGCGTCGAACGTGCCCTTGGCGATCGAGATGAGCTGGCCGATGCCGAAGCGGGCGCCGACGAATTCGCCGACGATGGCGCCGATGATCGCAAAGCCGAAGGAGACGTGCAGGCTGGCGAAGATCCAGCTCATCGCCGAGGGAATGACGACAGTGCGGGTCACCTGCCAGTCCGAGGCGCCGAGGATGCGGGCATTGGCGATCATGTTACGGTCGGCCTCGCGCACGCCCTGGAAGGCGTTGGCAAAGACGACGAAGAACACCATGATGAAGGCGAGCGCCACCTTGGACGGCAGGCCGAGGCCCATGATCATGATGAAGATCGGCGCAAGGACGACGCGGGGGATCGAGTTGATCGCCTTGATGTAGACCGAGAAGATATCCGACAGGAAGCGGTTGCGGCCGAGGCCGATGCCGACGAAGACGCCGGTGATCGAGCCGGCGAAGAAGCCGATCAGCGCCTCTTCCATCGTCACCCAGAGATTGTACCAGAGCGAGCCTTCGGTGGTGCCTTCGGTCGCCCATTCATAGAGGCGCTCAACGACGCCGCTCGGGCTCGAGTAGAAGAACGGATCGATCCACTGCATGTTGGAGGAGAGCTCCCACATGCCGATCACGAAGACCAGGATGGCGATCTGCCAGAAGCGCACGAGCGCGTTGCGCCGGCGTATTGCCGCCAGAGCCGAGGCTTCGATCTCGGCATCCGAAGTGCCCGGACGAAACAGCGCGGCCGAACCGGCCTCAAGAGTGGTGTGTGCCATGATATCCTCCCTCAGGCCGCTTCGCTTGCGCGGCGGTAGCTGGTCTCGACCTCTTCGCGCAGGTCCTCCCAGATCGTCTTGCAGTAATCGATGAAGCTCTGCTCGTAGCGGATTTCCGAGACGATGCGCGGGCGGGGAAGATCGATCGTATAGACCGACTTGACCGTGGCCGGGCCGGCGGTCAGCACATAGACCTTGTCGGCAAGCGCCACCGCCTCTTCGAGGTCGTGGGTGACGAAGACCACCGAAGCCTTGCGCTCCGCCCAGAGCTTGAGCAGTTCCTCGTGCATGACGGTGCGGGTCTGGACGTCGAGCGCCGAGAAAGGCTCGTCCATCAGCAGGATTTCAGGCTCGTTGATGAAGGTCTGCGCCAGCGAGACGCGCTTGCGCATGCCGCCGGAGAGCTGATGCGGATAGTGATGCAGAAACTTCGGGAGGCCGACGCGCGCCAGCCAGTCGCGGGCCATCTTCTCAGCGTCGGCGCGCGACTTGCCGCGGAACAGCGGACCGGCCATGACGTTGTCGATGACGTTCTTCCAGGGAAAGAGCGCGTCGGTCTGGAACGCGAAGCCGACGCGCGGGTCGATGCCGGTGATCGGCCCGCCCATCAGGCGGACTTCGCCGGCGGAGGGGCGTGCGAGGCCCGTCACCAGGTTGAGCGTCGTCGATTTGCCGCATCCGGTGGGACCGACGACGGCGACGAATTCGCCGCGGGCGACCGTCATGTTGAAATCGCGCAGCGCAGTGAGCGACTTGCCGGTCGGCGAGACGAAGCGGCGGCTGACATTGATCAGCTCGATCGCCGGGATCTGCTTGTTGTCCTGTTGCATGGTGATACCTGAGGCGTGCTTGAGGGCGCGCACGCAAAGCCCATGATCGAACGGAGGCCGCTCCCGCCTAGGAGCCGGGAGCGGCGCGACTGACTTACTTGACGTTCTTGACGAACTCAGTCGTGTAGGTCTTGGAAAGATCGATTTGCTTGCCCTTGACGTTCTTGGAGAACTCCGAGAGCACGGCAAGCACGGTCTTCGGGCCATCTTCCGGCATGACGCCGTCAGGCGTGAACATACCCTTGCCCTCGTCGAGAGCCTTGACGTAGCCGTCCTTGTCGCCGACGTAGAAGTCCTTCGGCATCTTGTCGGCGATCTCGGCGGCAGAATGCGTGTTGATGTACTTCAGCGTCTTGACGAAGGCGTTGGCGAGTTTCTGCGCCTCTTCCTTGTGTGCGTCGACCCAGGCGGTTTCCATGTAGAGCGAGGCGGCCGGATAGGTGCCGCCGAGCGCCTTTCGGGTCGATTCGACCGTGCGCATATCGACGAGAACGCTGGCTTCGCCGGTTTTGACCAGGCGCGAAATGGTCGGCTCGGTCGTCATGCCGGCCTGGATTTGATCCTGCTGCATGGCGGCGATGAAGGTGCCGCCGGCACCGACGGGAACGGTAACGACGTCGCCCGGCTGCAGGCCGGCTTTCGAGGCCATGAAGAGGGTCAGGAAGTTGGTGGACGAGCCGAGGCCGGTGACGCCGAGGGTCTTGCCCTTGAAGTCGGCGGGCGACTTGATTTCAGGATGCTTGCTGGAGACCATCTCGACCTCGCCCGGCGCCTGGCTGAACTGGACGATGGATTCGACGAACTTGCCCTTGGCCTGCAGGTCCACGCAGTGGTCGTAGAAGCCGACGACGCCCTGGACGGCGCCTGCCAGCAGCTGGTTTTCAGCATCGACGCCGGCAGCTTCGTTCAGCAGTTCGACATCGAGGCCCTCGTCCTTGAAGTAACCGAGGGATTCGGCGAGTTTGGCGGGCAGATAGATCTGCTTCTCATAGCCGCCGACCATGATGGTGATCTTGTCGGCCGCATGGGCAGCTGTTGAAGCAAAGGATGCCGCGGTCAGCAGTGCGGAAAAAGCGACGGTGTGAAAAAGGCTGCGTGAAGAACGCATTGATATCTCCTCCTGGTGGTGTGACTGCATCGTCGTCTCGCCACTTCGACCGTGTCTCCTCCACGATGCTGGCCTTTCCTATGACCTCGAAGCTTTCAATTAGCTTTCAGCCGCAGACGGGATAGCCAGTCCGTCCCTGCATCCCGCTGATGTGCGCCGTGCAGGGTCGATCACAATAAAGGCGGCTGCGCAAACCTGCCAGCAGCTTCGTTCCCGACGCCATGTTCGGATGGCGGGTTGGCTGATGATTTCCGGAAAACCTTGAGTGCTGGCAGCGCTTCTGGCAGTCGTCAGCTCGTAAAGCTCCGCAGATCCTTCAGCAGGTTCCGATATCTGGCCTGGCTGCCGACCAGATGCTCGCGCATGGCGTTGCGGGCGGCCTGATCATCCCTGTCCGAGATCGCCATGACGATCGCTTCGTGTTCCCTGTGGATCAGCTTTCGGTAAGCGGTCTGCTCGGCGGTTCTCGTTTCCGGAACGAGCCGCGACTGCGGGATGATCACGGTTCCCTGCGATTCCAGGAAGTGTTTGAACAGCGGGTTGTTCGTCGCCTCGGCGATCGCCACATGGAGATCGAGATCCGCCTCGCGGATGGATTGATCCGTCTCGATGCGCTGGAGGATTTTCCGGTGGCATTCGAAGATCGCCTCCTCCTGCGCCGGCGAGCGGCGCAAGGCGGCAAGTCCCGCCGCCTCGATTTCGACGGGTGTTCGGATTTCGAGTACTTCCAGATCGGAGGCGACGCGGGCCTTGTCGAGTTTTCGGCCTGACAGCGCCGGATCGGCGCCGATCACGAAAATGCCGGCACCCTGACGCACTTCGACCAGTCCGTCGGAACGAAGTGCGGCCACGGCCTCGCGCACCACGGTGCGGCTGACACTATGCGTCTCGGTCAGCTCATGCTCACTCGGAAGCTTGTCGCCGGCGGAATACTGGCCGCTGAGGATGGCTTGCCGAAGGCTTTCGCCGACCTGTGAGACCAGCGATCCCGTGCCTCTGCTGCGATCCTTCATCTGCATAGCCACGCCTTGACCCCCGCTCCGGCTTTGATCCGGATGCTGCCAAGGTCGGTGACATGTGACATCCTGATTCATCACACATGTATGACAAATTTCCCTTTCTTTCAATGGAGGAAAAGAGCGCTAACATTCATGGGGTTCGACATTGGACATAATCGGAACCAATCACTATGATTGATCATGATTGAAGGAGGTTTTGATGGAAACCAAAGTGCTGACTGCGCATGTTCCCCTGCCCCTTGCGCAAAAGGTCGATCAACTCGCCGCAAGGCTTGAGCGCTCGCGCGGCTGGATCGTCAAGCAGGCGCTGACGGCATGGATCGATCAGGAGGAGGAGCGTCGCCGTTTGACGCTGGAAGCGCTGGCTGATGTGGATGAAGGCAAAGTGGTCGATCATCAGTCCGTCCAGGCCTGGGCCGATAGTCTCGACAGTGACGCGCCGGTTTCGTTGCCTCGCTAATGGAACTCAAATGGACGAGCAAAGCGGTCTCGGACATTGACCGCCTCTATGCCTTTCTCGCTCCGGTCAATCGACAGGCGGCGGCTCGGACTGTGCAGGCCTTGACGGCAGCGCCGCTGCGACTGCTTGAGCAGCCGCGCCTTGGCGAGCGGCTGGAGGAGTTCGATCCTCGGGAGGTCCGCCGCATTCTCGTTGGTCACTACGAGCTACGTTATGAAATACGGCAGTCGGCCATCTATGTATTGCGGCTCTGGCATACGCGTGAAGACCGGTAAAAACGAACAGGGTTGGGCACGTTATTGAAAGTGTCCTCCAGAGGCGCTGCCGGCTGAGAGTTGCTCAAAGCCGCCTGGTCGACTCCCCGCGCACGAATCTCGGCGTCAGGATAAAATCCCGCGGCGGCTCGGCGGCGGCTTCGGGGCTTGATATTCTTGCCAGCAGGCGCTGGGCTGCGAGTTCGCCGAGCTTCTGGGCATCCTGCACGACCATGGTGATGCGCGGGGTGATGACGTTGCTCCAGGGCACGTCGTCGACCATCGCCAAAGACACGTCGTCGGGGCAGCGGAAGCCCATTTCCTGCATCACCTGCAGTGCCGCCAGGCCCATCATGTTGTTGGCGCCGATGATGGCGGTCGGGCGGTCGCGCCGTGTCAGCAGCCGCATCGCCTGTGCATGGCCGCCGGTCCTGGTGTAGCCGCCTTCCACCACCAGCGAGGGGTCGATATCCGCCCCGGCGGCGGACATCGTATCCATAAAACCCTTCAGGCGCTCATCGGCGGTATGCAGGCCGGAAGGGCCGGAAATGAAACCGATGCGGCGGTGGCCGAGCTGCAGC
The DNA here is from genome assembly GCF_030053155.1 of Rhizobium sp. BT03. Lineage (NCBI taxonomy): Bacteria > Pseudomonadati > Pseudomonadota > Alphaproteobacteria > Hyphomicrobiales > Rhizobiaceae > Rhizobium > Rhizobium sp. BT03. The sequence continues at coordinate 153,591 of NZ_CP125641.1, forward strand.
AGATGCTCCGTCAGGATGGTCGTCGTCAGCGGATTGTCGGAGCCGACGAAATCGCGTTCCGCGCCCTCCACCTTCTGGTCGAACATCACGATCGGGGTCTTGAAGTCGCGCAGGAAGGCGGCGTATTCCGCGCCGTGGCCGTTTGTCGCCAGCGCAATGCCGGCGATCTTCTGCGCTTCCATCCGCTCCAACAGCGCCCGTTCGAGTTCGGCCCGGCCGGAAGAATCGGCGATCAGGACGAAATAGCCGTGGTCGAGCGCCTGGTGCTCGATCTCCCGGCGGATGTCGCCGAAGAACATGTTGCCGAGATTGGCTGAGACGAAACCGATCAGCGAACTGCGGCCGCGCGCCAGCGTCTGGGCGACCGGATCGATGCGGTAGCCCGTCGATTTGATCGCCTGCTGGATTCGGTCGAGCGTCTCGGCGCCGACCCGTTTCGGGCTGTTGAGCGCGAGCGAGACGGTCGAGATCGAAACTCCCGCCAGGCGCGCGACATCTCGTATGGTCGTCATGTCTATCGAACCGGTTCTAAAGCCTTGTTATGTCAGTTTCTATTTTCCGGTGCAACAGACTTGTCGGAAATGACCTCTCGAAGCAGGGAAAACTTTTCAGTAGCGGTTGTGGTGGAATCGGCTTGACAGGCGGGACATCAAGGAAGATGTTCACTCACCGAACCGGTTCGATATGATGTCGAGCCGGAAAACAGGGAGGAGAAACCTGTGACGAGTTCGGAGCGCCAGCCGCAAAATCCGGTATCGGGAGTGGGCAAGCACGCCTGGTTCAGCCATGACAGACTGGGCATGTTCATCCATTGGGGCCTCTATGCTCTGGGAGCCCGGCACGAGTGGCTGAAGAACCGCGAAGAGCTGACCGACGATCATTACCAGCGCTATTTCGACAATTTCGATCCCGATCTTTACGAGCCCAAGGAGTGGGCCCGGCGGGCGCGTCTTGCCGGCATGAAGTATGTCGTGGTGACGACCAAGCATCACGAGGGTTTCTGCCTGTGGGACAGCAAGGTCACCGACTACAAGGCGCCGAACACGCCCTGCGGCAGAGATCTGCTGACGCCGCTGGTCGAGGCATTTCGCGCCGAGGGGCTGAAGATCGGCTTCTATTATTCGCTGCTCGACTGGCACCATCCTGATTTTCCGATCGACGTCCACCATCCTCTCCGCAACCATCCCGAGGCCAAGGCGCTGAATGCGGGCCGCAACATCGCTAACTACGCCGCCTATATGCGCGAACAGGTGCGCGAACTTCTGACCGGCTTCGGCCGCATCGATATCATCTGGTTCGATTTCAGCTATCCCGGCCGCGAATATCTCGGCCTGCCCGGCAAGGGGCGTGCCGACTGGGAGAGCGAGCGGCTGATCGGGCTGGTGCGCGAGCTGCAGCCCGAAATCATCGTCAACAACCGCCTCGACCTGCCGCCGGGCAAGCTGCCCGACGTGACGACGCCGGAGCAATATACGCCGCGCGTGGCGCCTGCCATTGCCAGCCAGGGGGTGCTCTGGGAAGCGTGCCACACCTTCAGCGGCTCCTGGGGCTATCACCGCGACGAGGATAGCTGGAAGAGCCCGGAACAGATCATCCAGCTGCTGATCGATTCTGTCGCGCTCGGCGGCAACCTGCTGATGAATGTCGGCCCGACCGGCCGCGGCACCTTCGATGCGCGCGCTGTCGATGCGCTCGAGGTCTACCAGAACTGGATGGCCGTCAACGCCCGCTCCATCTACGGCGCCGGGCCATCGGAGCTGCCGGTACCGGCCGGATGCCGCTACACCCAGCGCGGCAACCGTCTCTATTTGCATGTCTACAACTGGCCTTACCGCCACATCCACATCGAAGGCCTCGCCGACAGGATCGCCTATGCGCAGTTCCTGCATGACGCCAGCGAAGTGCGCTGGCTCAGTCATACCAAGGATGTGGATTCCAATATCGGCGTGATGGTGCCGGAAGGCATGATCACGCTCGAACTGCCGGTCCGGCGGCCTGACGTTGCCGTGCCGGTGATCGAGATCGTCCTCAAGGCGTGAACTCGGTCGCATCCGCGTGTTCATTGCGTCATGGAGGGAGGAGAAACCCATGAAGGTTCTGAAGAAAACGCTTTTGCTTGCCGCAATCGGCGGCAGTCTTTTGGCGACCACCGCATCGGCCGAGCAGGTGAACCTGACCTGGCAGATGTGGACCGGTTCCGATGCCGATACCAAGGGTTGGCAGCATCTGGCCGACATGGTCACCGCCAAATATCCCGATATCAAGGTCACGCTGACGACGACGGGCTGGGTCGACTATTGGACGCGGCTGCCGGTGCTGGCGGCGTCCGGCCAGCTTGCCGACATCGTTTCCATGCAGTCGCTGCGCATGCCGAATTTCTATTCGCTGCTCGAGCCTCTGAATGACCGGATCGCGGCCGACAAGTTCGATGTCGGTGCCTTCACCCCCTCGATCATCGGCGGCATGTCCGTCGACAAACAGCTCTACGGCCTGCCCTATGACGTCGGTCCGTGGGTCATCTATTATAACCAGGACGCGCTCGAAGCCGCCGGGATTCCGCTGCCGAAGCCGGGCTGGACGCTTGCCGAATTCACCGATGCCGCCAAGAAGCTGACCAAGGACGGCAAATACGGCTTCGGCATCACCCCGCAGAACTATTCGGTCCTGGCGTCGGCCTGGGGCGATAAATATGTCAACGATTCAGGCGCGCTCGATCTGACCAATCCGGGCGCCATTGCCGCCGCCGAGAGGGTGATCGGCTTTGCCGCCAAGGACAAGATCGCGCCGCTGGTGCCGTCGAGTGCCGATGCCGGCACGGTCATCCAGGGCCGGTTCTATTCGGGCAATGTCGCCATGTATGTCGATGGTCCATGGTCGATCATCGGCATGAAGGACAAGGTCAAGTTCAAAATCGGTTCCACTTCCCTCCCGCGCGCAGAGGCGGAGCTTACGGCCGTCACGGCGGGCTCAGGTTTCGGCATCGCCACGACGAGCAAGAACAAGGATGCGGCCTGGAAGGCGATCCAGGTGCTGACCAGCCCCGAGGCATTGCAATATCTCGCCGAGCAGGGCCGCGCGCTGCCGGCGCGCACGGCCTCGCAATCCTCCTGGTACAAGGTGGCGGCCAAGGACATCACCAATGGCGGCGAGGCCATCGACTATTCCCTGGCGCATTCCGTGCCCTACGTGATCACCAACAACTGGGCGGCGGTGGAAAACCTCTTCAACCAGTATTTCCCGCCGGCCTTCGGCGGCAGCGCCGACGCCAAGCAGACGATGGAGTCGATCCAGAGTCTCGCGCAGCAATAATGCATGTCGCCCGTAAGTGTGCCGCGGTTCCGGGACAACGACATGCGCGAAAACAAGAGGTTAAAGCGCGGCGGCAGGATTGCCGCGCAGGGAGGAAGACATGTCGCAAAGCGCCGTCGCCGAAATTTCCCTGCAGCCCGGTCGGCCGCGGCGCTTTCTGAAGCCTGAGACGCAGACGGCCATGCTGTTCCTGCTGCCGAGTTTTCTCGGCTTCATGATCTTCATGGCCCTGCCGATCCTGGCGTCGCTGGCGCTCTCCTTCACAAACTGGCAGCTGATCTCGACGCCGTCCTTCGTCGGTCTTCAGAATTATATCAAGCTCTTCACCGTCGATCCGGCCTTCTACACCATCCTCAGAAACACGCTGTTTTTCGCCGTCGAATATCTGGCGGTGAACATCATCGTCTCGCTGATGCTGGCGGTTTGGATATCCAGCCTGAAGCGCGGCAAGGCGATCTTCCGGGTGATTTTCTTTCTGCCGACCTTCACCCCGACGATTGCCGCTTCGGTGGTGTGGCTGCTGATCTTCACGCCGGACGGGCTCGCCGACAGCGTCATCCGTTCGCTCGGCCTCGGCCTGCCGAATTTCCTGCTGAGTTCGGCCTGGGCGATGCAGGCGGTCGTGATCGTCACGCTCTGGGCCAATGTCGGCTACAACGTCGTGATGTTCAACGCCGCGCTCGATCTGGTGCCGAAACACTATCTCGAGGCGGCGACGATCGACGGTGCCAATGCCTGGCAGCGCTTCTGGCGCATCCGTCTGCCGCTGATCTCGCCGACCGTGTTCTTTGCCACCGTGATGACGGCGATCACCTCGCTGCAGGTCTTCGACGAAATCTTCGCGATGACGCGCGGCGGTCCGGGCTCGGCGACGGCGACGCTGGGCTTTGCCATCTACCAGAAGGGCTTCACCAACTTCCAGATGGGCTATGCTTCCGCTCTCGCCTGGGTGATGTTCGTCATGATCATGGCGCTCACCATCCTGCAGTTCCACATGCAGCGCAAATGGGTGCATTATGACGACTGACCCGACCTCACGGCATCCTTATTCCGTCTCTGCGGGCCGGCATCGCATCCTGCGGCGCATCGGCAGCTTTTTGAGTTATGCCGGACTTTCGCTGATCGCGCTGCTTTTCCTCTTCCCCTTCTTCTGGATGGTGTCGAACGCGGTGCGCTCCAATACCGAAGTGATGGCCGTGCCGGTCCGCATCTTCCCCGAGGAGTATCATTGGGGCACCTTCGTCGAGGCGCTGGTGTCCCTGCCGTTCGGCACCTTCCTGCTGAATTCCGTCGTGGTCGCCTGCGGCGTCACGGCGATCGTGATTGCGGTATCCTGCCTTTCCGCCTACGCCTTCGCCCGGCTCAGCTTTCCCGGCCGCGAAGGGCTGCTGCTCACCTATCTCAGCACGCTGATGATCCCGCAGGTGATGCTGGTCATTCCGCTCTTCCTCGTCGTCAGCAAGCTCGGCTGGATCAACACCTATCACGGCATGATCCTGCCGGTCGCCTTCTCCTCTTTCGGCACCTTCCTGCTGCGGCAGTTCATCCTCGGCATTCCCAAGGATCTCGATGAGGCGGCGATGATGGACGGCGCTTCGCGGCTGCGCATTCTGGTCAAGATCATCGTGCCGCTTGCCATGCCGGCGATCGGCTTGCTCGCGCTTTTTACCTTCATCGCCCAGTGGAAGAGTTTCCTGTGGCCGCTGATCGCCACCAGCGGGGTGGAAAAAGCCACGCTGCCGCTCGGGCTCACTTTGTTCCAGACGCAGCAGGGCACGGCGTGGAACTACATCATGGCGGGCGCGACGATCTCCATGCTGCCCGGCGTCATCCTGGCCATCGTGCTGCAGCGGGTGATCTACCGCGGCATCACCGTCAGCTCCGGCTTCGGCGGAAGATAATTCCAGTTAAACAAAGGCTTGAAGGCGCCGCATCAAGTTCGTCTCGATGTCCTTCAAGTCCGACCGAGCGCCGCCGAAGAACGCGCTTCTGCCGCCGCTAGATCATTTCCGCGCGCTTAACTTTCGCTTCACGTCGAAAAGTAAAATTTAACCAAGATTTGAAATAACGCGTTCATATTTGAATTGCACAGGGGAATTCATGAAAACCGCCACGCTTGCATCCATCGCCCTGGTGATATCGGTCACTGTTGCCAATGCGCAGACGATCGGGGTTTCGATGACCAATCTCGACAAGTTCAGACAGATGCTTGTGAACGGCGTCGTCTCGCACGGGAAGACGATATCAGGCCTCAAGCTCGTCACCGAGAATGCCAATGGCGACAATGAGCTGCAGAAGAAGCAGGTTCAGCAGTTCGTCGCCGACAAGGTCGATGCCATTATCATGATGCTGTCTGATGGCGATCTCGGGCCGCAAATGACCAAGATTGCCGCGGATGCCGGCATTCCACTTGTTTACATCAACACGACGCCCTCCAATCTCTTGGACTTGCCGGACAATCAGGTCGTTGTCGCCTCCGATGAGAAAGACTCCGGTACGCTGGAGACGAAGCAAGTATGCTCTCTCCTCAAGGGCAAGGGCCGCGTCGTCGTGCTGATGGGCGAGGTTTTCCATGTGGCCGCCCGCACCCGCACCCAGGACATATCAGATGTCATCGCGACGCCGGAATGCAAAGGTCTTGAGATCGTCGAGCAGCAAGCAGCCTATTGGTCGCGCGATTATGCCGATCAGCAGATGCAGGAATGGCTGGCGGCCGGCGTCAAGTTCGATGCTGTGATCGCCAACAATGACGAGATGGCGCTCGGTGCGATCCGCGCCATGAAGAAAGCCAATATCCCGATGAAGGACGTCGTCGTCGGCGGCGTCGACGCGACCGACGACGCGCTGGCCGCGATGGTGGCGGGCGATCTCGATGTCACCGTTCTCCAGAGCGCCGTCGGGCAGGGCGCAGCTGCGGTCGATGCCGCCATGAAGCTCATCAAAAAGGAGAAGGTGCCGCGCGAAAACAACGTTCCCTTCGAACTCGTCACACCTGAGAACATTGCCCAATACCTGCCGAAGAGCCAGTGAGCATAAGAGGCCTATGATGTTGCATTTCTGGAATAAATTCGGCATTCGCGCGCAGATCACCGCAGGTTTCGTGCCGTTGATCCTGCTGATGAGCCTGCTCACCGTCAGCGCGATCTCCGGCATGAACGGGCTCGCCGCGATCTTCGCCTCCTACCGCGCTACGGCCGGCCAGAGTCTGGCCATCTCCGACTACAGCGACCAGCTGCACGAAATCCAGATGTCGGCGGAGGCTTTCCGCTCGACGCCGACACAGGCTGTCGTCGACAGCTTCCGCGCCGGCGTGAAGGCCTTCGAGGCGGAGGATCCGCGTTTTGCCGGCAATAAGGACCTGCAGGCCGGTCTCGCCGTCATCCGCCAGGATATTGCGGCCTACGGCAAGGCATTCGAACAGATCGTCTCTCTTCAGGCCCGGCGCGACATCTTGATTTCCAAGGTGACCGAATTCGGCCCCTGGACCAGCATCGCGCTCAACGACGTCGTGCGCAGCGCCTGGCGCCAGAACGACGTGGCGCTGCTGCAGATGACGGCGGCGACGCTGGAAGCCTTGAACCGCAGCCTCTATTTCTCCGAGCGCTTTGTGCATTCCGATGATTTCCCCGCCTATGACACGGCGCAGGCCGCACTCGCCGAGGCGGTCGCGCTCAACGACGCTGCCGCCAAGGCCGCCAAAAACGAGTTGCAGAAGAAGCGCCTGATGGGCGCCGGCCAGCTCATGCAGAACTACACCGCCCGTCTCGGCGACATGAAGGAGGTGCTTCAGGCCTCCGGCAATATCCGCCAGACGCAACTTGGCCTGCTCGCGCCGAAAATATCAGGTGAATTCCGGGATCTGCAGGCGACCGTGACGGGCGCCCAGAAGAACCTGGACGGTTCGGTGGACGCAACGGTTGCCTCCGCAACCAGCACGACGCTCGTCATCAGCGGGTTACTGATCGTCATCGGTCTCGTGCTCTCCTATTTCGTCGGCCGGCTGATTTCCTCGGCGGTCCGTAACATGGCGCAGTCGATGGAAAAGCTTGCCCGCGGCGAGGAAGGCATCGCGATCACCGGCGTCGAGCACCGCCACGAACTGGGAGCCATGGCGCGTTCGCTGAAGGTTTTCCAGGAGACGGGCCGCGCGAAGCTGATTGCCGAAGCCAATGCCGAACGCGCCCGCCTGGCCGCCGAAGAAGAGCGGCTGCGCCAGGAGGCCGAGCGGCTTTCCGATGCGCAGGTGATGGAACATGCCTTCCGGCAGATTTCCGTCGGTCTCGACGCGTTGTCGAAGGGTGATCTCACCGTCCGCGTCGGCGATGTCGACCATCGTTACGTCAGGATCCGGGATCATTTCAACAACTCGGTCGCGAGCCTCGAGGAGGCGGTCGACTCTGTCATCCGCGCGGTCGCCACCATCCGGTCCGGTCTGTCGGAAATCTCCACAGCCTCCAACGATCTCGCCCGCCGCACCGAGCAGCAGGCAGCGTCGCTGGAAGAAACGGTTGCCGCACTCGGAGACGTCACCCGCGGCGTCAACGGCACGGCGGAGGGCGCAGGCCGCGCCCAGGCTGTCGTGGCGACGGCCCGCACCAATGCTGAAAAGGGCGGCGAGATCGTCGCCCGCGCCATCGACGCGATGACGGAAATTCAAAATTCGTCGTCGAAGATCGGCAACATCATCAGCGTCATCGACGAAATCGCCTTCCAGACCAACCTGCTGGCGCTCAATGCCGGCGTCGAAGCGGCGCGTGCCGGTGAAGCCGGTAAGGGCTTTGCGGTGGTCGCCCAGGAAGTGCGCGAACTCGCCCAGCGTTCCGCCAATGCGGCGAGGGAGATCAAGCAGCTGATCTCGACCTCCTCGGCGCAGGTCAAAACCGGTGTCCAGCTGGTCGGCGAATCCGGCCTCTCGCTCGAACAGATCGTCGAGCAGGTCACCGCGATGAATGCGACCGTCGCCGAAATCGCCGTTGCCGCCCGCGAACAGGCGACCAGCCTGCGCGAGGTCTCGGCCGCCGGCGACCAGATGGACAAGGTGACGCAGCAGAATGCCGCGATGGTCGAAGAAACCACGGCCGCCGCCCAGAGCCTGACCCAGGAAACCGAAAGCCTTGCCGAGTTGCTGCGGCGCTTCAAAACCGGCAGCGGCCGGGCATCGGAGCAGCGGTATTACGCCATGGCGTCCTGAAGTCGTGATGAAGCCGTCAATTGCTCCCGCCGAGGCTAAGTCCGGCGGGAGCAGCGTTTTCAGCGAAGCTCGGAGGCTTCGGTAAGCTCGTGGTGCTAACGGGGAAGGGCCGCGAGCCGTTCACCGCTGCCATGCACCTCCAGGCCCCTTTGGGCGAGCGGCCCGGCGGAAGGCCTCGAAATCACCAACATCAGACGACCCACCGGGTCATGAAGGCACTTCTCCAGAAGCTGGAGAGGAACGAAGGCGGCGAGGAGCTGATGGTTTCAGAGACGCGCTTCACGCGTCTTAGGTCAAAGGCACATATGCGTAGGTTCTGTCGCCGTTGTCGTGCACATGCCCGAGCCCAGGAAACGGCAAGTGCGCGCCGCCGATCATGTACCGGTTCCGGGCGGCATCGTCGAAGACCCGCAGGTGTTCCTGTTCGGCCGCTACCTGGTCGACATCGTATCCGATCGTCACCGTTGGATCGGCAAACTGGACTGAGGCGACATGGACAATATCGCCCCACACCAGGAGCTTTTCGCCCCTGCTCTCTACCTCGTACATCGTGTGTCCCGGAGTATGCCCATAGGCCGGCCGCGCTCGGATTCCCGGAGTCAGGTCAGCGCTGCCCTCGAACGTATCGAGTTTGCCCACTTTCATATAGGCGGACAACGAAGTCGTAGCGGCGTCGAAGAAGCGCTTCGCCTCGGCGGGGGCGGCACGCATGTTTTCCTCGCTCAGCCAGTAATCCGTGTCGCGCCGGTCCGCGCGAACGACAGCGTTGGGAAAAGTCCGCTCATTTCCCGACATCAACCCACCGATGTGATCGGTATGCATATGCGTCAGATAGACCTCGTCCACCTGCTCCGGCCGGTAGCCTGAGGCGCGAAGATTGTTCAGCAGCTTGCCGGTATGTGGGCCTAGCAGAGTGCCGGCGCCTGCGTCGACCAGCACCAGCTTCTCACCCGTGTTGATAAGAAAGGAATTGTGAGAAGTCTCCACCTGTTCTCCGAGAAAGCCGCTTTTCAGAGCGTCGGCAATTCGCGAGGGATTGCCTTGCAGCAATTTCATGGCCGCGAGTGGATTTTTGCCGTCGGACAGCACCGTGACTTCATAGTCACCAACCATCAAACGACGGAATTCCGGAGCCTCGCTCTTGACCATCGGAGCGTCGGCAAACAGGGGGCCGGGCATGGCGCACCCTATGCAGAGGCACGACGCGATGAGGAGGGAGCGGCGCGTGGGATCGATCGGTCGGTTCTTCATCGTGTTGGTCTCCTTGGCGGCCGTTACCGATTGGTGGCGCGATGACGCGAATATTCGGGAGGATGAAGTGTCGTCGGCCCCAGTCCGGAATGCGCACAGGTTGCACCGGCGCTATACATCCGTCTAATTCAGAGTTCGACGGTACCATTATAACAAGCATGAATGATGGCAGGAGCGAACCCGCTCCTCAGTTCGTCATCGCCGGCAATTCACCAATCGATTTCTTCCCATCGCCATAGAACATGCGGGTGTTCTCCTTGAAGAACAGCGGATTCTCGATGCCGGAATAGCCGGTCCCCGGTCCTCGCTTGGAGACGAACAGCTGCTTTGCCTTCCACACTTCGAGAGCCGACATGCCGGCGATCGGTGAATTGGAATCTTCCTGACTCTCGAGTTGACGATGTCGTTGGAGCCGATGACGATGGCCACATCGGTTTCGTGGAAGTCCTCGTTGATCTCGTCCCTCTCAAGCACGATGTCGCGGCCGCTCAGCTGGCATAGAAGTTCAGCTTCCTCGGTCGTATAGCGGCGATGACAGGGTTGATTGGCATCGGCATTTCAAGGATCGTTGGCTTGATTGCCCACTATTTGATCGCAAATCACCACGCAACATCCCGATGTCTTGCTGCTGTCAATCGCCATGCCACATGGAGTCGCCTCCGGGCTTTTCTGCTGCCGCCAGCTCTCTGGCCGACCTGGCGCGGCAAGGAGACTTTATTTTGAGACAGCGGTGGTGGCGTTGGCTCGATGGGAGTCACGGTACATGGAACCTAGAACGATCTTCAACAGGACACCGGGCGCCCCGTCCTTAAGGAAGCTGGAAATACCGCTATATGTCAGTTCAAGGACTATGCCGCCGATGTAGAATGCACTGGCAGGTGGCCGCGGTGCCAGACCTAATTTTCGGATAAGGATGTTTCCTACGCCCTCCCATTGATCCCGGAAAAGCTTGATTTGGCGGTCCCCCAACATTTCGTCATCTTGCGCCCTGCGCAGCAACTCGATGGCAAGCAAGCCCCACCTCCGGTCTCCTCCCCGTTCGCTCGCCCAGTTCGCCAACACATCGATCAGCTCTTCCGGATTGTCGTATTTGTCCAGAAGCTCGGTCAATTCCGCGACGTCGCGACCTGCATTGTCTTCAAGGAGCTGAATGAAAATGTCCTCTTTGCTTACAAAATTCGAATAAAACGCTCCTTTGGAAAACCCAGCGTCCTCGGCGATGCGTTCGATCGAAGCTCCGCCGTAACCAAACCGGGCCATTATCTGATAAGCGGATTCGAGAAGTTTGTTTCTCGTACGTGCTTGACTTTGCTCACGCGTTAATCGTGCCATTCGCTTTTCCTACCGATGCGGATCCAGACGCCTCAGCGAATTCTCCTCAGTTCGTCATTGCCAGCAATTCACCAATCGACTTCTTCGCATCGCCGTAAAACATGCGGGTGTTCTCCTTGAAGAACAGCGGGTTCTCGATGCCGGAATAGCCGGTTCCTTGGCCGCGCTTGGAAACGAACACCTGCTTTGCCTTCCAGACCTCGAGCACGGGCATGCCTGCGATCGGCGAATTCGGGTCTTCCAGAGCGGCCGGATTGACGATGTCGTTGGAGCCGATGACGATGACCACATCGGTTTCGTGGAAGTCGTCGTTGATCTCGTCCATCTCGAGCACGATGTCGTAAGGGACCTTGGCCTCGGCAAGCAGCACGTTCATGTGCCCGGGCAGGCGTCCGGCAACCGGATGGATGGCGAAGCGGACGCTCTTGCCGGCGGCGAGCAGCTTGCGGGTGAGTTCGGAAACAGCCTGTTGCGCCTGAGCCACTGCCATGCCGTAGCCGGGCACGATGATGACGCTGTCGGCATCGTTGAGTGCCGCCGCCACGCCATCGGCATCGATGGCGATCTGCTCGCCGACGATCTCCATTTGCGGTCCGCCGGTCGCGCCGAAGCCGCCGAGAATGACCGAGCTGAAGGAGCGGTTCATCGCCTTGCACATGATGTAGGAAAGGATCGCGCCGGAGGAGCCGACCAGGGCGCCGGTGACGATCAGCAGGTCGTTGCCGAGCGAAAAGCCGATCGCCGCCGCGGCCCAGCCGGAATAGGAGTTCAGCATAGAGACGACCACAGGCATGTCGGCGCCGCCGATGCCCATGATCAGGTGATAGCCGATGAAGAAGGCGAGCGCCGTCATCAATCCGAGCGCCCAGATCTCGGCCCCGTTCACATAAGTCAGCATCAGGATCAGCGACAGAAGCGCCGCGCCGGCATTGAGGAGTTGGCCGCCTGTCAGCTTTCTTGCCTTGCTGTCCACCTTGCCGGCGAGCTTGCCGAAGGCGACGACCGAGCCGGTGAAGGTGACCGCGCCGATGAAGATGCCGAGGAAGACCTCGACCTTCATGATCGAAAGTTCCACCGGCGTCTTATGGGCGAGGATGCCGGCGAAACCGTCGAGGGCTGTGCGGGCGGCCTCATCGAGGCCGGCGACGCGGGCAGCCTCGAGATGCGCGCTGAAGCCGATGAACACCGCGGCGAGACCGACGAAGGAATGCAGCGCGGCGACGAGCTGCGGCATCTCGGTCATCTGCACGCGCGAGGCGACATAGTGCCCGAGCACCGAGCCGCCGGCAATCATCAGCGCGATGACCAGCCAGTTGCCGACACCTGGCCCGAATATGGTGGCGATGGCGGCAAGTCCCATGCCCACGATGCCGTACCAGACCGCGCGCTTGGCGCTTTCCTGGCCGGAAAGGCCCCCGAGCGACAGAATGAAGAGAACCGCGGCGGCGATATAGGCGGCCGAGACGATACCGATGGTCATTTTGAGAATCCTTAGCCGCTCAGGACTTCTGGAACATGGCGAGCATGCGCCGTGTCACGAGGAAGCCGCCGACGATGTTGATGGTGGCAATCAGCACCGACAGCGCCGCCAGTGTCGCCACCAGCGAGCTCCCGGAGCCGATCTGCAGGAGCGCGCCCAGGATGACGATGCCGGAGACGGCATTGGTCACGGCCATCAGCGGCGTGTGCAGCGAATGCGAGACGTTCCAGATGACCTGGAAGCCGACGAAGCAGGCCAGCACGAAGACGATGAAATGGCTCATGAAGCTGGCCGGTGCAAAGGCGCCTGCAAGAAGCAAAAGCGCGGTGCCTGAGGCGAGCAGCATGCCCTGGTTCTTCGTCTGCGCCTTGAAGGCGGCGGTCTCGGCCGCGCGCTTCTCCTCCGCTGTCGGCTCCTTTGCCTTTTCCTTTGGCTTCTGTGCGGCAATCGCCTGGATCTTGGGCGGTGGCGGCGGATAGGTGATCGCTCCTGTGAAGGCGACGGTGGCGCCGCGGATGACATCGTCTTGCATGTTGTGGACGAGCTTGCCGTCCTTATCAGGCGTCAGGTCCGCCATCATGTGACGGATGTTGTTCGCATAAAGCGTCGAGGCCTGGGCCGACATGCGGCTTGGGAAATCCGTATAGCCGATGACGACAACGCCATTGTCGGAAACGATCTTCTGATCGGCGATGGTCAGATCGCAGTTGCCGCCGCGTTCAGCCGCGAGATCGATGATGACCGAACCGGGCTTCATCATTGCGACCATATCGGCGAGCCAGAGCTTCGGCGCATCGCGGCCGGGGATCAGCGCCGTGGTGATGACGATATCGATCTCAGGCGCCAGTTCGCGGAACTTTTGAAGCTGCTTCTCCCGGAACTCCGGCGACGATGGCGCGGCATAACCGCCGGTCGCTGCGCCATCCTGCTGCTCATCGAAGTCGAGATAGACGAATTCGGCGCCCATGCTCTCGATCTGCTCGGCGACCTCGGGACGCACGTCGAAGGCATGGGTGATGGCGCCGAGCGATGTTGCCGTGCCGATCGCCGCAAGGCCGGCGACGCCGGCGCCGATCACCAGGACCTTGGCCGGCGGCACCTTGCCTGCCGCCGTTACCTGGCCGGTGAAGAAACGCCCGAAATTGCTGCTGGCCTCGATCACAGCGCGATAGCCGGCGATATTGGCCATCGACGACAGGGCGTCCATCTTCTGGGCACGGGAAATGCGCGGCACCATGTCCATGGCGATGACATTGGCGCCCCTGACCCGAGCCTCTTCCAGCAACTCTGCGTTTTGCGCGGGATAGAAGAACGAGATCAGTGTCTGGCCGGGAGAAATACGCGCGATCTCCGCATTTTCGGGAGGCCGAACCTTGGCGATGATATCGGCGGCGCTGTAGAGGTCGGCCGCACTTTCGGCGATCGCTACCCCCGCGGCGCGATAGGCATCATCGGAAAAACCTGCGGCTTTGCCGGCTCCCGTTTCCAGGACGCAGTCATAACCAAGCTTCTGAAGTTGCCGCGCGCTGTCCGGCGTCATCGCGACCCGCGCTTCGTGTTTACTGATTTCCTTCGCTGCACCGATCTTCATAATGTCTTCTCCCTCGACGATCGTCTTGCGGTATTCGATCGTCGCTCGACGCATACCCCGTGTAAGGTGACTGGCGCGGCGCTCAGCCCGCTCGTCCAACCACCGCGATGAAATCGCACTGAACCATCGAAGGGCCTTCCACCAGCAAAGGCTGAGCGTGCCTTGCGGGTCGCGCCGCAGGATCCGGGAACATGCGGACCCATTCCGCGTTCAGCGGCCCCCGATTGTCGCGGTCGCGCAGATAGACCGTCATCTTGATGATGTCCTCGATGGTGCCGCCGGCCGCCTCTACGATCGCCTTCATATTTTCGAATAGGTGGGCGCATTGGGAGGCGAGGTCCTCGGGCATTACATGCGTTTCGGGATCTACCCCCTGGATGGCGCCGGACACCACGAGGTTGTCGATCCGGCAGGCATTCGGCACCGGATACTTGTGGGCAAGGGTTTCGACTGTGACGCTCCGGCGGCGGCTTGTGTTTGCGCCTGCCCGCGCTGCCTCGGGGAGGTTGTCCGTTGGCGATTGGTCCATTTTGTTTCTCCTGTCTTGCTTCCATGCGGTCCGGGGACAGCCTCTAATTCTTGACCTTGCCCGGTGCGTCGGCTGCATTCGCGTAGGTGGTGCCGCTCGGGCCATATCCGGTGATGGCGACCATAGCCGGCTCGTCCCGGGTCTCGCCGAAATGGTTCGCATTGGCGGGTTCCGTGTAGATGCCTCCCGCCGCCAGCTCTTTGAGTTTTGTCTCGTCGTAGGTGTCACCCCATCCGATGTAGAACTTTCCCGACAGCACGGTCACGAAGCGCGAGTCTGGATGTGACAGCGGCATGATGCGCTTGTGGGGCTCGAGGCGTAGAAGAACCGTATAGAGCTGCGGTTTGGTCGGATCGCCATAGAGCATCTTGGCGCTCTGGCCGCCGACCTGGGACACGCCCACAGTGTTCGAAGCGCTTTGCGAGACGGCCAGCTCCTGAGGCGTGGCGACGATAACCTGCATTGGTCCGCCGGCGTCCTGGGCTTCAGCCACGCTTGCCTGCGTGATCACGGTCATGGCAAGAACCAGGCATGGAAAAGTCGATTTCATTGGTCACTCCTTCGTCTTGACGGAAATTCCATAGGAACATTCAAGCTCCGTCACGGAAATCGGTTGGGAATTTGCCCAGCCAGCCCAAAGCGCCCGCCTGGGAAGATCTGGTTGGTCCTGTCTGTCTTGATAGAGCTGCCGGGATCGAAGTGCCGTTTTGTCGATTGCATGGAAACGGCCGGGTTCTCGGCAGCTTTCTGCAATTACTGCCCGCCGGTAACGGTTTGCTCCGCCGCCGCGATGGAACCGCGCTCTTCCGTGGCCTGCCCAACGCTTGGCGTGAGCTTGATGCCTTTCGTTTCGGGGAGCAGCAGCGTCGCGAGGATCGCAATGCTGTACCCGAGCAACGCGATCAGCCCGATGGCCTCGGCCAGGGTGATCCACTGCGCCAGAATACCGATGCCCGAGACGGCTGCTGCGCCGGCGGCCTTGCCGAAATTGTAGGCGAAGCTCTGGCCGCTGCCGCGCACCGCGGTCGGGAATAGCTCGGTGAAGAATGGGCCGAGTGCGGCGTAATTGCCGATCGTGAAGAAGCCGAACGGAACTCCCATCAGAATAAGCTCCCAGCCCGACAGCGGCAGGAACATATAGGCGATGGTCACCAGCCACGAGCAGACCAGAAACAGCTGGAACGTACGGCGCCGGCCGAGCACATCGGACAAATACGCACTCGCCAGGAAACCGAAGAAGGAGCCGCCCGTGACCAGGAAGATGTAATAGCCGGAGGCGCTGGGCGAGAGGTGACGGACCGTTTTCATGAACGTCGGCAGCCAGTTGACGATCGCGCCGCCGACACCAACCACGCCAAAGGCCAGCAGAGACGCCAGGATCGTCACGCGCAGTACGTCGGGAGCGAAAATCGCGCTGAGGCCCGGGTCGCGGCCACTGGCCTTAATCGCAGCACGGGTCTGTTGATAGAGCTCCGGCTCCTCGAGCGATCGACGCAGGTAGAGCACCAGAAAACCGGGCAGCACGCCGATCATCAGCAGGGTCCGCCAGGCATATTCCGCCGGTACGTGGGCGAGAACGATGCCGGCCAGGATTGCCGCGGCACTCCAGCCGACGCCGAAGCCGCTTTGAACGCTCCCCACCGCCTTGCCGCGATGGGCAGGCCGGATGATCTCGCCCATCAGCACTGCGCCGGCCGCCCACTCGCCGCCAAAGCCCAATCCCTGCAACACCCTGACGATGATGAGTTGTTCGAAGTTTTGCGTGAAGGCTGCGAGGAAGGTGAAGACCGAGAACCATAAAATGGTGAATTGCATGATGCGGACGCGACCGAACCGGTCGGCCAGATAGCCGCACGCCCACCCGCCCACTGCCGCAGAAAGAAGTGTGGCCGTGGCGAGATAACCCGCCTGCGCCGTCGACATGCCCCAGGCGGCGATCAGCACCGGAAGCACGAAGCTGAAAAGCTGTGCGTCCATCGCATCCACCGCCCAGCCGGCAAAGCACCCCCAGAACGTATTTCGCTCTCGTTTTGTTAATTCACGATACCAGCTAAACATTTGGTTTCCTCCCAATGTTGATTGTCCCGGCTCGGCCGGTCACACGACGAGCGGCGTCAATCCTCCATCCATGGTCAGCGATGCGCCGGTCACGTAGGAGGCTCGCGCGCTCGCAAGGAAAAGCGCCGCGTCGGCCACCTCTTCCGGGGTGGCGTAGCGCCCGAGCGGTATGCGCTGCTGATTTTGACGCAACAGCTCCTCAGGCGGCTTTCCGGTCGCGCGCGATTCCGCCTCCAATGACATCTGCACCCGGTCGGTCATCGTGGCGCCGGGGTTGATAACGTTGACGCGTATGCCGGCGTGGCCCCAGGCGGCGGCCAGACCTGCAGAGGCGAGCATCAGCGCCGCGTTCGCAGCGCCGCCGGGAATGTGGATCGGCGAGGCAATCTTGCCTCCGGTTCCGATGATGTTGACGATAGCGCCAGCGCGCCGCGACACCATGCGCGGCAGCACATAGTCGGTGACGTTCATGTAGGTGAAAAACTTCGCGTCCATCGCCACGCGCCACTTGTCCGGCGTCAACTCGCTTGGCGGTACACGCACGGCGCCGCCTGCGGAATTCACCAGCACTGCAATCGGGCCGACCTGCTCTTCGGCTGCGATCACCGCCCGTTCCGCCGCTGCGCCATCGGCAAGATCGGCAGAAAATGGCGTGACGTCGATGCCGTCCGCCGCGAGTTTCGCCTGGGCGGCGGCGAGATTTTCCTGGCTGCGCGATACGATGACCACACGAGCGCCTTCCTTGCCGAAGGCCTGAGCGCAGGCAAGGCCGATGCCTTTGCTGCCGCCCGTAACCAGAACGACTTTCCCATCAAGCTCGAGGTTCATTGCAATGCTCCCTGTTTCAGCACATCCGGGTTGTGGATGTTGATCGGCGTGCCCTGGGCAAAAGCCACGATCTGGTCGAAGGCATTGCCATAGGCAAATTCGTAGTTGTCGCGCTCGACATAGCCGAGATGCGGCGTGCACAAGGCGTTCGGCAGCAACAGCAAAGGGTCGTTCGGGTCGGTCAGCGGCTCGTGCTCGAACACGTCGACCGCCGCTTTGCCGGGCCGGCCGATGCGCAGCGCCTCGACCAGTGCTCCGGGCTTGATCAGCTCCGCCCGGCTGGTATTGACCAGCAGGGCCGTCGGCTTCATGACGGCGAGTTCCTGGGGGCCGATCAGCCCCGTGGTCTCCGCATTCAGGCGCAGGTGCAGGCTGAGGACGTCTGATTGCGCAAAAAGCGCCTGCTTGCTCGAAGCGACCGCGAAACCTTCCGTACGTGCTCGATCCAACGAGCCCTCACGCCCCCAGATCAGCAACTCCATGCCGAAGGCGGCGCCGATCCGCGCCACCATCGAGCCGAGCTTGCCAAAGCCGTAGATCCCGAGTGTCCGGCCGCGCAGCCCCAACCCGACCGTGCTCTGCCACGCCCCCTTGCGAAGTGCCGCGCTTTCGAGCGGAATGTTGCGCATTGCCGCCAAAATCAGCCCCCAGGTGAATTCCACCGTCGGGTGGGATGGGCGTTGCGTCAGGGCCGAGGAGACGAGCACGCCGTAGCGCGTGCATGCGGCGAGATCGATATGCGGCACGTGGCCGTTCTGACTGATCAGCTTGAGGTTCGGCAGCCGGCTGAGCAGCGCTTCATCCACCTTGGTCCGTTCGCGCAGCAGCACCAGCACATCAGCATCGGCAAGCCGCTCCGCCAATATGCCGACATCGGCCACCGCATCGTTCCAGATCCGGATCTCATGGCCCTGCAATTTGCCGAAACAGTCGAGCGTGCGAACGACGTCCTGATAGTCGTCGAGGATTGCAACACGCAGTCTTGGGCTGGGATTGGCCATGATATTCACTCTTTGCTCGGAAGGTCGGCAACCGCTGTGCCGGCGTCGATGGCGCTGCATTTCTCGTGCTCGAAGGCGGCCTTGGTCAGCGCCCGTTCCAGTACCTCGGCCGCGCGGGCGATCGGAATGAAGCAAACGCCGGTTTCATCGGCGACGACGATGTCGCCCGGCGCCACGCGAACGCCGGCAATCTGAATGTCGCCGTTGATCTCCACGGTTTCGATGCGCCACTTCCCGGTGACCGGCGTGATCTCGGTGGCCCAGAGCGGATAGTCCACGCGACGGGAGTGGCCGACGTCGCGGATGCCGCCGGAGACGATCGCCCCGGCTTCACCTTGCCGCTTGCCTGTTTGCGCCGAGATGCCGCCCATGTTGGATACGCCTGCAACACCGTCGATCACGATGACGTCGCCCGGCAGCGCCAGATTGTGCGCCTCGAACTCCGCCATGCGGTTCACCCGGCCACGGGCAGTTTCGTAGACATGCTCGCGCTGCATGATGTTGCGTACGGTCAGTGCCGGTCCGATGATGCTGGCGTTCGGCAAGGTCGGCTTGAGAACCGATGCGCCGACAGCGCCGGTGATGCCCAGTTCATCCATGACATCGGCGATGACGCTGGTGGCATCGGCAAGATGCTTGAACTTCTCGATCAACCCCTGGGGTGGCCGGGGTGCGCGCAGCAACCGAATACGATCCGGGCTGATCTTTCCGGTCAGCTTTAGTCTAAGCTCTCCGGCGGGAGCATCATTCATCAGATAAATCCTCTCGATATCGGCGCAGCCACTGCGTCCGTTGCCACGCTCGTTTCTGGGTATGGGTGGTAGAGTTGCGCAAAAGATCGGAATCGTCCAATTTCGATTTAGGAGTAACGATTATAACCAGAGTGAATAATATGCGGCTGGACCTGAACTTGCTCGTCGTCATCGAAGCCATCATGCTGGAGCGGAACGTCACGCGCGCCGCCGCCAGCCTGTCGATGAGCCAGCCGGCCGTCAGCAACGCCCTTCGGCGGGCTAGGAAACTGACGCGCGACCAGCTTTTCCTGAAAGTCGCGGAGGGCGTTCAACCTACGTCGCGGATGATGGCCATCTGGCCCGAACTTCATCGTTCATTGGCGGTGATCCGAGCGTCGATCGCACCGGAGCAGTTTGATCCCCGCTCGGATCCCACCAGTTTCCGGATTGCCATCACCGACAGCCTTGCTGCGGAAGCGGTCAGCGGCATCACGCTGAAGCTGCGGTCAATGTCGCCATATGCCCGCGTGGCG
Organism: Rhizobium sp. BT03; assembly: GCF_030053155.1. Taxonomy (NCBI): domain Bacteria; kingdom Pseudomonadati; phylum Pseudomonadota; class Alphaproteobacteria; order Hyphomicrobiales; family Rhizobiaceae; genus Rhizobium; species Rhizobium sp. BT03. The sequence goes on from NZ_CP125641.1 coordinate 173,428, forward strand.
TTTTCCTTCCACACCAACGCAAACTCTCTTGAAGGAATAGATCGCGGCACGCTGGACTGCGCCGTCGGAATGTTCCCGTCACTTCCGCGAGACATCCATGTTCAGGGGCTTCGGACGGATCATTATATCTGCGTTATGCGCCCCGGACACGCAGTAGCGGACGATATGAATCTCGACCGGTTCGTCGCAGCATCACACGTGCTGGTGACCCCATCCGGGATCGATCTAGGCGTCGTCGACGGTTGGCTCAGCCTGCATGGTCGCACAAGGACGATCGCTGCGGTCGTCAATCACTTTGCAGATGCCCTGAGGATTGTCGCGGGAAGCGACCTGCTGACCTGCGTGCCAAACGGTTTTATGAATGGACCTGGCCGCGCGCTTGCGGCGCAGCACGGACTGATCTGTCGTGAGATACCTTTTGAGACCGAGAAGTTGATCTACAAGCTGATCTGGCATGAGCGGCTCGACACCCACCCGGCCCATCAATGGTTCCGCTCGCTGGTCGCCGATGTATGCGGAGTGTCTTCCGCAGCCATGGAGCAAGACAATTGAACGCAATTCGAAAACAACCGCCGCCTCGAAAGGGCGGCGGTGAACCCGCCTTTGTCGCGTCAGTGGCTTCCGGATGCCGGGCCGTGCGGCACGCCGGCGATGCTCTTGCGCACATGGCGAACCGCGGTCCAGACGGCGAAGAGCACGAGCGGGATGGCGCCGAGAACGGCGAGCTTCGTCACATGCGGATCGACACCCAAGGCGGAGATGCTTTCGAGGCTGATCTTCGCCAAGCCAATAGTATAATAGGTGATGGCGATGACTGAGAAGCCTTCGACCGCCTGCTGGATATGCACCTGGATACGCGCGCGCTCTTCCATCGAGGTCAGCAATGAGGCGTTCTGATCTTCGAGCTGAACCTGCACGGTGGTTCTGAGCAGGTCTCCGGCCAGGCTGACGCGTTCGGCGAGTTCGTCGAGGCGCCGTTCTGCCGCATAGACCGAGCGGACGGCCGGTTGGAAGCGCCGGTCGATGAACGTACCCAGCCTTTGCCTTTGTTCGACCCGCTCTTCCCGAAGCTCCGACAGCCGGCTTGCGACGATCTCGGCATAGGCTTTCGTCGCGCCGAAGCGGTGGCGGGCGAGCGCGGAGAAATTGAGCACGTCGGACGAGAGCCGGGTCACCTCGGACAGCAGCGCCTTGTCGACTTTGACGGCGCTCTGCATATGCGCGATCAGCAGATCGAGGCGCTGGTCGAAGGCGGAAAGCTTGGAGACCGTCTCGCGCGCCATCGGTAACGCCAGCAGCGCCATCATCCGGTAGGTTTCGATCTCCAGGAAACGCCGCACCATGCGGCCGGTGCGGTAGGCGTTGAGATTGCGGTTGAAGAACAGGAATTCGACGAAGCCGCTGTCGGTCAGGCGGAAGTTCGAATGCACTTCCGCATCGCCGCCGCCGACCCGCGAAGCGACATAGTCGAGCTTGGGTTTTTCCAGCGTGCGCCCGTCCTTTTCCTCGCGCACCAGCACGCGCACGGCCGCGATGACCTTTCCGCCAATCTGGCTGCAGCAGGCCCGAAAGGCTTCCGGCGGGTTGCTGCCGGGTTCAGCCGATGCCGGCACGACGAAGGTGAGGGTGAGGAATTCGGTATGGGCTTCCCATTTCAGCCGGCCGTCGCCGACGCGGCCGATGCCGTGGTTGCCCTCGCCGGTCGTGGTCACATCTTCCAATCCCGGCAGGGAACCGGGCAGCGAAGGAGGGCCATTGTCGCCGACGATGGCGACGTGCCAGACATCGGTGTCGCCATCGAAGTAAAGCGACGGCCGGGCATGCAACTCGTTGTGAAGCTCCCTGCGCAGCGGATGCTCGGAACCCATCGGCATGGAGATGCACCTCTAAACGGTAGACAGTCGCTGGGTCGCCGGCGGAACGTCCGGGTGCCGGCGCTTGATAATTTGATATGGCGCCTGGGGCTGGCTCAGGCTGACAACGCCTATAGCCTCTCCGGAGGCTGGTGTCACGACGCCTTCGCATCAGGCACGAGCGTTGGCTAAAAAACGATCAGCCACGGCCCGTTGCGAGACCGTGGCTGATGCAGCGCGCATTCTGCGGAGGGCGCAGGCGCGGCCGGTTACTTGTTGGCGGCGAGCGCCACGTTGACCTTGTCGACATCGGCGGACATCGCCTTGAAGGTGTCTTCGAGGGAAAGCTCGCCGACGATCAGCTGGCTCATGCGCTGGACGATGAGCTGGTAGATGGCGGAGGACCCCTTGAGACGTTCCAGTTCGCGGGCTGCCTTCGGTGCGCTGTTGCGGCTTGCGAGGAAGACGGCCATGGCGTCCTTGGCGTTCTTGCTCTCGAGCTTGTACTGCGGGTCCTTGATGTCGGCGCCGGTCAGGATGACGTAGTTTTCGGCGACTTCACGCTGGACCTTTTCGGAACCGAGGAACTCGATGAAGGAGGCGACAGCCTGCGGGTACTTGGTACGCTTGAAGCCGACGATCGCGGTGCCGCCGGGCATGGCGTAGCAACCGGCATCGCCGCAGGGCGCGCTGATCGCCGTCCAGTCGAAGGCGTCGCCGATCTTCTTCTGGAACGGATTGACCATCCAGTTGCCGGCGATATAGGTCACGACATTGCCGTTGACGAACTCGTCACCCATGTTCTTGTACTGGGTTCCGCCGGCAGCACCCCACATTTCCTTCGGGAAAGAGCCGTCCTTCGTCCAGTTGTAGAGATCGGTGATGTAGCGCTTGGCGGCATCGTCGGGGAAGGAGAACTTGCCGTCCTTGACGTAGTTCGAGCCGTAGGAGAAGGCCGCGCCGGAGAAGCGGTGGCCCGAGCGGTCCATCGTGAAGGGGATCTGGGCGCCGGTCGCCTTGGCGACGCGTGCCGAGGCCTCGACGATGTCCTTCAGTGTGGCGGTCGGCGTCGGAAGCGGTTCTTTCGCCTGCTCGAACAGCGTCTTGTTGACGAAGGGCAGGTTGAAGGTCTGCGACGCGACATAGCCGTTGATCGAGTTCGGATCGTTGACGCCGGGGAAACGAAGCGTGTTCAGGCTGTCGCCGTGCAGCTTGGCGAAACCGTCCGGGTCTTTCATCAGGGGGCGCATGTCGAGATAGTAGGGCGCCAGCTGCCAATCGGTGATCTTGGCGACATCGGGACCTTCGCCGACGGCGAGCTGCACCGGCAGCTGCTTGGCGACGGCATCATAACCCGACGAGACGAAATTCACCTTGATGTCGGGATGCGCGGTCTCGAATTCCTTGCTCAGCGCTTCCATCCGCTCGACATAAGCCTGGTCGTCGTCGGTGAAGAGAAAGGTGATCGTCTGGGTTTCGGCCATGGCCACGCTGGACCATGCGAAAGAAACGGTGACAAGCGCCAGTGCGAAAGCCCCTGAAAGATAGGTTTTCATTTTCATCCTCCCATGAAAACATTTTCATCAATCGCGGCCTCAGCCATCGATATGTAAATTTCATATACTTGACATTCGTCGCGTCAAGCTATTTTCTACGCAAATAGCGATGTTTTTGAGCAATTCTCGAAAATCACGCACCAAAATAGACTTATGAAAATATTTTCATAGGATTGCGGAGGAGGCGATCTGTGAAAACGGAAAGCATCAAGCAGCCGGACAACATGGCGCCAGCCTACAGGGTGGCACAGGGCCAGACGATAACGGCATGGGCCGTTTCCGCCCTCGTCGAGCGCTATTTTCCCGGCGAGCCGGCCCCGGCCGAAGACCGGGTGAACTATCGTTTCATCAACGGTTTCGTCGATGTCGGCGACCTGCCGTGCCGCAAGGCCTTCTGGTCCACCATGGTCGGCCGCGAGCTTGTCCCCGACGCCTCCTGGCCGACCGAAAGCCTTTATCTTCCCGGCTCGAACCGCCGCGTCGAGTTTACCAGCTTCTGGCACGTGCCCACGCATGTCGGGCGATGGCTGAAGGGCACATTCAGGACAGAAGCGCCGCGCACGCTCAATCTTGCGCTCAAGACCTGCGGCGGCGTTCGCATCTGGGTCAATGGCAAGGAAGCGGTGCGCTTCGAGCCCTTCAAGCGCAACGTCGAGAGCGCAACCGAGATAGTGCTGCCGCTTGACGCCGGCGACAATGAGATTCTCGTCCATAGCGAAGATCTCGCCGAGCGCGACACGACCTGGTTCTTCGAGCTCGAAATGCTGGACAAGGAGCCGCTTTCGGTTCTGCTGCCGGTCGCCCTCGACCAGGACGAGGTGCGCGAGCTCGAAGCCCTTTCGCGCGGCGTGCGACCGGCCCGCGACGTCTTCGTCAACCAGCCGCTGGAGATCATCTTCGACACCGGACCCGAGCGCGACCTGCCCGTCGAGCTCAAGGTCGTCGGCCATGGTCACGAGCGGCCGGTTATCGCCCATTCGAAACTGACCCTGCGCGCCCATCAAAGCCGTTTGATCGCCGAGGATGTCTGCGGTATCGCCGACGGTTATCACGGCATCCATATGACGATCGGCTCCGGGTCGGGCTCGGTCACCCGCGTCATCGATGCCGCCTTCATGAGCAGCCTTTCGCCATTGCCTGATGAGACCTCGCTTTCCGCCCGCAAGCGCCAGGCGCTGGAATACAGCGCCCGCTTCGGCGCCAACCGCGCCGGCCGCCTCATCGCCATGATGGAAACCGGCCATCACGATCCGGAGAGCTTCGACCGCATCGTCGATGCGACGCTCGCCTCGATCGATGCGCGGGAGGATTGCTCGGATTTCATCATGGTGCCGCTCCTGTGGCTGCTCGGCGCCTATGGCGAGAAGATGCCCGAGGCGACGGTCGATCGTATCCGCCGTTCCGTTCTTGCCTATCGCTACTGGGTCGACGAGCCGGGCAATGACGCCATGTGGTTCTGGAGCGAGAACCATGTGCTCTGCTTCCATACCAGCCAACTGCTGGCCGGCCTTCTTCTGCCCGACGCGGTGTTTTCGGCCTCCGGGCGGACCGGGCGGCAGCAGGCGGAACTCGCCGCCGAGCGGCTCGGGCGCTGGTTCGACAGCGTCGAGGCGCATGGCCTGGCGGAGTGGAATTCGGCCGCCTATTACCCGATCGATTTCATCGGCCTGCTGGCGCTGGAGCGCTGGGCGGAGAGCGGGATCGCCGATCGCGCCCGCGGCCAGATCGACCTTATCTTCCGCATGATCGCCCTGCACACGCTGGCCGGCGTTCCGGCGGGATCGCAGGGCCGCGCCTACGACAAGGAACTGCGCGCCGGCCCGCTGACCGAGCTTGCGCCCTTTGCCCAGGTCGCCTTCGGCACCGGCTGGCTCAACAACGGCGTGGCGGCGCTGACGATGTTTTGCGCCGGCGGCTATGAGCCGCCTGCCGATCTCGCCGAGCTTGCCGCTCTTCCCAGGGGCAGAAGCGTCGAGGCGCGCTACAGCCAGGGGCTGGAGAGCGGCAAGCTCGTGCTCTACAAGAACGAGGCAGCGCAGCTTTCGACGGTGGTCGATCACAAGACCGGCCGGAAGGGGCACCAGCAGCACGTCCTCGACATCAGGCTGGCCGGCCATCCAATGGCGAGGTTGTGGGTCAACCATCCCGGCGAGGACGATCCCTGGGGCAATCAAAGACCGTCCTATTGGGCCGGCAACGGCATCCTGCCGCGCGTCGCCCAGCATCGCGACGTCGCCCTGCTGATCGAAGACACAGGCGACGCACGGCATGCATGGACGCATGCCTATATCGGTCGCGACGGCCTCGACGATCTGATCGTCGAAGGCAAATGGCTGATCGCCCGATCGGGCAGGGGCTTTTCCGCTCTTTGGGCCTCGAACGGCCTGGAACTGATTACCGATGGGCCGACCGCGGGCCGCGAGGCGCGTTCCTACGGGCCGCTCTGCGGCTGGGCTGCCATTGTCGGATCCGGCAATGGCGATGCCTTCAAGGCCTTCCTCGAACGCCTGTGCCAGACGACGGTTTCCTTCGATCCGGCGCTTCGGCAGCTCGTTCTGACGCCGCCGGGCGGCCCGGCGCTCTCCCTCTCCCATGCCGACGGTCTGTCGATCGCCGGCAAACCCCGGCCGTTCACGCATGATCAGCCGCACCCGATCCTCACCCACGACAGCGCGGCCTCGGCGGCCGCTGCCGACGGGCCGTTTTACTCCTGAGAATATAGGATTTCAGCATGAACACAGCATCTGTCGACAACGCCGCTCTCCTGACGACGATCGATCGCGTGGCGACGGCTTTCAGCCGGCTCAGGGGCATCAAGGAAGGTCTGGTGACCGGAAGCACCGCCTCCGGGATCCAGTTCGACGAATGGGACTGGGAAGTCGGCGTCGGCCTCTACGGGTTTTTGCGACGCGCGATCTCCACCAACGACCAGAAGGCGCTGCAAGAGCTCGTCGCCTGGTATGCCGGCCAGATCGAACGCGGCCTGCCGCCGCGCCAGATCAACAGCACGGCGCCGATGCTGCCGCTGGCAATCCTCGTCCAGCATGTCGACCGCCCCGATTTCCGCGCGCTCGTCGAGGACTGGGCCGAATGGTTGGTCAAGGAATTGCCGAAGACCGAGGAGGGCGGCTTTCAGCACGTCGTCAAGGAGCGCCTGAATGAGGGCGAATTGTGGGACGACACGCTGTTCATGGCCTGCCTGTTCCTCGCCCGGGCCGGCGTGCTCTGCGAGCGCAGCGACTGGATCGACGAGGCCGTCTACCAGTTCGTCATCCATACGCGCTATCTCTCCGATCCGGTCAGCGGCCTCTGGTATCACGGCTGGACCTTCAACGGCCGGCACAATTTCGCCAATGCCTTCTGGGCCCGCGGCAATGCCTGGATCACCGTCGCCATTCCCGAACTCTTCGATCTCGTTCCGACGCTCGGCGAGAAGGACAGGCGCTTCCTGTCCAACGTTCTCGTCAGCCAGGTGCGTTCGCTGAAGGCCTATCAGCGGCCGGACGGGATGTTCACGACGCTTCTCGATGATCCGTCCTCGCCGCTGGAAACTTCGGCCACGGCAGGCATCGCCTATGGCATATTGCGCGCCATCGATGCCGGCATTCTGGACGAGAGCGACAGGGCCTATGCCGAACGCGCGCTCAAGGCCGTGCTGGCGCAGATCGACGAAGAAGGCGTCGTCCACGGCGTCTCGGACGGCACGCCGATGGGGCACGACCTCGATTTCTACCGGCGCATCCCGAATATCCCGACGCCTTACGGCCAGGCGCTGACCATGCTGCTGCTGACGGAAGTCTTTCTCGAAGGCGGCCAGCGCCAATGACTTCAACCTCCCTCGTCGCGATTGAGGCGCTCGACGGCGACAATACCGACCGCCTGCAGGCGGAGATCGACAGCCTTTCGGCTTCCGGCGGCGGACGCCTGGAGCTCCTGGCAGGCATCCACATCTGCCGCGGCCTCCGGCTTCGCTCCGGTGTCGATCTGCATCTGGCCGCCGGTGCGGTCCTGCGTCCCGTTCCCGACTATGCGGCTTACGCGCAGACGCGCGTTTCGGTGATCGCCGAGAAGTCTGACCGCGGCATGATCGTCGCCAAGGGCGCGCGGCGGATCAGCTTGACAGGGGAAGGGCGCATCGATGCCGGTTGCGACAGCTTCATCATCGGCGACGACGAGACGGTCGGAACCTTCATCCCGGCCGAATTCCGCCCCCGCGTCGTCGTCTTCGAGGGCTGCGACGAGGTCGAGATCAGCGCGCTGCATATCAGCCGTTCGCCGATGTGGACGCTGCATTTCGTCGACTGCACCGATGTCAAGGTCCGGAACGTCACGATCGACAACGACCGTCGCCTTCCCAACACGGATGGCATCGTCCTCGATGCCTGCCGCGGCGCCGTCATCGAGGATTGCACGATATCGACGGCCGACGACGGCATCTGCCTGAAGACCAGCATCGGACCCGAAGGCGTCGCCATCGGCCGATGCGAGAACATCCTCGTCCGCCGCTGCTCCGTTCAGAGCCTCAGCTGTGCGCTGAAGATCGGGACGGAAACGCATGGCGACGTCACCAATGTCGTCTTCGAGGATTGCACGGTTTCCGCCTCCAACCGGGCGCTTGGTATCTTCTCCCGCGACGGCGGCCGGATTTCGAACGTCAGGTTTTCGCGGATCCCGGTCGAGTGCCGCGAAACGCCCGATGGCTTCTGGGGTTCCGGCGAGGCGCTGACCGTCAATGTCGTCGACCGTGTCACCGAGCGTCCCGCGGGGGCGATCGAGAACCTCATCGTCGAGGACGTGACCGGGCAGATGGAAGGGGCGATCACAGTCATTGCGGCCGCGCCTGCAGGCATCCGCAACGTTTGGCTGCGGCGCGTCGGCATAGAACAGCGGCCGGGCCTGCTCGGCACCGGACAGACCTATGACCTGCGTCCGACCAATGCCGATCTCGCCCCGAAGGCTGACGGCGGTGGCCGCGCCAATGCCTGGACGCGCGGTTCGGACGGGCGGGTGATCGGTCTTGAGGACTATCCGGGCGGAATGCCGGCCGTCTACGTGGCTGGTGTTACCGGCATATTGATGAACGAGGTGCGGATCACGAGGCCGACACCGCTGCCGCAAGGCTGGAACGAAATAGACGTCGTCTTCGAAACGGCGGCACCCGATGGGAGTGGGGCATGGCAGAACTGAAACTTTCCACCGTCAACAAGTCGTATGGCTCCGTCAAAGTCCTGCACGACGTCGAACTCGATATCAAGGACGGTGAATTCGTCGTCTTCGTCGGTCCGTCGGGATGCGGCAAGTCGACCCTTTTGCGTGTCATCGCCGGCCTCGAAGAGGTCACCACGGGGGCGATCGCGATCGGCGGCCGCGACGTCAGCGCGCTCTCGCCGGCCGAGCGCAAGATCGCCATGGTCTTCCAGTCCTACGCGCTCTACCCGCATATGAGCGTGCGCAAGAACCTCGCTTTCGGCCTTGAAAATCTGAAGTTCAAGCGCGCCGAGATCGAGGCGCGGATTGCCGAGGCGGCCAGGATGCTGGCGATCGAACCCTATCTCGACCGGCGCCCGAAGCAGCTTTCGGGCGGCCAGCGTCAGCGCGTGGCGATCGGCCGGGCGATCGTGCGCGAACCGGATATTTTTCTTTTCGACGAGCCGCTGTCGAATCTCGACGCGGCGCTGCGCGTCCAGACCCGGGCGGAGATCACCAAACTCCATCGCGATATCAAGACGACGATGATCTACGTCACCCATGATCAGGTCGAGGCGATGACCATGGCCGACAAGATCGTCGTGCTGCGCGCCGGGCGGGTGGAGCAGGTCGGCGCGCCGCTCGAACTCTTCGACCACCCGCGCAATCTCTTCGTCGCCGGTTTCCTCGGCTCGCCGCGCATGAACATCATCAAGGGCAAGGTCTCGGCTATCAGTGAAAACGGTGTGGCCATCGATGTCGCCGGCGGCGGCAGGATCGTCAGCGATGTCGATCCTACGGGCATCACGGTCGGGCAGGCCGTGCTTGCCGGCATCAGGCCGGCGCATTTTTCCCGCTCCAGCGAAAAGGGCCTGCCGTTCATCGTCCAGTATCACGAGGGTCTCGGCACCGAGACCTATGTCTACGGCAACCTTGCGGGGCAGGAGGAGCAGATCATCATTCATGAGCCCGGCCATTTCGCGCCTGTTCAGGGCGACCGGATCATGATCGATGCCGTTCCGGAACGGGTCCATCTGTTCGATCCCGAAAGCGGCCTGGCCTTTGCCCGTCGATCAGGACAGGGGAGGGGCTGACCATGGCAGCGCTCAAGGCAGGTGCATTGCTGGCTCAGGCAGGCGACACGGCGATGAGGGTGGTCGAGGCTCCGATGAATGCGGTCGAACGCATTTTCGGCCGCAAGCGCATGCCTTGGCTGTTCCTGGCGCCGAACCTCGTTCTCTTCGCCATCTTCACATTCCTTCCGATCGCGATCGCGGTGGGCTACGCCTTCACCGGCGGCACCAATCTTTTCGTGTCGGAGCGGCCCTATGTCGGCCTGGACAATTTCCGCACGCTGCTTTCCTGCGGCAATTATCTGCAGCCGGGAACCTGCCAGGAATCGCTGTTTTGGACGGCGGTGTGGAACACGCTCTGGTTTGTGGGATTCAATGTCGTCGCGACATTGCTGGTGGCTTTGATCACCGCGCTGATCCTCAATCGGGCGATTTTTGCGCGCGGCTTTTTCAGGGCGATGTTCTTTTACCCCGTCTTGCTGTCGCCTGTCGTCATCGGGTTGATCTGGAAATGGTTCCTCGATCGCAACGGGCTGCTGAACGCCTTCTTTCAGATGATCGGCGTGCCCCCCGAGATCTTCCTGCTGGATGTGGGCTGGTCGCGCTTCTTCGTCGTCGTGGTGTCGGTGTGGTTCCATATGGGCTTCTACACGCTCATCCTGCTCGCCGGTCTCCAGGCGATCCCGAAGGAGCTCTACGAGGCCGCCTCCATCGACGCCGCTTCGCCGCGCCGCACGCTTTTCAGGATCACGCTTCCTCTGCTGGCCCCGAACCTGCTCGTCGTCTTCATCCTTCTGATGATCAAATCCGTGCAGATCTTCGACGAGGCCTGGGTTCTGACCAATGGCGGCGGCCCGGGCACGGCCAACAGCTTCATCGTCCAATATATCTACCAGATGGCGTTCAGCAGCGACCTTCGCCTGTTCGGCCTTGCCTCGGCCGCATCGGTTCTCATGGGGCTGGTGCTTCTGGTTCTCACCCTCATACAGCTGCGCCTCGGCAAGCGAATGGAGTCCTGAGATGAACAGCTCTATGAATCCGATCCGTTTTCTCTCGCGCACGCGCCGGGCCGGACGCATCGACATCACCGATATTCTGTCGTGGGTCTGGCTGATCGGCGGAACGCTCGCGGTGCTCGTGCCTGTCGTCTGGGCGGGTCTCTCCTCACTGAAGCCGGCGGCCGAGATCACCCGCTTTCCGCCGGCGCTGCTTCCGCGCGCCGCCGTCGAGCAGACCGTGCCCGGCTTCGACAAGCCGCTCAGCCTTTGGAACGTAACGGTCGACGGCCAGCAGCGCGAAATGGCCATGGTCCGGCGCATCGGTCTCAAGGCGCAGATGGTCGATCCGGCAAATCCGGGGCCGCCGGTCAGCGTTGACGTCAAGGGGATCACGCCGGTGCAGCATCTGACCGTCGCCACCGAGAATTACACCGATCCGCTGACGCGCTTCAACTTCCTGACTTTCCTGAAGAATTCGGTGTTCGTCACCTTCGTGGCAACGCTTCTGACGCTGATCGTCAACGCCATGGCGGCCTTCGCCCTGTCGAAATATAAATTCAAAGGCGACACGATGGTCTTCGTGATCATCATTTCGACCCTGATGATCCCGCTCGCCGTCGTCATGGTGCCGGCCTATCTCGTCATCGTCGGGGTCGGGCTCGCCGACAATCTCTGGGGCGTCATCCTGCCGACGGTCGCCTCTCCGACGGCTGTCTTTCTGCTGCGGCAATATATGCTGACCATCCCCGATGAGCTGATCGAGGCGGCGCGCGTCGATGCGGCGAGCGAATTCTGCATCTTCTGGCGCATCATCCTGCCGCTGACGGCACCCGCTCTCGCAGTGCTGGCGATCTTCTCCGTGCTCTGGCGCTGGAACGACTTCCTCTGGCCGCTGATCGTCCTCAACAGCCGCGAGAATTTCACGCTGCAGGTCGGTCTCAACGCCTTCCAGGGCGAGTTCTCGGTGCAGTGGCACTATATCCTGGCGATGACGTTCCTCAGCCTGCTGCCCGTCACCGTCGTCTTCCTGTTCCTGCAGAAATACATCACCACCGGCATCGCCGGAACGGGCATGAAGTGAACGGCAAGGCGTGGAGCTGGACCTCCTCGCAACCGTCGAAGAACTAACCGCGCGTTACCTCCCGGCTGAAGCGCGCCGCATGAACTCCATTCATGCGGCGCGTTTTGGCCGTTGTATTTGTGCATGGCTCTCAAGGTCATTGCCCGTTTTTTGGACTATACGAGCCCGGATTGCGGCTTGGAGGATATGCAAAATCCACATGGCTATCCAAAAAGCGCATGATTGTCAGCGCCGCCGACAAGGCGATGGTATCGTTTACGCCATCTTAATTTTCGCATGCAATTTCTGGCCCTTGGCAGGCATAATAATAGATCGGCCTATGAGGGGTCGAAAATAATTCTGTCATTTTCCTGAAGTCAAAAGTATTGATGCCGGTGATTGCTGGGGCAGTGCTTACTTTTCATCATAAAGCATATGAATCTCGTTCGTAATATTTCGCAATTTTCGATTTATTATTTCGATAAGTGAATACTTGCTTCCTGTTGGCTGTTTCGAAACGTCAAAATGCGGAGCGGGTGCGATACGGGATTTCATTCAAATATCCAACGCACATCAAACTGGAATAATATCATGATCTCCCTGAAGTCTCTCAAAATAGGCCCGAAACTGTTGGGATTGACGGCTTTGATCGTCATTATCGGGATCGGCGTCAGCATCTACGTTTCCTCGAAGCTGCGATCGATCGACGATACCTACAACGCGCTCCTCGACGTCGATGCGAGCGGCACGAACAAGCTCGCGGAAATTACCGGCAATTCCGATTCGATCGGGCGCGTCCTCTATCGCCTCATCGCTGAACCGGATCAGGACAGTATCAGAAAATCGGAGAGCGAGCTGGCGCAGGTGTTTGATGAAACCGCCCAGTTTGTTGATAACGCGGCGAGCATCTATCCTGGTGAAAGGACGCGGTTCGATGAACTCAGATCGGATCTGCGCGCCTTGCAGGCGACAACGGTACCCATCGTGAAGGCGTCCGCAGCAGGTGACGATGCCACGGCGCTGCACCTGGCAGCCGACACCTTCAAAACTGCAAGACTGAAGTTCGACGACGACGCAACCGAGCTCTACGACTGGGCGAAGGCCGAGCTGCAGCGGAAAAGTGATGCTGCAAGCGCCATAACCAATCAAACGATCACCACGAGCTACATCGTGCTGGTGATTGGCGCGCTCATCTCGTTTGGCGTCGGCACCGCAATCAGCCTTGGGCAGATCGTCCGGCCGATCCGCAGCCTGACTGAAACGATGGGCGCCATTGCCGGCGGCAACCTTGCCCTGGAGATTCCCGGAGCCGATCGCGGCGACGAAATCGGCGAAATGTCGGCCGCCGTCCAAGTGTTCCGAGCCAACGCGCTTGCCAACAAGCGGCTGGAGGAAGAGGCCGCCGCCAACCGCAACATGACCGAAGCGGAACGCCGCCAGAAGGCGGAGGCCGATAGGCTGCGCGCCGAGCAGATGGCGCAGGCGACCTCCGGTCTTGCCGATGGCTTGAAGCATCTGGCCGGCGGAGACCTCGGCTATCAGTTGAACCAGCCCTTCGCGCCGGATTTCGAAAGCCTGAGAGCCGATTTCAACGCAGCCGTCGCGCAGCTTCAGCAGACGCTGAGAGCGGTCGCTCAATCGACCGGCCAGATCGACAGCGGCACGCGTGAGATCAGCATCAGCGCCCAGGATCTTGCCAAGCGTACCGAACAGCAGGCCGCCTCGCTCGAGGAGACCGCCGCCGCCCTCGACCAGATCACGGCCAATGTTTCGAACTCCTCGAAACGCGCCGACGAAGCCCGCACGGTGGCGGTGCAGGCCAATACCAGCGCCGTTCAGTCAGGCAAGGTCGTTGCCGACGCCGTCCATGCCATGCAGAAGATCGAGCAGTCCTCGAACCAGGTTTCCAACATTATCGGCGTGATCGACGAGATCGCCTTCCAGACCAACCTGCTGGCGTTGAACGCCGGCGTGGAAGCGGCCCGCGCCGGCGATGCCGGCAAGGGTTTTGCGGTCGTCGCCCAGGAAGTGCGCGAGCTTGCCCAGCGATCGGCGCAGGCGGCGAAGGAAATCAAGGACCTGATCCGCAACTCCTCCGTCGAAGTGGAGAGCGGCGTCAGGCTCGTCAGCGAAACCGGCCAGGCGCTGAAAACGATCGAGGACTATATCGTCACGGTCAATCAGCACATGGATGCGATCGCCACATCGGCGAAGGAGCAGTCGCTCGGGCTTTCGGAGGTCAATACCGCCGTCAACCAGATGGATCAGGTGACGCAGCAGAATGCGGCGATGGTCGAGGAAAGCAACGCGGCAAGTGCAACGCTTGCCACCGAGGCCGGCCGCCTTCGCGATCTGATCGGCCGGTTCCAGCTTGGCGGCGACGGTGGTGCCTTCCAGGCTGCCGCGCTCCGCAAGACCGCCGCGGCCATGGCATCGCCGCAGCGCAACGTCAGCGCCGGCCGCCCGGCCGCGCGCGGCAATGCGGCTCTGAAATAGGAAGAATGGGCCGAATTCTGATATCGGCATCGTGATACGGGCAGGGTCGTCTCGACCCTGCCGCTTCAGACGGGAGCGGCTCAAGCTTGATCGCCTGGGCCGCTCTCAATTCCTTTTAGGCAATACCCGGAATTCTGAATGATCGAAGGCGCTGTCGCCGGAACGAAATCACAGAACGGTTTCGAAAAGCGGGATCAGGGCCGCGCCGATTGCGCCGGGGGCATCGATGATCTGTCCCACGGCAAGGCTGGGAACATCGCGCAACGCGCCGTGCCGCGGCAGATTGTTGAACTCGGTCCGTTCGATCAGCATTCTCGCCAGCGAATGCGGAAGTTCGCCGCCAAGCACGATCAATGCCGGGTCGAAAATCGCGCAGATCGCATTGATGGCGCGATTATGGGCCGGCATGACGCGATCGACCCATTCGCGAACGCCTTCCCAATCCACCAGCTTTTCGTTCTTCAGATCCTTGAGAGTCAGGTCCGAGCGCCCCTTGCTGCGAAGATATTCGAGCAATTGGCCGAGTGCGGGGCGATCGTCATAGTCCTGACGCGCAAAGAGAACGGAGAATTCGCCGGCGTTGCCGAAGCTGCCGCGAAACGGCATGCCTCCGGACACAAGGCCGCCGCCGTAGCCATGAAGATGGGCGATATAGGCGAAATCCGCGACATCACGGCCAACGCCGAAAATTGCTTCCGCCAAAGCTGCGGTCCGGGCGACATTGTCTGCCCAGACCGGCAGGCCAAGCAATTTCCCAAGGAGGGGCGCCAGGTCTATCAGCGACCAATGAGCAAGCGGCAGAGGACAGTTGAAGGCCGTCTCCAGCATGCGGTGGCCGGCGACCGCGAGGCCGACGCCGAGCACGTCGCGCCGTGTGGCGCCCCGGCGGGCAAGAATGTCTTCGACCGCCGCTTCAATCCGTTCCAGCTCCGCCGGCAGCGAAGCGCCTGCCTGCGGGATTTCCATATTTTCCAGAGGCTCGCCGAAACCCATGAGGCAAAGGCCGATCGAGCCGACATTCACGGAGATGCCAAGCGTCAGACACCAATCCTTTCGCAGCGTCAGCTCCGGACTGGGTGGGCCCGCCCGCCGGCCTTCCGAATGCGAAAACACGATCATCCCGCGCTCATGAAGCCGGGCGACGATCCTGTGCAGGGATTGCTGGGTGAGATCGAGCGGCTCGGTCAGGTCGGAGCGCTCGATCCCCGGAGACTTCCAGATCAACCGCAAGAGGTCCCGTTCGTTGCGGGAGGCAACCCGCGCCGGTTGTACGTCTCGCAAAAAATGTGCGGCGACATGGTTTAGAGGAACGTACTTCATTTTCGGATCGTTTTGTATTACACTGTAGGTGTGAAGCTAAGGAGGGGACGCTTTATTTCCATCAGTGGCAAGGAAATTCATCCATGGTGTTGGCGGTCCTGCTTACCTCATCGAGATTGGTCAGGCCAGTCGAGATGATGTCTCGTGTGGCTAGAGAAAAGAATCGAGTTGCATGATTTCATTGAGACCCGAGAATACAGCCCGCGTTCTTGAGCCTGAGGGGTATGGGTTTGTGCCGACACATGAAGGCACCAACTTCGAATCGATGGTTCAAGCCTTTTCGACAGGATACGGGGTTTTCGGCGCGCAGCCGCTGAGCAACGACCGGACTTTCGCTTGGGCGGCAGACTTGAGGAGGACCGAGGCATTCACGGTGATTCATTCGGTGTACCAGAGTTCCTGGACACTCCGAACGCTCGACGAAACGCCGCAACATCTTGCGTTTTACCTGCCGCAGACGGGATCCTATCGATTGTCGATCGGAAAAAGGATGGTTGAAAGCGGCGCCGGTCATCTTCTGATGGCCAACAACCATGAGGCCGGCGATCGTTTCATCCAAGGCCCGCATAGGTCGGACGTTCTCTTTCTGGACTGGCAGGTCGTCAGGCGAATGCTCGTTTCGCTGGTGGAAACGCCGCTCTCCGAATCGCTCGACCTCGAGCCCATCCTGGACCTTGCGACACAGTCGGGCCAGCTTATCGGCAACCTGGTGCAGACGATCGTGCAGGGCATGCGCAACGGCGGTCCGCTTCTGTCTTCTCCTCTCGCCATGGCAACCATGAGCGAAACGCTCGCGCATCTTGTCATCCGATTTGGCCACCACCGTCTGTCCGGCCATCTGGAAAAAAAGAAAGTGTCGCTGGTTGCGCCTTGGCATGTCCGGCGTGCCATCGACTATATGCATGCCAATATCGCAGAGCCTCTCACCATGACGATGGTTGCGGACGATGTCGGCGTTTCCCTTCGCGCGCTGCAGACGGGTTTCAAAGCCTTCAGGGGAACCTCGCCGGCTGGTTACCTGCGCACGATCCGGCTGCAAGCGGCCCGTGAGCAACTGCGGGATCCGACCAACCAGCGATCCGTCCGCGAAATCTGCATGATATGGGGGTTCGCCCATGCCGGCAGGTTCTCCATCATCTACCGCAGCACGTTCGGCGAAAGCCCGCGGGATACGCGCCTGCGGGCGGAGCGCTTGCGTTAGTTCAGGCTTGGGATCCTTTCGAAATTCTGTCGTCTTCCGACAGGTTTTCAGCGAGGCGGCGCGATGCTGCCGCGCAGGACGAGGTGGCATCCGAGTTCCAGGCGATGGGCCGGCCGCTGCGGGTCGTTGGCAATCAGCCGCTGTTCGATGAGCGCAAGCGCGGCAGCGCCGAGCTTGTCGGTGGGAACGCTGACCGTTGAAAGCGGCGGGCGGCTGAATTCGCCGGGGACGATATCGTCGAAGCCTAGCACGGAGATCGCTTCAGGCACGCCTATGCCGCGATCGGCCAATGCCTTCAAGCAGCCGAGCGCCAGATTGTCGGCGGCGCAGAAGACGGCGGTGGCGCCTTTCATCGTGGGATCGCGGTCAAGCAGCGCGTTGATGGCGGCCTCGCCGTGACGAGGCTCATATCCTTCGGCCTCCACGATCATGTCTTCGGGCACGGGAAGCTGCGCGGCGAAATAGGCATCGGAAAAGCCGTCATATCTGCGCTGGATCGTCGTGCGGCCCTTCCAGGTCAGGTGCAGGATGCGGCGATGTCCGAGCGCCAGCAGGTGCTCGATGCCCAGTCTGGCGCCGAAGCGGTTTTCCGGTGTCACCGTATCGACCAGCATGGCCGGATCCTCGCCATTGACGATGACGACAGGCATATCGGGGGAGGAGAGGCTGCGGATGAGTTCCGGCTGATCGTCGTTCAGCACCACGATGCCGTCGGCGCGCTCGGAGAGCGCGATCTGCCTGACCTGAGCGCCGTCGATGCGCCGGCCGGTGCTGACGAAAGGCACGATCCGGATGCCGCGGCGCTCGCACTCCTTCCTGAGGCCGTTGAGGATCGTCCAACTCACCAGGTTGAGGTCGCTCTCCGGCGCGGCATCGCCCGGAATGGCAAGAAGCAGGACGCGCAGCGCCGCGATCGTCGCCTTCTTCCTGCGGCGGTCGAGATAGCCTAAGCGTTTGGCCGAATCCAGAACCCTTTCGCGCACTTCGACCGTCAGCGGCGCGGTTCCGTTCAGCGCGTGCGAGGCCGTGCTCAGCGAAACGTCCGCGTCGCGCGCGACATCCTTGAGATTGACTTTGCGTTCCACTTTATTCCGTCGCGAATTGAGGTCGCGCCTTCGAAGGCACAAGCTAACGCGATGTTTTCACATAAAGACTTCAGAAAAGCTACGTGCGCCTTCGCCTATTTTTCGGCTTTCGGCGAAAACCCGGCCGCAGCGCTGCCGCAAACGAAACGACGATCGCAGGACTCGGAGCCATTGACGATCAGTGAGGCTTGGCGAGCAGGCCGTTGAACAGCAGGTCGAAATAGGTCCGCAGGAAGGCCTCCTTGTTGGGAGTGGGCACGCGGCGGTCGTCGAATATCAGCCGCAGAACCGTCGTCGTCAGGATGGGTGCGACCACGATCTCGGAAAATTCCACCGGGATTGGACGAAACTCCCCCGAGGCCACGCCCTCCAGGATGAGAGCGTCGATCTTGGCGATAACAGGCGCAATGAACTGATCATGGTGGCGATCGATCAGGTCGGGGAAACGCTGCCCTTCCGAGATGACCAGCCGCGTCAATTCGCGCGTCGCGCGGTCCTCGGGAATTTGGTCGTAGAAGAGGCCGAGAATGGACGTCAGCCTGTCGGTAGCGCTGCCGCTCAGCCGATCGGCGATCGCGACCAGTTCCTGAAACGGCACCGAGAAATGGTTGATCATGGCTTCGAATAGCTTTTCCTTCGTCTCGAAGTAGACGTAGACCGTTCCCTTGGTGACGCCGACTCTGTCGGCGATGTCTTCGACACGCGTGCCGGCAAAACCGCATTTGACGAACTCCTCGAAGGCGGCATCCAGAATCTGGATGGGCCGCAGCGCTTTCTGTTCCGCGCGTGTGAGCTTCTTCTCAGCTGCCATTTCCTGCCTCCCCGTTGTTGCGCGCATCCTCGTCCCCGCGACGCAAAGTTTCATTGACTAATGCGTCAGTCAATTATATAGCAGCTGCCGTTGAGAGCAAGAGGTCAACTATGAGAACCATTCTGATCGCCACTGCGATCGTATGCGCCATCGGTCTCGGATCATGCAGCGATTCGAGCGGCCCGACAGAGCCGACCCCGCGGCAGGTCGGCGTCGTCGTGGCCAAGTCCGAGCCGCTGGCCCGGGGCGGCGCGCTCACCGGAGAAGTCCGGGCCCGTATCCAGACCGATCTGTCCTTCCGCGTCAGCGGCAAGATCGTCGAGCGGCTGGTGGAGGTCGGGCAGTCCGTGAAGGCGGGACAGGTCCTGGCGCGCATCGATCCGGAAGAGCAGAAAGCCGACCTCGACGTCGCCGCCGCCAATCTTCAGTCCGCGGAGGCGCAGCAAACCCAGGCGCAGCTCGCATTCGACCGCCAGCAGAGCCTGTTTCGAACGCAGGTGACGACGCGGGCCGCGCTCGATCAGGCGCAGGAAGCGCTTTTGACAGCCCAGGCATCGGCGAAGTCGGCGCAGGCGCTGCTGGAAACCGCTCAGGACACCCTCTCCTACACGGAGCTGAAGGCGGACGCCGATGGGGTGATCACCGCCCGTAATGCGGAGGTCGGGCAGGTGGCGCAGGCGGCGCAGGTCGTCTTCACCCTTGCCCATGACGGCGGCCGGGACGCCGTCTTCGAGGTGGTCGAAAGCGCGTTCCTGCGCCCGATCGACGGCGACGGGACCGTCGCCCTCCTGTCGGACCCGACGCAAAAGATCACGGCGAAGGTTCGCGAGATTTCGCCGACGATCGATTCCTCCACCGGCACCGTCAAGGTCAAGGTCGCGATCTCGAGCGACGCTCCGATTCCGCTGGGCGCTCCCGTCGTCGGGCGGTTCACCTACGTCGCGCAGGACGTCATCCAGCTGCCCTGGTCGGCCATGACCTCCAAGGATGGCAAACCAGCCGTCTGGATCGTCGATCCCGCATCGTTGGCAGTTTCGGTCAGGGCGGTCGACGTTGCCGGTTACGAGACCGGCAGCTTTATCGTGAAATCGGGCGTCTCCGCAGGAGAGACCGTGGTGACCGACGGGACCAAGTTCCTCAGGCCCGGTGAAATCGTGTCTTATGTCAAGGAAGCTTCCAAGTGAGTATTCGTCTCAAGATAGTCGCACTGATGGTGGGCACGGCCCTGGTCTCCTCTTGCGCGCCGAAGGCAGAAGAGAGCGGGGAAGAAGCGCCTCGTCCGGTGCTGTCGATGACCGTCAAGCAGACGCCCGCTTCGAGCCTCAGCCTGACCGGCACGATCGAGCCGACGATCGAGACCGAACTCGGCTTCCGGATTCTCGGGCGAATGATCGCCCGCAACGTCAATGTCGGAGATGTCGTCAAGAAGGGTGACGTGGTTGCCGCCATCGATCCGCTGGCGCTGGAGCTTGCGGTACGCAACGCCCAGTCCGACGTGGAAAACAGCGACGCCCAGCTCAGGAACGCGGTGACCACCGAACAGCGCCAGCGCGCGCTGCTGGAGTCGCGCTCCGGCACCGAGGCCTCGCTCGAAGAGGCCGAGCAGGCGAGACGAACGGCCGCCGCTGCCGTCGCCAAGGCGCAGGCCAATCTCGACAAGGCCAAGGAGCAGCTCGGTTATGCCCAGCTTGGCGCGGAGTTCGACGGGGTAGTGACGGCGACCTCGGCCGAGGTCGGGCAGGTCGTCTCGGCTGGCCAGACGGTCGTCACCATCGCGCGGCCGGACAAGCGCGACGCCGTGGTCGACGTGCCGCAGGGCGCTGCCCAGAAGCTGAAGATCGGCGCGCCCTTCGAGGTGACGCTGCAGCTCGATCCCTCAATTCGCACGTCAGGCGTGGTGCGGGAGATCGCGCCGGAGGCCGAGACGGCCACACGCACGAGCAGGACCAAGATTGCCCTGAGCGATCCGCCTGAAGCCTTCAGGCTGGGCGCCGTGATATCCGCCTCGGCCACCATCGCCGCCGATCCTGAGATCGTGCTGCCGTCTTCCGCAATCCTTGCCGGCACCGACGGCCCGAGCGTCTGGACCGTCGACGTGCCCGGCAAGAAAGTCTCGCTCCGCCGCGTGAAGATCGACGGCGACGTGGTCGAGGGCGGCACCGTCCGCGTCACCGAAGGGCTCGCACCGGGAGACAGGGTGGCCGTGGCCGGCGTGCATAAACTTGAGGATGGCCAGGCCATCAGGATCGACCAGGAGATCAGCCAGTGAAGTCCTTCAACCTTTCCGACTGGGCGCTCGAACACCGTTCGCTCGTCTGGTACTTCATGATCGTCTTCATTCTCGCAGGCGCCTTCTCCTATTTGAACCTCGGCCGCGAGGAAGACCCGAACTTCACGATCAAGACGATGGTGATCACCGCGCAGTGGCCCGGCGCTTCGGCCGATGAGGTGACGCGGCAGGTGACCGACCGGATCGAGAAGAAGCTCCAGGAACTGGAATCGCTCGATTATACCAAGAGCGAGACCGTGGCCGGCCAGACGACCGTCTTCGTCGAGCTGCTGCCGACCACCAAGGCAAGGGATGTCGCACCGACCTGGCTGCGCATCCGCAACATGATCGCCGATATCAAGGGTGATTTTCCGACCGGTGTGGTCGGTCCCTTCTATAACGATCGCTTCGGCGACGTGTTCGGAAACATCTACGCCTTCACGAGCGACGGCCTGACCCAGCGCCAACTCCGCGATCTCGTGGAAGACGCCCGTTCGGAGGTTCTGACCGTGCCCAATGTCGGCAAGGTCGACGTGGTCGGCGCGCAGGACGAGGCGATCTATCTCGAATTCTCCACCCGCCAGATCGCAGCCCTCGGCATCGACCAGCAATCGGTCATCCAGACCCTGCAGGCGCAGAATGCCGTGACGCAGTCCGGCTTCGTCGATGCCGGGCCGGAGCGCATCGCCTTGCGGGTCAGCGGACAGTTCACCTCCGAGGAAAGTCTGCGGTCGATCAACCTTCGCATCAACGACCGTTTCTTCCCGCTGACCGATGTCGCCACGATCAAGCGCGGTTATGTCGATCCGCCGTCGGCGCTGTTCCGGTTCAACGGCCAGCCGGCGATCGGGCTTGCGATCGGCATGAAGCAGGGCGCCAATCTGCTGCAGTTCGGCGAGGGGCTCGATGCGCAGATGAAACGCGTCGTCGCCGATCTTCCTGTCGGTGTGGATGTCCACCGCGTTTCCGACCAGCCGCAGGTCGTCGATGAAGCGGTTTCGGGCTTTACGCGCGCGCTCTTCGAAGCGATCGTCATCGTGCTCGTCATCAGCTTCATCAGTCTCGGCCTTCGCGCCGGCATGGTGGTGGCGATCTCCATACCGCTCGTGCTGGCGATCACCTTCGTGGTGATGGAATATTCCGGCATCTCGCTGCAGCGCATCTCGCTCGGCGCGCTCATCATCGCGCTCGGGCTGCTCGTCGACGACGCCATGATCGCCGTCGAAATGATGGTGGCCCGCCTGGAGGCGGGGGACGATCTGAGGAAAGCTGCGACCTACGTCTATACCTCGACCGCCTTTCCGATGCTGACGGGAACGCTGGTCACCGTTGCCGGCTTCATTCCCGTCGGTCTCAACAACAGCGCCGCCGGCGAATTCACTTTCACGCTTTTCGTGGTCATCGCGGTTTCGCTGGTCGTTTCCTGGGTCGTGGCGGTGCTGTTCACGCCGCTTCTCGGCGTCACCATCCTGCCGAAGACGATGAAATCGCATCACGAAAAGAAGGGCCGCTTTGCTGCCGTCTTCTCCTGGCTTCTGGGGCTGGCGATGCGCTGGCGCTGGATCACCATCATCCTGACGGTCGGCGTCTTCGGCCTCTCGATCGGCGGCATGGGGCTGGTGCAGCAGCAGTTCTTCCCCAATTCCGACAGGCCCGAGCTGATCATCGACTGGAACCTGCCGCACAACAGTTCGATTGCCGAGACCAACAGGCAGATGGCCAGGTTCGAAAAGGAGATGCTGGCCGACAACAAGGACATCGATCACTGGACGACCTATGTCGGCCAGGGCGCCCCGCGCTTTATCCTCTCCTTCGACGTGCAGACACCCGACGTTTCGTTCGGACAGACGGTGATCGTCACCAAAGGCCTCGACGTGCGCGACAAGGTGCGGGCCGAATTGCAGGATTATCTGACGAAAACCTTCCCCGGCACCGACGCTTTCGTCAAGCTTCTCGATATCGGCCCGCCGGTGGGCAAACCGGTCCAGTACCGCATCAGCGGCCCCGATATTCAGAAGGTCCGGGATGTCTCCCAGCAATTTGCAGGCGTCGTCGGCACGCATCCGTTGCTGTCGAACATGGTGCTGGACTGGAACGAACCCTCGCGTGTGGTCAAGGTTGATGTGCTACAGGACAAGGCGCGTCAGCTCGGCGTCTCCTCGGAGGATATCGCCACCGCTCTCAACGGCATCGTCGAAGGCTCCACCGCCACGCAGATCCGCGACGACATCTATCTGGTCAACGTCATAGGGCGAGCGAGGGCTTCGGAGCGCGACTCCATCCAAACGCTTGAGAACCTGCAACTCTCGACCTCCAACGGCAAGGTCGTGCCGCTCTCGGCGGTGGCGAACTTCCGTTACGAGCTCGAGCAGCCGACGATCTGGCGTCGCGACCGGCAGCCGACCATCACGCTCAAGGCGGCCGTCATCGGCTCGACGCAGCCGGCCACGATCGTCGAACAGCTCAAGCCGAAGGTCGAGGAATTCCAGAAGACCCTGCCCGTGGGATACAAGGTGGAAGTGGGCGGCGCGGTCGAATCGAGCGCCGAGGCCCAGGGGCCGATCGCGGCGGTGGCTCCGCTGATGCTGTTCATCATGGCGACGATCCTGATGATCCAGCTGCAGAGCTTCAGCCGCCTCTTCCTGGTCTTCGCGGTGGCGCCGACGGCGCTGATCGGCGTGGTCGCGGCGCTCCTGCTGAGCAACGCGCCGATGGGCTTCGTGGCGATCCTCGGCGTGCTGGCGCTGATCGGCATCCTCATCCGCAACTCGGTCATCCTGGTCGTGCAGATCGAGCATCTGCGCGCCGAAGGTGTCGCGGCCTGGCAGGCGGTCATCGAGGCGACCGAGCACCGTATGCGGCCGATCATGCTGACGGCCGCGGCTGCCACCCTCGCGCTGATCCCGATCTCGCGCGAGATCTTCTGGGGGCCGATGGCCTACGCCATGATGGGCGGCATCGTTGTGGGAACCGCGCTCACCCTGCTGTTCCTGCCGGCGCTGTACGTCGCCTGGTTCAGGATCCCGAGGGATGAAGGCGTCAAGGCCGACGTCGCGGCGGAAGCGTGAGGACGAACTCCATCAGCCATCGCAGCGGTCGAAGCGGCCGCTGCGCGCCTTGACCTGCGAGGGGATCGTTCGATGCAGCAACGACGTTTAAACGGGCTTGCGAAAATAGCTTCGGCCATGCTGATCGCGGTCGGCCTGGCGACACTGACGGGCTGCGTCTCGAGACCGTCGCCCGATGTCTTGAAGCCGGTCCATCTGCAGGCTCGTGCCGATGAAGCCGTTTCGAACCGGGTGAGCGTGCTGGCTGCGACGAACAGGACCCCCGATACCGTGCGGGGCGGCTTCGGGAGCGCATGGGCCGACAGCCTCACCTATGAGCAATATGCGTTTTCGGTGCCTCCGGGCAGGAAGGGCATCACGATCGCATACCCCACCTCTAGGCCGGATCCCGAACGGCAATTTGCCGTCATCGGCCGCAAGCAGCTTGCGAGGGATGCCTTCGTAGAGGAGGCGCTTCGGTCGGTTCAGCTGGACGGCACCATCGGCATCTTCGTGCATGGCTATAACTATAGTTATCAGGAGGCGCTCTATCGCACGGCGCAGATCGCCGCGGATGCGAAACTACCGGGCGCTCCGATCCTGTTTTCCTGGCCTTCGGCTGCAGCCGTCGCCGGCTATGTCGCCGACCGCGATGCGGCGCTCGCCTCGCGCAGCGCGCTCGATTCCCTCGTCACATCGCTTTCGGGCTCCGGCAAGGTCAAACGCATCATCCTGTTCGGACACAGCATGGGCGGGTTCCTGGTCATGGAAACGGTCCGCGAGCTCAAGCTGCAGCATCGCGACGATGTCGTCGGCAAGCTGGCGGTGGTGCTCGCCGCTCCCGATATCGACGTCGATGTCTTCCGGTCTCAGCTGAAGGATATCGGGCCAATGCCGATCCCCATCTCTCTCCTTGTCTCGAAGGACGACCGGGCGCTCGTGGCCTCGAGCTTCATCGCCGGGGAGCGGCCGCGCGTCGGGCGTCTCGATATAAATGATCCCGTCATCGAGGAGGCTGCCGTGAAGGAAAGGCTCAGGGTCATCGACATCACGTCGATCCAGGCGTCGGACGGGCTGGGGCATGATCGTTATGCATCGCTCGCCAAGTTCGGTGCGCAGCTCGCCTCCTTCGAAAACGGCAAGCGTTCATCCGCCGGCGACGTCGGCGCCTATGTCTTCGATGCGGCCGGCGCCGCAGTCGCAAGCCCGTTTCGCCTGGCCGGGCGTGTCGTCGGCGCGCACTGATCAGCCCGGGCGCGCTCAGGAGGATCTGTACAGCGCAGCCACCGACATTGTGTACAATGTGACTATTAAATTGTCAGATGCCTAAATGAAGCGCAGACTTCCGTCCGTGGCCGAGTCGGCCACTGGGGATATGGGAGGGCATTCATGAGCATACGAAATCCGTCTCCCTCGTTATATAACGAGGACCTTGCACCCGCCGAGGAGCGCAAATGGGGTGCGTTCAGTATCTTTAACGTCTGGACATCCGATGTTCACAGTCTGTGGGGCTACTATCTGGCGGCGAGCCTGTTCCTGCTGTGCGGCAGCTTCGTGAATTTCGTCATCGCCATCGGCATCGGCTCGCTGGTCATCTTTCTTCTGATGAGCCTGGTCGGCAATGCGGGCGTGCGCACCGGCGTGCCCTTTCCGGTTCTGGCCCGCGCCTCCTTCGGCACGTTCGGCGCCAACGTTCCCGCCCTGGTCCGGGCAGTGGTCGCCTGCTTCTGGTACGGCGCGCAGACCGCCGCAGCATCCGGTGCCATCGTCGCCTTGCTGATCAGGAACGAGAGCCTGCTCGCCTTCCATCAGAACAGCCACTTGCTCGGCCACTCGACCCTCGAACTCATCTGCTACGTCATCGTCTGGGCGCTGCAGCTGCTGATCATCCAGCGGGGAATGGAAACGGTTCGCAAGTTCCAGGATTGGGCCGGCCCCGCCGTCTGGATCATGATGCTGATCCTGGCCGTCTATCTGGTCGTCAAATCCGGGACCTTCTCCTTCGGTTCGGAAATCCCGCGCGACGTGCTGATCGAGAAGACCAAGGATGCCGGTGTGCCGGGCGAGCCCGGCTCGATCGCAGCACTTGCCGCGGTGGCTGCCACCTGGATCACCTATTTCGCAGCGCTTTACCTGAACTTCTGCGATTTCTCGCGTTACGCAACGAGCGAAAAGGCGCTGCGCAAGGGGAACCTCTGGGGGCTGCCGATCAACCTCCTGGCGTTCTGCCTCGTCGCAGGCGTCACGACCACGGCTGCCTTCACCGTATATGGCGAGGTCCTGCTGCATCCTGAGATGATATCGGCGAAATTCGACAGCTGGTTCCTGGCGCTGCTCGCGGCACTGACATTCGCGATCGCAACGCTCGGCATCAACGTCGTGGCGAATTTCGTTTCGCCGGCCTTCGATTTCGCCAATGTCTTCCCGCGCCAGATCAACTTCAAACGCGGCGGATACATCGCCGCATTGATCGCGCTGGTGCTTTATCCGTTTGCTCCCTGGGAGACGGGTGCGGCGCATTTCGTCAACTTCATCGGGTCGACGATGGGGCCGATCTTCGGCATCATGATGGTGGACTACTATCTTATCCGGAAGAGCCAGCTGAACGTCGAGGCGCTCTATCACGAGAATGGCGAGTTCCGCTTCCAGAACGGATGGCACGGCAATGCCTTCATCGCATTCGCGGTCGGCGCGCTGTTTTCCTCGATCTTGCCGACCTTCACCAGCATCCTGCCGGATTGGTGGGGCACCTATGGCTGGTTCTTCGGCGTCGGAATCGGCGGGGCGATCTATTTCGTGCTGAGAATGGGCGCGCGGCGCAACCCGGCCTTCGCGGCTCGATAAAATGAGAGGCGCCCGGCAATGCCGGGCGCCTTCCTATCTGGTCTGTCCACGCGGTGGGGGCAGGGGGCCGCCCGTTCGCATCCGTCTTTTAACGGCGTGCGGCAACCGCATGGATGGCGGCACGGGCTGCCGGCTGCGCCATCGTTCTCGCGGTCGAGCGAAGGGCTGACGACTGGTTGGACGCCGTATCGTCGAGCCGGAACTGGGCGACAAGCTCGCGAAGCGTCTGGGCTTGCTGGGCGAGTGAATCGGATGCCGCCGTCGACTGTTGCACCATGGTCGCGTTCTGCTGCGTGGTCTGGTCCATCCGGTTGACCGCGACGTTGACTTCGCTGAGACCGATCGACTGCTCTTTCGCAGAGGTGGCGATCGAATCCATATGGTGATTGATCTGGGTGATGAAGCCGCCGATGGTCTTCAGCGCCTGGCCTGTATCGCGCACCAGCTTGACGCCGCTTTCAACTTCTTTCGAAGAGTTCTGGATCAGGCCCTTGATTTCCTTGGCAGCGCTTGCCGAGCGCTGGGCGAGTTCGCGCACTTCCTGGGCGACGACGGCGAAGCCCTTGCCGGCCTCGCCGGCACGTGCGGCTTCCACGCCGGCATTGAGGGCGAGAAGATTGGTCTGGAACGCGATTTCGTCGATGACGCTGATGATGTTGGAAATCTGCTGCGACGAGGTCTCGATGCGCTCCATCGCCTCTTCGGCATGGGAAACGACTTCCGCGGAGATGCCGGCGCTGCGATTTGCCTCGGTGGCCACCGTGCGCGTTTCCTCGGTCCGTTTGCTCGAGTTCGCAACGTTTGCGGTGATCTCTTCCAGTGCTGCCGCCGTCTCTTCGAGCGAGGCCGCCTGCTGCTCCGTGCGCTTCGACAGATCGCTCGCACCGGAGGAGATCTCCCGCGTACCTTCATCGATCGTGCCGATGCTTTCGGAAATCGCTCGGAGCGTCGCGCTAAGCTGGGTGACGGACTGGTTGAAGTCGTGGCGCAGCGCCTCGAAGTCGGGCGCGAAGGTCTCGTTGATCTGAAAGGCGAGGTCGCCCGCGGCCAGCCGCTTCAGACCGGCGGCAAGACCCGAGGTGGCGATGCGCAGCCGCTCGGAGGCGTCGGCTTCCGCCTGCTTCTGGGCCGCCACGCGATCGGCCTCCGCCCTGTTGCGGTTTTCCTCGGCGTCCAGTGCCATCCGCTTATTCGTGATCGCGGCGTGGCGGAAGATCTCGACGGCTCCCGCCATCGATCCGATTTCGTCGGCGCGGTCGGCAAACGGGATCTCCGCATCGGTGTCGCCGTCGGCCAGCCGCCGCATCGCGGCGGTGATGCCGGTAATCGGATTGGCGATACCCGTCAGCACGAAGGCGATGGCGCCGATAACGAGCAAACCGGCAACACTGATGGCGGCAAGCAGATAGAATTCGATGGAATCGAAGGTTTCCTTGCTAAGGGCGGCAGCCTTGTTGCTGCCGCTGACGTCCAATTCGACCAGGGTCGTCGTGGCTTCCTTGAGCTTATCTGAGTAGGTGCGCATCTCGCCGCCCAGATATTTCCCGGCCTCTTCGGTCTTGTTGGCGCGGGAAAGGGCGAGCAGCTGCGAGCTGCTGGCGATGTAACCGCCGACGCTCTCCTTGATCGTCTTGATCAGTTCGCGCTCGTGGTCGGACGACGCCAGCGAAAGATAGGTTTCCACCGATTTGCCGACCGTATCCTCGGCGGCTTTGATGGCCTCTTCACGTGTTTTCTTTTCCGCCTCCGTCTGAGCGATGATGTGATCGCGGTAAGCGAGGCGCAAATTCGTCATGGCCAGATTGATCGATTGCGAAGCCTGCACGCTCGGTAGCCAATGGGTCGCGATTTCTTCGGTGGAACCGTTCGTGTTTCGAAGACCGTCGACGGCAAGATAGGCGACGAGACCGAAAAGAAGAGCTATGCCACTGAAAATCAACAGCAAACTCGATTTAATGTTTGGACGACGCATTGAAAGTCCTCAATCGAACGGTCCGGCCTCATACCGGCTTGGCTGGGGACTTTTGTATCGAAAAAAATTTAACGATTTGCTCAATATGTAAAAGGCCGTTTACCACCCTTCGGGAAGCCGACGTCGCTTTTGCGCAAAACATATCCCGATGGCGCTGGAAATGTTTATCGATGCGTCAAAGAGATGAGAGGAGCCAGACATGATGAAGCGCCTATTTTCGGCCCTTCTTGCATTGATTATTCCGGTGCAAGCAGCCGTCTCGCAAGCCGCCGATGAGGCAGGGGCACGCAAAGCCCGCTCCATCGCTCAGCTGCAATCGGAAGGCGTGCCGACGATCGATCATCTGCCGACCGTCGAGCCAGAGAGCCGGAGTACCCGCCGAAATACGAAGGCCGTCGTGCAGCGCACGATCGCGCTTGCGATCGTTGCCGTCAAAGGCGAGACCGGCGACCACGACATGGGGCAGGCTCTCATCCGGCAGTTCGACGCAGCAAGTTTTTTCACCCCGAAAGAAAAGGCGTTCATGGACGATCCCGATCCCTCTGATCAGGACCGGACGAACTTCGCCTGGCGTTACGAAGGCGTGCACGTGATGCTGTGGGCGCTCGGGATTTCGCCGAAGCTCGAACGTCCCGACCATATTTGCGATGTACCGTTCATTGCGAACACGCTCCGCGAACTGGGAACGGACGGGCTGATGCGCCGCGCCAGGCTGCGCCCGCAGAAAGAGCTGCTCGACGCCGCCGACCTGATCTACCGCTATGATTGGGCGGCCGTGAACGCAAGGCTGAAGGGCGAAGAGCCACCCGCCGGATTGGACAAGGGCGTGGTCTACGAATGGCACTACGCCCTCAACTGGCTGATCGGCTACATGGATCAGGACTGGGACGATATTTCCACGGACACGTGATATCGGTTGCCGCCTCTCCCCGGGGCGGAGCAAGCCCACTCAGCCTCGCATAGAGGCGGATGCATGTTTTACAAAATAGCATTATGATCGACGCGACGCCTGGCCGGCGTTGCTTGCGGAGGCGTGATCCGCGCGGGAGCGGGAGGACGGCAGGATTTGGAACGGCTGAAGGATCTGGACAGTGTTTCCCCGCAGGCCGGCAGCGGCTCTGCCTCGCTGCCGCATGAGCGGCGGGGTGTCGTGGCTGCCGCCGTGTATCAGCATGGGCAGCGCATTCGCGATATCAGGATAGAAGAGGCCGGCGAATGGCGCAGCCGGGAGAATGCCGTCGTCTGGATCGGTCTGCACGAGCCGGATGAAGTGCTGCTGCATCAGGTCCAGGCCGAGTTCAATCTCCATGCCTTGGCGATCGAGGACGCGGCACAACCCCACCAGCGCCCGAAGCTGGAGATTTATGGGGACGCAATGTTCATCGTCGCCCGGACCGCCCATATGAAGGATGACGAAATCATCTTCGGCGAAACGCATTTGTTCGTCGGCCGCGGTTACGTCGTCTCGGTTCGTCACGGGGATTCGTCCTCTTATCTGGCGGTGCGGCAGCGATGCGAGGCGACGCCGGCGGCGCTGGCCCACGGCGAGAATTACATTCTCTATTCCATCCTCGATTTCATCGTCGACAATTACATGCCGGTCATCGAGGTCGTGCATGAGGAGGTCGAGAAGCTCGAAGATCTGGTGCTGCGCGAACAGCTGGCAAAGGCCGATATCGAGCGGCTTTACCTCCTGCGCCGCAAGCTTCTGCGGCTGCGCAATGCCGTGGTGCCGCTCGTTGATGTCTGCCGGCGATATGAGCATATCGATCTTCCCGGCATGGATCCGACGCTGCAGTCGCTGTTTCGCGATGTGACCGATCACGTGCGCCGGGTTCAGGAGGATATCGATGCGCTGCGCGAAGTGCTGGCCTTCGCCTTCGAGGCGAGCGTGATGATCGGCCAGACCGAGCAGACGGCGATTGCCCGCAAGCTCGCCGCCTGGGCGGCGATCCTCGCCGTCCCCACCGCGATCGCCGGTATCTACGGGATGAATTTCAGCGATATGCCGGAACTGAAAACCCAGTATGGCTATTTCGTCGTGCTCGGCGTCATCGCCGTGCTGTGTCTCAGTCTGTTCGGCTTCTTCCGCCGGAAAAAGTGGCTTTAGCGGAGCGATTTCAGCAGTCGGTCTCGATGCTGACTGATGTAGTCGATATCGCCGAGATACAGCCGGGCGTCTCCTGCCGCCACGTCTTCCACGAAGGTCTCGTCTCCGGCCGAGGCCCTTGCCTGCATGAAATTGACGAGCGCCTGAAGCCGCCTGCAGATCATCTCCGGGAGTTGGTGCCGCTCTTCTGCCGTCGTGCCATAGGCCGTGCAGAAGATTTCCGCCCGCCGCAGCTGTTCGTCGAGGCTTGATGTCACGCCGGGATGGGAGGGATCGGACAAGGGCGCCCAGCGGTACACCGCATAGGCCAGATCCCACAGGCGCGGGGCGGGATGGGCGGTGTCGAAATCGATGATCCCGACAGCTTCATGCTCTGCCGTGGCGATATTGTAAGGCGCATAATCTCCGTGGCAGATGATCTCGCGCGGTTCCTGCGGCGGCAGCATCCATGTCTGGACCTCGCGATCGGTTGCCAGAAACCCTTCAGATGCCGAATGAAAGTCCCGCAGAAGCCTGGCCGCAGACAGCAGCAACGTCTGTGATCCGACAAATGGATCCGCCAAGTCTTCGCAGACGCGCCCGGCGACGTAGCTGACGATCTCCTGGTTTTCCCCGGTGATGCCGATCGGCTCCGGCGCCGCCGGAAAGCCTCGGCTCCGGAGATGCCGCAAAAACCGGTGCACTGTCGGTGTCCATGCGCCTGATGGTCTGACGACGGTATCGCCGTTGCGCCAGATCTGCCCGGTTCGTCCGCCTTCCAACGGTTTCACGTCATCGCCTCCCACCTGCCGCCCCTTTATGCGGATTTCCGTTTTTCGATATGGGCCTGAACGGTGGCGCCAAGGTTGGTCTCATGGCAGTTTCGGTAGAAGGTCGCCGTATCCGCAGGCATCCCGTCGGGGATGGCGACGAAGTCTTCAAGCCGGAAACCGCTTGAACGGCTGAGCTGCCCATCGGTCAGCTGGCTTTCGTTCAACCGATCAATACGATCGGCAAGGGCTTCGAAATAGGCAAGGTTCGCCTTCACCGTCGAAGGCGAAGATGTCTGGCCATGCGCGGGGATGACCAGCCTCGCATCGAGGTCACGAATCCGCTGCAGCGATGAACGGATCAGGCCAAGGTCTTCGGCACTTTTGCTCCAGACTTCGGGGATAGGGTATTCCACCGCGTCGACGGCCAGGCAGATGCGCAGTTCGGGAATCCAGATGGCGATATGGTCGGGCGTGTGCCCGGGCGTATGGATGAGTTCGAGCGTGAGATCGCCGCCGTTGAGGACCATCGAGCCGGAGAAGGTGATATCGGGGCCGATGAGTTCGACATTCCGAAACCGCGATTCCTGGCTTGTCTTGTCTCTGAGGAGCTGCTGCGCCGAGGGCGCGCGCAAGCGGTCGAGTGCTGCGGCATGCGCGATAATCGCAGCGCGCCCTGCAACGGCGGCATTTCCCCAGAAGTGATCCCAATCCATGTGCGAATTGATGACGATCAGCGGGCGATCCGCAGCCTTTTCTTCAAGCAGATTCAGCGCCATCCGGCATAGCTCGGGCGTGCCGAGCGTATCGATCAGGACGTTGAATCTCTCGGTCCGCACAAACACGGCATCGACTTCGTCCCCTGCCCGAACGATCACGATCCGATCGTCAAGTTCGGGATAGGAGGACAATTCTACCAATACATCCATGTTTGGTTGCCTCTATTGCAAGCGGAGCATTTTCGTCGTGATATACGAGATCTCGATCCGGGGTGAAGCGTAGGAAGCGCTTCAAGACTGCCCGTCCCGTGGTGTGAACGAGAGCCTCCTCCTGCTGTTTTCCGCAATGATCGCCGCTTTAAGCTGCTTGAAGAACGCCTCGGGGATGAAGCCGTAATCGACGCGGCTGGGATCATCGGGCCGTGCGCGCAGATCATAACCAGGCCAGATAAAGCGGTTCAGTTGAGTCAGCCGCAGCCAATGCCGTTCGCCATCCAGGCCAAGTGATTTTGCGATTGCAGCAGGTATCTCAAGCGATGCCGAGCCGTCGGGCTGCGAGTGTGTGATGGGTACGACAACAACTTGGATCGCCGTTGTTTCTTTCACCTTCGCTGCAAGAACGACCGCACAAGGCCTGTCCTTGGACGCTTCGTATTTTCCTTTGTCGTAGTCCTCTTTCCAAAGAAACGAATATCTGATCACCAAGCCTGGTGCGGGTTCGGGAAACTTCACTTCGGCGCAATGCCGTATTGAGCGTTCTCAATGTCCGAAATCGTGTCCTCGTCCAGCTCTCCGACGATGAGAACTTCACGCTCCCTGCGCTTCAGGCTCTTATAGTGTTCAAGCTCGCTTGCGGAAAGATAGCCGCCAATGACCCGCCCATGGCTGGTGACTTCGATAACCTTTTCGCTCAGCGCCTCATCCTGATACCGTGCGAAGCTCCGAGAGAATGTAGTCGCCGGGACTCTCAATATTTGAGCCATTTTCTTCCCTCCGCCAATATGTGTAAAATACGTAAATTACACAATTTGTCAATGTGGCGGTTATGACTGGAATCGTCAGTTCGATTTTGGCTTCTGCCGCACTGGTACAGGCACATCCCAATGGCTCATCACGTCATTCGCCACGGCGGTTGCGCATATCACCATCACGCTGGGTTCTGAGCGGCCGAGCCTCTTCGGCGTCCATTGTGCCCGGAGCGGGACCGCGCATCGGGGAACCAACACCTTCGCGTTCGGTTCCAGCACGTCCCATTGCTGCGGCCCTTTGGCGTTCTCCTGCGCGACGAAGCGCCTCGCCTCCTCGCGGATTTCGAACAGGCCATTCTTGTACTCCGTGGAGCGATCGGTCTCGATGCTCCAGGACGTGAGGCACAGGACGCAGGCCGAAAGGGTTGCGGCGAGGAGTATCGATCGAAGCATGGACGCGCGCTCAACAGCCAACTGACTGACCCTCCCTGGACAACGGAAGACTACCCGGATGCGGCTGGAAGTCTCAAGGTCTCATCGTCTCACGGGAGAGCTATAATGCTCGAACGAAGTGCGCCCTGCCGATCCGGCGCCGATGCGGCCGATGATTTCGTACAGCCGCGAATTGGCCGTGCCGGTGGAACAACAACCGTCAAAGGAAGTTTGCCTGAAAAGCAACTCGAGGCGGCGGCCAATGTCATTTTCTGCGAACGGGGGTGTGTTGAGCACCCCACCCCGGATCTATTACGTCAATCCGCTCCTTCTCCAGGGCATCGCTGCATGGCGCGAGGTTTTCGACCATGCAGCGGATACCGGCTTCGATCATGTGCTGACGGCGCCCCTCTTCGACCGGGGCGGTGAATGCAGCGTGTTTGCCTCCCGGGATTTCGATCGTCTCGATCCTGAATTGTCGCTCGGAAGCGGGGTGGAGGATGGGATGGCGCGCCTGGCGGAGGCTGGCCGCAAGAGCGGCGTCGCCTTGATGATGGACCTGATGCTCGACGGCAAGGCGCGTGATCAGGCGGGCTTTCGTCCCGTCGATCCAAGGCGCTCGCCATTGGATCCGGCGGAGCCGATGACGGCGATGGGGGCAGAACGGCAATCGCAGCTGTTGGCGGAATGGACCGAACGGCTGCAGCGGCTGAGTAGTCTCGGTCTCTCCGGCTACCGGATGCTTGGGATCGATCGCGCCGCACCGACGCTTTTCAAATCGCTGATTGCGGCGGTGCGCGAAAAGACCGAGGCGCGATTCCTCGCCTGGACGCCCGGCACCGATTTTGCGGTGAGGGGCGGGATCAAGGGGACGGGTTTCGACGGCTGCTTTTCGTCGATGGCCTGGTGGGATTTTGACGAGAGATGGTTCATCGACGAGCATCGTGTGCAACAGCCGCTCGGCTGGCAGGTCGCGTTTCCGGAGCCGCCATTCGCTCGGCGTATCGCGCACGGAACCGAGAGCCGCGAGATCCTCGAACGGCGCGCCGTGAGAGCCTTGCGCCTTGCCGCTTCGCTCGGTGGGGGACTGATGGTTCCCATGGGGTTCGAATATGGCGCGGCCACGCCGCTCGATCCGACACATGGGAACAGGTCGGGTCTTCGGGGACTGCGCCACGATTTGTCTTTCGATCTTTCCTCTGAAATCCGCCTTGCGAATAGCGAAATCGGCAGGGTCGAGCATGCGCCTGCCTCTTCGCTGCGCCTGATCCGCAATGCCAATGGACCGGTCTCGGCACTTCTGCAATCCGAGGTGCAGGATCTGCGCAGCGCTGACAACGTGCGCTTCATCCTGCTGAACAGGGACCTTCGGAAAAGCGCGCCGGCGCCGGTGACCGCACTTCGTGAAGCGGCCTCCGGTTTTCTGCCAGTCGCAGCCGACGGCGCGGCTCTGCGTCTGCGGGCAGGGGAGGCGCTGGTCATCGAAGGCAAGGCGCCGGCGCCGATCACCTCCAGGCCCGCCCTGGAGATCGCGCAGGCTGCTGCATCGCCGCGGCTTGCCATCGAAAACATCATGCCGCGCGTCGACGGCGGGCGTTTCCCGGTCAAGCGGGTAGTCGGCGATATCGTCACCGTCGAGGCCGACATATTCGCCGACGGCCACGATCCGATCGCCGCGGTCCTGCTCTGGCGTCCGCTCGATGCCATGGCGGACTGGAACGAGACGGAGATGCATCTGATCGAAAACGACCGCTGGCGCGCCGAATTTCTGCTGGAGCGCACCGGACGTTACGAGTTCGCGGTCGAGGCGTGGAAAAACCCGTTTGCGATCTTCAGCTACGAGCTGACCAAGAAGAACGACGCCCGGCTGGACCTGAAGCTGGAGCTGCAGGAAGGGTTGAACCTCGCCCGTTCGGCAAAGGCTGCCGCGCCTGCGGCGCTGGGCGCCGATCTGGAAGCTCTGGTCGACCGCCTCGAACACGCGTCGGATGCCGAGCGCACGGCGATCCTGCTCGATCCCAGGACATCGGAGCTGATGAACAAGGCCGACAGGCGGCCGTTCCGGCTTCGCTCCACGGCAAGTGCCGTCGATGCCGAACGCAAGGCAGCGGCCTTTGCCAGCTGGTACCAGATTTTCCCGCGCTCGCAGAGCGGTGATCCGGACCGGCACGGCACGTTCGACGACGTGATCGCAAGATTGCCCGCCATCCGCGACATGGGCTTCGACGTGCTCTATTTCCCGCCGATTCATCCGATCGGTTCGACCAACCGGAAAGGCCGCAACAACAGCCTGAAAGCCGGGCCTGATGATCCGGGAAGCCCCTATGCGATCGGCTCCGAGGAGGGCGGTCACGATGCCATCCATCCCGAGCTCGGCGAATTCGAGGATTTCCGGCGTCTGGTCGAGGCGGCAAGCCGGCATGGGCTGGAGATCGCCCTCGATCTCGCCATCCAGGCGTCGCCGGATCACCCCTGGCTGAAGGAACATCCCGGCTGGTTCGACTGGCGTCCCGACGGCACGATCAAATATGCGGAAAACCCGCCGAAGAAATACGAGGACATCGTCAATGTCGATTTCTACACGAAAGACGCGCTGCCCTCGCTATGGGTGGAGCTGAGGGATATCGTCCAGCTATGGGTCGACCAGGGCGTCAAGCTGTTTCGCGTCGACAATCCGCACACCAAGCCCTTTCCGTTCTGGGAGTGGCTGATCGGCGATATCAGGGCGCGTCATCCCGATGTGGTCTTCCTGTCGGAAGCCTTCACCAAGCCCAAGGTGATGTACCGGCTGGCGAAGATCGGTTTTTCCCAATCCTATACCTATTTCACCTGGCGCAATGCCAAATGGGAGCTCGAGCAATATATGCGCGAGCTGACGGAGACGGAGGCGAAGGAATTCTTCCGCCCGCATTTCTTCGTCAACACCCATGATATCAATCCGGATTTCCTCCAGAACGCGCCGCGCCCGGCCTTCCTGATCCGCGCAGCCCTTGCCGCTACCCTTTCGGGCCTGTGGGGCGTCTATAATGGTTTCGAACTCTGCGAGGGGCGACCAGATGCCAAGCGCAAAGAATATGCCGACAGCGAGAAGTACGAGATTCGGGCCTGGGACTACGATCGGCCGGGCAATATCATCGCCGAAATCAGGATGCTCAACCGCATCCGGACTGAAAATACCGCGCTGCATTCACATCTCGGGCTGACGCTGCTGAATGCACGAAATGGCAATATCCTGTTCTTCGAGAAGGCAAGCAAGGCGCGTGACAACGTCCTGCTGATCGCCATCAGTCTCGATCCCCACAACTTCCAGCAAAGCGATGTCGAGCTGCCGCTCTGGCAGTGGTCGCTCGGGGATGGCGGCACGCTGGATGCCGAAGATCTGATCGGCGGGCATCGTTTCAACTGGACCGGCAAATGGCAGAGCATCGGGCTCAATCCCCACGTCCTGCCCTATGCGCTCTGGCGTATTCGCTCAAGGGAGGCATGAATGGACACGATGAATGCCGATGGCTCGCACCAGCCGCTGCTGTGGTACAAGGATGCGATCATCTACCAGTTGCATATCAAATCGTTCTACGACGCCAATGGCGACGGCGTCGGCGACTTTGCCGGTCTGCACGCCAAGCTCGATCATATCGCGGCGCTCGGCGTCAACGCCATCTGGCTGCTGCCTTTCTTTCCCTCGCCGCGCCGTGACGACGGCTATGACATTGCCGACTATGGCAATGTCAGCCCGGATTACGGGACGGTGGAGGATTTCCGCGCCTTTGTCGACGCCGCCCACCAGCGCAATATCCGCGTCATCATCGAGCTCGTCATCAACCACACTTCCGACCAGCATCCCTGGTTCCAGAGGGCGCGCCAGGCGCCGGCGGGATCGCCGGAGCGGGATTTCTATGTCTGGTCGGATACCGATCAGAAGTTCCCGGAAACGCGCATCATCTTTCTCGACACGGAGAAATCCAACTGGACATGGGATGCGGTGGCCGGCGCCTATTACTGGCATCGCTTCTATTCGCACCAGCCGGACCTCAACTTCGACAGCCCGCTCGTCATGGAGGAACTGCTGAAGGTGATGCGCTTCTGGCTGGAAACCGGCATCGACGGTTTCCGTCTCGACGCGATCCCCTATCTCGTCGAGCGCGAGGGAACAATCAACGAGAACCTTTCCGAGACCCATGCCATCCTCAGGCGCATCCGCGCCGCCCTCGATGCCACCCATCCCGGCGTCATGCTGCTGGCCGAGGCCAATCAATGGCCGGAGGATACGCGTGAATATTTCGGCGACGGCGACGAATGCCATATGGCCTTCCACTTCCCGCTGATGCCGCGCATGTACATGGCGATCGCCAAGGAGGACCGGTTCCCGATCACCGACATCCTGCGCCAGACGCCTGAAATTCCCGAGAATTGCCAATGGGCGATCTTCCTGCGCAATCACGACGAACTGACGCTGGAAATGGTGACCGACGCCGAGCGAGACTATCTCTGGGAGACCTATGCCTCCGACAAACGCGCCCGCATCAATCTCGGCATCCGGCGGCGGCTGGCGCCGCTGATGGAGCGCGACCGCCGGCGCATCGAGCTGATGAACGCGCTTCTTCTGTCGATGCCGGGAACGCCCGTCATCTATTACGGCGACGAGATCGGCATGGGCGACAACATCTATCTCGGCGATCGGGACGGGGTGCGCACACCGATGCAATGGTCGCCGGACCGCAACGGCGGATTCTCCCGCACCGATCCGGCGCGTCTCGTCCTGCCGCCGATTGCCGATCCGCTCTACGGCTTCGAGGCCGTCAACGTCGAGGCGCAGAGCACGGATGCGCATTCGCTTCTCAACTGGACGCGCAAGATGCTGGCGCTGCGCGGCCGGCATCCGGCCTTCGGGCGCGGCTCGCTGCGTTTCCTCTCGCCTGAAAACCGCAAGATCCTCGCTTATCTCAGGGAATATCAAGGCGAGACGCTGATGTGCGTCGCCAATCTCTCGCGGCTGCCGCAGGCCGTCGAGCTCGACCTCTCGGCCTTCGAGGGCCGCGTGCCGATCGAGCTGACCGGCATGTCGCCCTTTCCGCCGATCGGGCAGCTCACCTATCTCCTGACGATGCCGCCCTACGGTTTCTTCTGGTTCCAGCTGGAGGCCGATGCCGATCCGCCGGCATGGCGCACGGCGCCGCCCGAACAGTTGCCCGACCTCGTGACGATGGTCATGCGCCGCGGCCTGCTCGATCTCGTCGACGAACCCGCGCATATGCGCGTCCTCAGCAACGAAATCCTGCCCGCCTATCTCGCGAGACGGCGGTGGTTCGGGGCAAAAGACCAGCCGCTGCAGGCGGCGCGGCTGATCTCGGCGACGCCGATCCCCTATGCCGACGGTGTCGTTCTCGGCGAATTGGAGGTGGTGCTGCCTGACCATACCGAATCCTATCAGCTGCCTCTGACGGTCGCCTGGGACGATGCGCAGCCTTCGGCGCTGACCCAGCAGCTTGCGCTCGGGCGGGTTCGCCAGGGCAGGCGGGTCGGCTTCCTGACGGATGGATTTGCCGTGGAGCCGATGGCGCGCGGCATCCTGCGCGGACTTGCCGACCGTTCGCGCATCACCGGGCGCACCGGTACGCTGGAATTTCTCGGCACTGAGCGGCTCGACCGGCTTGATGTCAGCGACGACATGCCGGTCCACTGGCTGTCGGCCGAGCAATCCAACAGTTCGCTGATCGTCGGCGACGTCGCCATGATCAAGCTGATCCGGCACATCTTCCCCGGCATCCACCCCGAGGTGGAGATGACCCGGTTTCTGACTCGCGCCGGCTACGACCATACCGCGCCGCTGCTCGGCGAAGTCGCGCATACCGATTCCAGCGGGCGCCGCTCGACCTTGATCATCGTCCAGGGCGCGATCCGCAACCAGGGCGACGCGTGGAACTGGATGCTCAACAATCTGCGCCGCGCCGCCGACGAGCTCGTACTGGCCGATCCGGCGGTCGAACCCGGCGACGACGTCTTCCGGTCGCTGATCAGTTTCGTCGCGATGGTCGGTATGCGATTGGGCGAATTGCATGTGGTACTCGCCGGGGAGAGCGCGGATGTGGCTTTCAGCCCTGTCGTTGCCGGCGACGATGAGGTGGAGGCAATCAGGAGGGCCGTGGCGGGCGAGGTCGCCTTTGCCATGTCGAAGCTTGCCGAACGCGAGGAGAATGCCGATCCCGCTGTCGATCTGCTCGCCGCTCCACTTGTCGAGCGCCGCGCCGAACTAGTCGAGCTGGCCGGGCGGCTGGCGGAAAGCGCCCGCGGCACGCTGATGACGCGCACGCATGGCGATTTCCATCTCGGCCAGATCCTGGTCAGCGAGGGCGATGCCGTCATCATCGACTTCGAAGGCGAGCCGGCGAAAAATCTGGCCGAGCGCCGCGCCAAGACGGTTCCGCTGCGTGATGTCGCCGGGCTGTTGCGGTCGCTGAGCTACCTCGTCGCCACCGCCCAGCTCGACAATGACGCGGTCACCGAACATGAGAACGAGGTGCGCCGCGAGGCCATCGCCCGTTTCGGGCGCAATGCCGAGGCGGCCTTCCTCGATGCCTATTGGCAGGCGGTTTCGGCCTCCAGGGAACTCGCCATGCCGGCCGATCAACGCAGGCGGGTTCTCGACGCCTTTCTTCTCGAAAAGGCTGCCTATGAAATCGCCTACGAAGCCCGCAACAGGCCGAAGTGGCTGCCGATCCCGCTCGCCGGTCTTACCGAAATCGTATCGCGCTTAGCGGGGGTCAATGCATGAATGTCGAACGTTCGGAACTTCTCTCAGGCATCGGACACGATGCGCTCTGGGCCCTGATCGAAGGGCGCCATGGCGATCCCTTCTCGATCCTCGGTCCGCATGAGGCCGGCGGCATGACGGTCGTGCGCGTGTACCTGCCCGGCGCCGACGGGGTCGATCTCATCGAGGCGGCGAGCGGCAGGGTGGTGACGCCTTTCAGCATCGCTCACCCTTCCGGCCTGTTTGCGGCGGCGACGGCTTCGAGCATGGGATACCGGCTGCGGATCCACTGGCCGGATGGCGAGCAAGTCATCGAG
Organism: Rhizobium sp. BT03; assembly: GCF_030053155.1. NCBI lineage: Bacteria > Pseudomonadati > Pseudomonadota > Alphaproteobacteria > Hyphomicrobiales > Rhizobiaceae > Rhizobium > Rhizobium sp. BT03. The sequence goes on from NZ_CP125641.1 coordinate 214,246, forward strand.
GATCCCTATAGTTTCGGCCTGCTGCTCGGAGAGCTCGACCTTCACCTGATATCGGAAGGCACCCATTACAGCCTGAGCCGGACGCTCGGCGCGGTGGCGATGTCGGTGGACGGTGTTCCGGGCGTTCGTTTCGCCGTCTGGGCGCCGAATGCGCGCCGCGTCTCGGTGGTCGGCGATTTCAATGCCTGGGACGGGCGGCGGAACCCGATGCGGCTGAGGCCATCGGCGGGCGTCTGGGAGCTGTTCGTTCCCCGGCTGGCGCCCGGCGAACGATATAAATTCGAAATCGTCGACGCGCATGGGACCTGCCTGCCGCAGAAGGCCGATCCGGTTGCGCGCGCCAGCGAAGCCGCCCCGTCCACCGCCTCGATCGTCGCCTCGTCGACACCATTTCGCTGGACCGACGATGCCTGGATGAGAGGCCGGTCCCGGCAGGAAAGGCTGGAGGGCGCGGTGTCCGTCTATGAGGTGCATGCCGGCTCCTGGCTGCGCGATCAGAAGGACGGCAACCGGTCGCTCGATTGGGTCGAGCTCAGCCAGCGGCTCGTTCCCTATGCACGCGAGATGGGATTCACCCATATCGAGCTGCTGCCGATCATGGAGCATCCCTTCGGCGGTTCCTGGGGCTACCAGCCGCTCGGCCTCTTCGCCCCGACCGGCCGCTACGGCACGCCCGAGGATTTCGCCTATTTCGTCGACCGCTGCCACGGCGCCGGCATCGGCGTCATCCTCGATTGGGTGCCGGCTCATTTCCCGACCGATGTCTGGGGGCTTGCCCGCTTCGACGGCAGCCCGCTTTACGAGCATCAGGACCCGCGCGAAGGCTTTCACCGCGACTGGAACACGCTGATCTACAATCTCGGCCGCAACGAGGTGAAGGGCTTCCTGATCGCCAGCGCGCTCGAATGGCTCGAGCGCTACCATGTCGACGGGCTGCGCGTCGATGCCGTCGCCTCGATGCTCTATCGCGATTACAGCCGCAACGAGGGGGACTGGATTCCCAATCGATATGGCGGCCGCGAGAACCTGGAAGCGGTGGAATTCTTCAAGCACCTGAACAGCATCATCCACGAGCGCTGCCCGCATGCGATTGTTATCGCCGAGGAATCGACAGCCTGGCCCGGTGTCACCAAGCCGCCTGAAGAGGGCGGGCTCGGCTTCGACATCAAATGGAACATGGGCTGGATGCATGACAGCCTGAGCTATATCGAGAAGGACCCAGTCTATCGCAGCTATCACCACGGCACGATGACCTTCGGCATGATCTATGCCTATTCCGAGCGTTTCATGCTGCCGATTTCCCATGACGAGGTGGTCTACGGCAAAGGCTCGCTGCTGACGAAGATGCCGGGCGACGAATGGCAGAAATTCGCCAATCTGCGCAGCTATCTCGCCTTCATGTGGGGCCATCCCGGCAAGAAACTGCTGTTCATGGGAAGCGAAGTCGCCCAGCCGGGCGAATGGAACCATGACGCTTCGGTGAGTTGGGACGTGCTGGACCGGCCAGCGCATATCGGCATTCAGCGCCTGGTGAAGGACCTGAACGCGTTTTACAGCGGCGAGCCGGCTTTGCAGTTCGGCGATTTTCATCCTGAGGGCTTCGAATGGGCGGCTGCCGATGACGCCGTCAATTCCGTTCTCGGCATGCTGCGTTATGCCCCTGACCGCTCTTCCTCCGTCCTCGTCGTCTCGAATTTCACGCCGGTGCCGCGTTACGGCTACAGGGTCGGCGTGCCCGATGATGGCGTGTGGATCGAGCGGATAACGACAGATGCCCGCGAATATGGCGGCTCCGGCCTCGTCAACGGCGCCGTGTCGAGCGAACCCATCCCCGCCCATGGCAGGCCGGTCTCCTTGTCGCTGACACTGCCGCCGCTGGCGACGGTCTTCTTCAAGGGACCGTCGCCCTGACGGGCTTCATTCGGCGTGCGGAGCCGGATGAATGAAAGGCCAGGGGCTTGCCTCGGATCCTTTTTCGATTGGAACCTCGATAAGCACGGGTTGATCGAGAGAAAGGGCTTTCTCGATCGTCTCTTTGAGTTCGCTGGGGCTCGTCACTCTGAATGACCGGACGCCGAAGCTTTCCCCGAGGGCGACAAAATCCGGATTGGTCAGGTCCGAGCCAAAGTACCGGCCTTGATACGCCTGCTTCTGGTCGCGCAGCACGTTGCCATAGGCCGAATTGTTGAAGACGATGGCGACGACATTGATCTTGTGCTGGACGGCGGTGGCAAGCTCCTGAACGCCGAACATGAAGCCGCCATCGCCGGAAACGGAAACAACCGCTTTGTCGGGATTGGCGACCTTCACGCCCAAAGCCGTGTTGAAGCCGAAACCCAGATTGTCCTGATAACCGCATGTCACATACTGACGCGGGCCGTAGACCGGGAAGGCAAAGCGGGCAGTGAAGCCCATCTGGCTGACCTCCTCGACGAAGAAGCCGTCTCTTGGCAGAGCCTCGCGAATGGCATCGAGATAAGCGAGCTGCGGCTGGACTTCAGAGAAACGAGATCTGGCCTCTTTGTTGAGCTCGACAAATTCGCGGGTGCGATCCTCGTGGCTGGCGCCTGCCAGGGCATCGATCAGCGCCTGCGTTCCGGCCTTGGCATCGGCGACGATGCCGACACTAGGCTTGAGGCGGACCATCTCGGTCGGATCGATATCGATGCGGATCACCTTGAGACCCTTGGGAAGCCACTTCCATCGCATGAACTGCAATTCGAGCCGGCTGCCGATGCCGATCAGCACGTCGACCTTCTTCCAGTATTCATAAGCGGCGACGAAATTCAGGTAGTTCGGATGATCGTCGGCGACGATGCCTTTGCCGGAACGATGGGAGGTGACGGGCGACTGCAGCAATTCCGCGAGAGCGGCGATCTCGGCGCCGGCATCCGCGGCACCGCCACCGACCATGATCATCGGATTTCTGGCACCGGATATCAGTGCCGCTGCGGCAGCGATCTGATCGGAGTTGACAGCCGGGTGAGGGGCTCGCGAGCCGACGGGAAGACCGACTTCGGGGCCGGATTGGCCAAACACGTCCCATGGGGCTTCGACCGCTCCCGGACCCTGGCGGCCGGAGAGCATCTTGCCGATGACCTCCGCCATGACGGGACCGGCCTCGGACGGATGATTGATGCGTTCCGCCGTCTTGGTTAGCCCACGCATCGTCGCCAGTTGATCGGGCAATTCGTGCAACTGCCCTCTGCCTTGCCCGATCAGGTGGGACATGATGTTGCCGGTGATGCAAAGTATCGGCGCGTTGGCGCCGTAAGCGGTGCAAAGTGCGGCACCGGAATTGAGAACACCGGGGCCGGGGACAACGGTATAGGCACCAATCCGGCCGGTGGACTTGGCATAGCCGTAGGCCATGTAGCCGGCGCCCTGTTCATGCCTTGTGTGAATGAAGCGAAGCTTGTCACTGGCGCCGTAAAGGGCATCGTTGAAATCATACATGTGGGCGCCTGGGATGCCGAACACCGTGTCGATCCCATGGGCGACGAGCGAACGGGTCATCGCCTGGCCGGTCGTTTCCTTCTCACTCATTTCAAGCAACCTTCAGCGCGAAGTGCAGCGACGATGGCGCCGGCATCGGCCGGCTGCATTCCGGCAAGGTTCATACGGCCGGAGTCAGCCATGTAGATGCCGTGCTTGGCTCTAAGGGCTGCTGCCGTTTCCTTGGACATGGAGAGATTGGAGAACAGGCCGCGTTGCCGGCTGATGAAGGCGAGATCGGGCGCAGCGGCGGCGAGTGCCGCACGGTTGCCGTTGACGCGCTCGCACATCTCTTCGAGTTCGGCGCGCCACATTGCCGACATTTCGGGGCTTTCGAGAATGGTCCTGACGATCGCGGCGCCATGATCGGGCGGCATCGACCAGTTCACGCGGGCAAGTGCGGCCATATTGCTCTCGGCCTTGCCGATGTCGCCGGCATTGCGGGTCATGACGTAGAGCGCGCCGACACGCTCGCGATAGAGACCGAAATTCTTGTCGCAGGAATAGGCGATCAGCGCCTCGTCGACCGCATCGAGGATCATCCGCGTCGGTGCGGCGTCCTGTTCGAGACCGTCGCCGAGCCCTTGATAGGCAAGATCGATGAAGGGCACGAGCCTGTGCGCAACGAGCAGTTCGGCAATCCGCCGCCACTCTTCCATGGTGAAATCGATGCCGGTCGGGTTGTGGCAGCAGCCGTGAAGGAGCACGACATCGCCTTCATTGGCGGAAGACAGCGCCTCGACCACGCTTTCGAATTTCACCTGCTGCGAGGCGAGATCGACGAAGGGATATTCTTTTGCGGCGAGGCGCGCCGAACCGAAGATCGGGGCGTGGTTCGGCCAGCTCGGTGTGCCCAGCAAAACCTTCGCCGATGGCTTTGCCGTCTGAATGAGTTCCGCGCCGAGACGCAGCGCGCCGCTGCCGCCCGGCGTCTGGATGCCGACAAGACGCTCACCGAAGGCCGGGGATTGCCCGAAAATGATCGGCTGCAGCAGGCGGACGAAGTGCAGATCGCCTTCCGGACCGAGATACTTTTTGCTGTCCTGCGTCTCCAGAAGAAATTGCTCCGCCGCCTTCACGGCCCGCATGACCGGCGTGCGGCCCATGGCGTCACGATAGACGCCGACGCCGAGGTCGATCTTTCCGGCGCGTTGGTCGGCCTGGAAGGCCTTGATGAGGGCAAGCAGGCTATCGGCCGGCCGGCTATTCAGTTCTTCAAACACAGGTCCACCTCCGTTTATCCATGGCTGGAGATTAACTGAAGTTTCGCGGCGAATTTCTGCGATTGTCTGCCTGTTTCAGTGTATCCATGCAGACATTCTGCGTTAGACGGCTATACTGTGCCGAAATTCCCCTCATCTCGGGTGATCCATGCTTGACCAGTTCGATATCAAATTGCTCGCCGCGCTTCAGCAAAACAGCGAGATGACTCAGGGCGAGCTGTCGCAGAAGGTCAATCTTTCCGCCACCCAATGCGCGCGCCGTTTGGAACGGCTGCGCAAGGAGCAATATATCCAGAGCGTCGTCGCCATCCTCAATCCCGCGAAACTGGGTTTCAGCGTCGTCGCCCATACGCTCGTCAGTCTGCGCGCGCACACGGAAGGCGGAAACGAGCGGCTACATCGCTTCATCGAGACCGCGCCGGAGATCCTGGAATGTTATTCGCAGACCGGTGACGCCGATTTTCTGATGAAGGTGATGACGCGCGATCTCGACCATCTCAGCCAGTTTCTCGAAAGAATGATCCGGGTCACCGACAATCTGGCCAATGTCAAATCGAGCATCGTCCTGAAGACGATCAAGAAGACGACCGCTCTGCCGCTGCAGATCGTGACGTGAGCGTGTCAGCGCATGGAAGTTGCCGCACCAAGCAGAGCGGCACGCATACCGAACTTGCCAGAGCCTACCAAGACCCGATAGCCAAGACGTCATGATCTCTGCGTATTGATACCGGGAGAACTCTTAAATGGCATTCAAGCGGCGGCCTTTTTGGCTCGCGCTGATCGTGGCTGTGCTTTCCTGGCCGGCCTGGATCGTTTGGCAGCGGCACGCCGAGCATCAGATCTACGCCGATCCGGAAGATCCCGCGCTGACCATCACACCTCGGCACATCGAGGCATTGCGGAAACTGCAGTTTGCGTGGAATACTTCGATCGAAAGCGGGGGGCCTGTTGTCAATCCGCTCGCTCCATATGGCAGCGACGATGTGGCCGCTGACCTCGGCCCGATCATCGGCACGAGTGATCGAATTGCTATCGCCCGATTTCACCGCGAAGTCTCGACGCTGCTGACTTGGGCTCTTGCGAATTGCGGGCTAGCGGACGGACAATATCACCTCGACCATCTCGATAATGCGACGATGCAACGCCGACTTCGGAACGATCTCGCTGGATTGCCGGGCGCACGGATTAGTTCATATCTGGCAGAAATGCCACGCCTTGAGCCAGACGGCTATTTTCAATTCACCCGCCAGCATCGCCAACTCCTGCACCACCTGAGATTCGAGTGGCCGGACAGCCAGATCATCTCGATTGTCGCCGGTGAAGGCTATCCGGCGCCCGTGGTCAATTTCAAGCGACCGTTCGGCGACATGAGCGCGTTTGAAATCGATATGGCCGCGATTCTGGGCCTGCCTCAACCCGTTCTCGACCATGTTGATCCAGTGCTGAATCGTTACTATTGGGAAATGTGGCCAGCATTGCAGGTATTCGTGCAGAACGTTCGCCTGGACGCGGCAAAGTCGACCTGCGTGGACTAGAGCATGATGCCGAAAAGTGTGAGCGGTTTTCGGACGACATAATGCTCTAACTCTTTAATTTAGAACAGGATTCAGATTTTAGGCCAATCGGGCCTAAAATTATCCTGTTCTAGCCGCTCTCACTTGAGATAGTGGATATGCGGGCGCGAATGATAGGGCGAGGCTTCGACGCGCGCCTCGATGGAAAAGACCTCGCGCAGGAGTTTTTCGCTCAGCACCTCCTCAGGCGCGCCGGAGGCGATGATCCTGCCCTGCTGCATGATAACAAGCGCATCGCAGAACATGGCGGCGTGGTTGAGATCGTGCAGGGCGACGATGCTGGTGATCGGCAGGCCGGAGACGAGCCGCATCAGGCCGATCTGGTGCTGGATGTCGAGATGGTTCGTGGGTTCGTCGAGGATCAGTTCCTGCGGCGACTGGGCGAGCGCCCTGGCGATGTGGGTGCGCTGCTTTTCGCCGCCCGACAGGCTCTGCCAGCGGTCGTCGCGCTTCTCCGCCATGCCGGCGCGGACGAGCGCTGCCTCGACCGCCTCTTCGTCCGCCCTCGTCCAGCCCGAGAACATGGAGCGGTGCGGAAACCTTCCGAGCTTGACGACGTCGACCACTTTCAGATTGGCGTTGGTCGTGGCGTGCTGCTCGACGAAGGCGATGCGCCGGGCGATCGAGCGGCGGCTGATCTTGCCGATATCGCTGCGGTCGAGCGTGACGCGGCCGGAATGCGGCCGCTTGAGGCCGGCGAGAAGCCTGAGCAGCGAAGTCTTGCCGGAGCCGTTCGGACCGAGCAGGCCGAGCATGCGGCCGGGCTGCGCCTCCATCGAAACGCCGTCCAGAATGGTCTTCCTGCCAATTTTCCAGGTGAGGTTGTCGGCCTTGATGCTCATGACGCGCGCTGGAACCGGTAGAGGATGATCGAGAAGAAGGGAACGCCGACGAGCGCCGTGACGACGCCGATCGGCAGGATCTGGCCGGGAATGAGGGCGCGCGCGGCGATATCGGCGAGCACCATGAAGATCGCCCCTGCGATGGCGCAGGCCGGCAGCAGGCGAATATGCAGCGGCCCGACGACGAAGCGGGCGACATGCGGCACGACGAGGCCGACGAAGCCGATCGAGCCGACCATGCTGACGATCGTCGCCGTCATCATCGCTGTCAGCGCGAAGAGCGCCATGCGGGCGCGGGCGACATTGACGCCCAGTGAAGATGCCGCCTCGTCGCCGAAAGCGAAGGCGTCGAGCACGCGGGCGTAGAGAAGACAGGCGGCAAGGCCGAAGCCGACGACGACCGAGACCAGCGCGAATTCCGGCCAGCGCACGCCGCTGAAGCTGCCGAGCAGCCAGAACATGACGTCGCGGGCCTGCTGCGCATTGGCCGAGGTGGTGACGATATAGGAGGTCGAGGCGTTGAAGAGCTGCGAGGCGGCGACGCCGGCAAGGATGGTGCGGTCCGCGCCGCCGCGCGTGCCGTTCGACAGCAGCGCCACGAAGAAGAAGGCGGCGAAGGCGCCGGCAAAGGCGCCTGCCGACAGCGACACCGCGCCCGCGCCGAGCCCCAGGATGACGATCGCCACGGCGCCGGTGGAGGCCCCGGCGGAGATGCCGAGCACATAGGGTTCGGCAAGCGGGTTGCGCAGCAGCGACTGCATGATGGCGCCCGACAGCGCCAACCCCGCGCCGCAGAAGGCGGCGACCAGCGCGCGGCTCAGGCGATAATCCCAGATGACCGTCTCGTGGATGCGGTTCAGCTCGACGGCGGTCCAGCCGAGCCGATTGGTGACGGCCGAAAACGTGGTCGCGAGCGGAATCGGCAGGTCGCCGATCCCGACGCTGATGCCGATGGCGACAGCGATGAGGCAGAGGGAGGCGAGCAGCAGTGCGGTGACCGCTCCCAGCTGCCGGAAGAGACGGCCTGCGTCCGTCACTTCAACAGACCGAGAGCCTTCAACTGCTCGGCCACTTGCTCGGCGCCGTAGATCGTGCGGATCGTCGGGTTCATGGCCTGGCCGTCCATGACGACGAGCGCCTTGTTCTTGACGGCAGGGGTCTGGCTGACGGCCGGATCGGTGTTCAGGAAGTTGATCTTCGCCTCAGGCTTATCGAGTTCCCAGCGATTGCGGTCGAGGCTGGCGACGACGATGACGTCGGGATTGGCGGCGATGATGCCTTCCCAGCCGACGGTCGGCCATTCCGCTTCCGCTGATATCGCATTGTGTCCGCCGAGCAGGTCGGCGATGAAGCCGGAGGCGCTGTTCTTGCCGCCGACATAGGCGTCGGCCGACGGGCTGGGGCTCGAAAACCAGAAGACGTAGGACAGGTTCTTGCCATCCTTGGAAACGCTCTCGCGAAGTTTGGCTTCACGCGCCTTGAAGTCGGCAATCAGCGCCTGGCCGCGATCGGCGACGTCGAAAATCTGCGAAAGTTCGTCGATCTCCTTGTAGAGGAGATCCATGTTCCACAGCTCGGCGCGGCTGCCGTACTGGTCTTTGACGTCCTTGGTGCTGAGGCAGGTGCTGGGCGAAAGGTAGCTCGCCACGCCGACCTTGTCGAAATCCTCGCGCTTGGCGACCTTGCTGTTCGGGCCGACCAGGCTCGGAAGCGCTGCCGCGACGAAATCGGGGTTTTCGGCGAGCATCGATTCGAAAGTCGGCATCTCGACCGTGAGAAGCTTGACCTTGGCATTGGCCTCGGCGAGCTGCGGCAGAACCTTGCTCGGCCAGAAGGCGGTGCCGACCATCTTGTCCTGAAGGCCGAGCAGCAGCAGGATTTCCGCGCTGTTCTGGCCGAGGCCGATCGCTCGCTCGGGCGCCTGCTTGAATGTCACCGCAGCGCCGCAGTTTTCGAGCGTCAGCGGGTAGGCTGTCGAACCGGCCAGCGTCGGATTTGCGGCAAGGCCGATCAGGGCGGAGAGGCCGCAGGCGGCCAGAATTGATTTGAGGCTGGTCACGAAGAAATCCCCGGTGCGTGAGTGTCTGCGGCCGGGGTATAGCCTCAGGAGCAGCCTGAAAACAAGACTGAATAAATCAACTTATCGCAAAATCGACAGGTGGTCGTTGATCGACAGTCGCTCCTCAGCTTGCTTCTCCGGTTTCGATGCGGGCGGTTTTGCGCGTGGCATGCAGGAAGGCTGCAATGAAGGCGATCGCGAACAGAAGAACGATGGTCGGGGCCGGCGCGCTGTCGATAAAGAAGGAGAGATAAACGCCGGCAAAGGCAGTGATCACCGCGATTGCGACCGAAAAAGCGAGCATCGTACTGAAGCGGCGCGTCAGCAGATAGGCGATGGAGCCTGGTGCGATCAGCAGCGAGATGGCGAGAATGATGCCGACCGACCGAAGCGCTGCGACGATCGTCAATGAAAGCAGGCAGAGCAGGCCGTAGTGAAGCAGCTTCACCCTCAGCCCGACCGCTCTTGCCTGCGCCGGATCGAAGGCGTGCAGCAGCAGGTCACGCCATTTGACGGCGATGATGACGGCCGTTAGCGCTGCAACGGCTCCAGTCTCCACGATGTCGGGAAAGCCGATGCCGAGCATGTCGCCGAAGAGGATGTGATCGAGATGCACCTCGGACTGGATCTTCACATAGAGGACTAGGCCGAAGCCGAACATGCCCGAAAATACGATGCCCATCACCGTGTCCTGCTTGATGCGGCTGTTATCCTTGAGGAAACCGGTGGCAAGCGCGCAGACCATCCCGGCCGCGAAGGCGCCGACCGCTAAGGGAAAGCCGGCGATATAGGCGATGACCACGCCCGGGAAGACGGCATGGCTCATGGCGTCTCCCATCAGCGCCCAGCCTTTGAGCACGAGGAAGCAGGAGAGCAGCGCTGTGGGGATGGCGATCAGCACCGAGATGATCAGGGCGTTGATCATGAAATCGAACTGGAACGGCGCCAGCAGGGCCATAAGACCACTCACGGGGATGGCTCCAGCGCTTGAGCGGCCCTGCGCCGGCTCGCCAGCATTCCGTGCTTGGGCGCCAGGAGGAAGGCGGCAAGGAAGATCAGCGTCTGGAGGACGATGATGATGCCGCCCGTCGCGCCGTCGAGGAAATAGCTCACATAGGCGCCGATGAAGCTGGTCGCCGCCCCGATCGCAACGGCGATGACGAGCAGCCGTGGGAAACGATCCGTCAGCAGGTAAGCCGTCGCCCCCGGCGTCACCACCATGCAGATGACCAGAAAGGCGCCGACGGTCTGGAGCGCCGCGACCGTCGAAGCCGACAGCAGCGTGAAAAACATGATCTTGAGCCGCGTCGGATTGAGCCCGATCGAACGGGCGTGGGTCTCGTCGAAGAAGACGACCATCAGGTCCTTCCATTTCACCAGCAGGATGGCGAGCGAAACGAAGCCGATGATGGCGAGCTGGAGCGTGTCCTCGGGGGTGATTGCGAGGATGTTGCCGAGCACGATCGTCTGGATGTTCACCGCGGTTGGTCGGAGCGATACCATGAACAGGCCGAGCCCGAAGAAGGAGGAGAAGATCAGGCCGATGATGGCGTCTTCCTTCAGCTTGGTGCGCTGGTTGAGGAAGAGCATCGCCGCGGCGGCAAGGCCGCCGGAGAAGAATGCGCCGATCGAGAAGGGAAGTCCGATCATGTAGGCGCCGGCGACACCCGGCACGATGGAATGCGAGAGGGCGTCGCCGATCAGCGACCAGCCCTTGAGCATCAGATAACAGGAGAGGAAGGCGCAGACACCGCCGACAAGAGCCGATACCCACATGGCGTTCAGCATGTAGTCATAGGTGAACGGTTCGAGAAAGACGGCCATCAGCCTTGCTCTCCGCTTGCGTTCGCCGGGACAGGCGCGAGCAGCTTGCCCTCCCTGAGGACCAGCGGCCTCTCGTCGTCGGTGATGATGCCGACGGGATATGGCTTGCTGCCGGAGCCATTCAACACGAGGTGGCGAAGCACGCCGCCGAAGGTTCTCTCGAGGTTTTCCTGGGTAAAGGTCTCGTCCGTCTGTCCGTAGGCCAGCACCGTGCCTTTGATCAGCACCGTGCGGTCGCAGAATTCCGGCACGCTGCCGAGATTGTGCGTCGAGACCAGCATCACCCGGCCTTCGTCGCGCAGAGAGCGGAGCAGCTTGACGATGGCCTCTTCGGTCTTGACGTCGACGCCGGTGAACGGTTCGTCGAGCAGGATAACGCGGCCGTCCTGCGCCAGCGCGCGAGCAAGGAAGACGCGCTTTTTCTGGCCGCCGGAAAGCTCGCCGATCTGGCGCTTGCGGAATTCGCTCATGTTGACGCGGGCGAGCGCCTTGGACACGGCGTCGTGGTCGGCCGCTTTCGGAATGCGCATCATCCCCATATGGCCGTAGCGCCCCATCATGACGACGTCCTCGACCAGCACCGGAAAATTCCAGTCGACCTCTTCCGATTGCGGCACGTAGGCGACGAGGTTTTTCCGCAGCGCTTGTTCGACCGGCATGCCGAGCACGGAAATCTCGCCCCTGGCGAGGCGCACGAAGCCCATAATCGCCTTGAACAGAGTCGATTTTCCGGAGCCGTTGACGCCGACGAGCGCGGTAATGGTGCCGGTGGGTGTCTGGAAGCTGGCGTCGCGCAGCGCCGTGTGGCCGTTGCGATAGGTAACCGTGGCATCCTTTACGCAGATGCCCGCCCCCGCATCCGAAGATGCGGGGGAAACCGGGGAAGCGATACCGTTCATTGCGACAGGCCTTCGGCAAGCCCCTTGACGACGGTGTCGGAGGTGACGCGCAGCAGGTCGATATAGGTCGGGGTGGGGCCGTCGGCTTCGCTCAGGGAGTCGACATAGAGCACGCCGCCATACCGGGCGCCGGTTTCACGGGCGACCTGCCGGGCCGGCTTGTCCGACACCGTGCTCTCGCTGAATACGGCAGGGATCTTGTTGGCTCTGACGGCATCGACGACTTTGCGGACCTGTTGCGGCGTGCCCTGCTGATCGGCATTGATCGGCCACAGATAGAGTTCCTTCAGGCCGAAGTCGCGGGCGAGATAGGAAAAGGCCCCTTCGCTCGATACCAGCCAGCGCTTGTCCTCGGGAATGCTATTCAGCTTCTCGCGGATCGGCGCGATGGTCGCCTCGATCTCCTTCTTGTAGGCCTCGGCGTTGGCCTTGTAGATCTCGGCATTCTCAGGATCGTATTTGACGAAGGCATCGCGGATGTTGTCGACATAAATGATCGCGTTCTTCGGCGACATCCAGGCATGCGGATTGGGTTTGCCGCTGTAGGGGCCTTCGCTGATGCCCATCGGCTCGACGCCTGTGGAGACCACGACGTCGGGAACATCTTTCAGGTTTCGGTAGAATTTCTGGAACCACAGTTCGAGATTGAGGCCGTTCGACAGGAGGATCTGGGCGCCCTGCGCCCGCTGAATATCACCGGGCGTCGGCTGATATTCGTGGATCTCGGCCCCGGGCTTGGTGATCGATTCTACGATCGCTGCATCGCCGGCAACGTTCTTTGCCATGTCGGCAATGACGGTGAAGGTGGTCACCGCTTTGAACTTCTCCTGCGCGGCGGCACCGCCGGCCATCAGGCCGAGTGCGGCGACGGCAACCAGCCCGCTTACGACTCTGCGTCTCATGTAACTCAACATGAATATTCCCTTCATTGCTTCATCAAACCGTTCGGCGCACAGCGACGGCCGGCGACAAGTTCACTGATAAAAATGCGACGCATTTGCAATTATTGCCGATGAGCCTCGTTGTTATCTATTCTGCAATTGCGAATGAATTGCAATAAGGATTTTGAAAGCGAGCAAACCGAAAATTGTCCGGAGACGCCGATGTCGAACGGCACGGCGCCTTGCCCGGGTCATATGCGCCCGGGGATGTAGTAAAGGAGAGGACGGGCGTGCCGATACACCGTGGCGGGCTCGAAGCGGCCCGCCCCGACGTGGGCAGCCTTAAGGGCAAATCCCTCGAATAGTGTCAGCTCAGCTTTCCCACGAGCTTGGCATAGTCCGAAAAAGTCAGCTGATCGCCTTTGCCGGCGGCCTGCTCGGCAAGCTGCAAGACGCGGATAGGAAACAGGATCGCGGCGCGGTTGGCGTCCGACAGCTCATGGTCGTCGTCGTCCTCGACGGCCTTCATGGCTTTCGACAGCGCGGCATTGAGCTCCTGGCGGGTGAGCAGTTCCTTCTCGACGATCGCGTCGCAGATCGACGCCAGCGCCATGATCAGGCCCTTGAGCTGCAGATTGGCCGTATTCATGAGAACTCCAATGAAAGAGGCAAGCTCTAATCCGGTTCGACCGACCGGATCGTGTCGACCGAGACCGTACCCTCGACGATGCCACGCTTGATGTCGCGCCTGTTCCGGTCGATCTCGATGACAGTATAGAGCTTGTCGTCGCGGAAGGCACTGGCATTGGCCGTCGTCACATCCTCGGCGGGAGCAGCATCCACTTCCATGAAGTCGAGCTCGCGCGCCGCGGCGACGATCCTGGCATCGCCGGGCGTTCTGGCGGCCACGACGACGATGCCGTGGCCGGGGGCATTGTCCCATCTCGGATCGTCGGGCGCGGCAATCGGTTCCAGCCGGTAGATATTCAGCATCTCGCCGCCCGTTTCGGGCGAGGCTTGCGACGCCGCATCCTGCATTTGCGCCTGGCTCTCGACCGACTTTCCGAATGTGTTCGGGCTGGTGGCGTTGTTGATCTCTTCCTTGCCTGTCCTCGAGACGTTCGACATGTCGCTCTCCATTGTCAGGACGGAAACGACGGCCGGCGCACAACTGTTCCCGCCTGCCCGAAAAACCGCAAATCTCGGCAAAACGGTTTTCGGCGGGCGCTTTGGATTCATGCAGCTGTCAAGTTCATTTTGAATGACGAATGATGATAGGCTGTATGCGGAATGGCCCATACCATTTTCTGCGTTGAGCACTAAATTACCAGTCGTCGAAGAGGGGGATTTTCGTGAGCAATCAAACCAGTGAACGTGCGCGCGATAATGTCGCCGCAAACAGCCTCAACGGCCACGACCACAAAACCATGGCGTTCGACGATGCCAGCGCGCTCCTCGAGGTCCTCGTCGCGGTCCGGCGCGGCGACTTTTCCGTGCGGATGCGGTCGGATCTGACCGGCGTCACCGGCAAGATCGCCGATGCCCTCAACGACATCATCGCCGGCAATCAGCGCATGGCGCAGCAGCTCGAACATGTCGGCCAGGTCGTCGGCCGGGACGGGCGAACGAGCACGCGGGTGCGCTTCGGCCTGTCCGATGGCTCCTGGTCGGAGATGGAAGGATCGATCAACGGCCTGATCGACGATCTGCTGTGGCCGACGACGGCCGTCACCCGCACGATCACCGCGGTCGCCAAGGGCGACCTGCTGCAGACCGTGCCGCTTGATGTCGACGGCCGGGCGCTCAAAGGCGAATTCCTCCGCTCGGCCGATATCGTCAACACGATGATCAAGCAACTGAGCGTCTTCACCTCCGAGGTCACGCGCGTCGCCCGCGAGGTCGGCACCGACGGCAAGCTCGGCGGCCAGGCGCAGGTGCCCGAAGTGACCGGCGTCTGGAAGGACTTGACCGAGAGCGTCAACTCGATGGCGTCGAACCTGACGGCGCAGGTGCGCAACATCGCTGAAGTGACGATCGCCGTCGCCAACGGCGACCTTTCCAAGAAGATCACCGTCGACGTGCGCGGCGAAATCCTGCAGCTCAAGGAAGCCATCAACACGATGGTCGACCAGCTGCGCTCCTTCGCTTCGGAAGTGACGCGCGTGGCCCGCGAGGTCGGCACCGAGGGCAAGCTCGGCGGCCAGGCCCTGGTGCCGGGTGTCGCCGGCACCTGGAAGGATCTGACCGACAGCGTCAATGCCATGTGCGGCAACCTGACAGCCCAGGTGCGCAACATCGCCCAGGTGACGACGGCCGTCGCCCGCGGCGACCTGTCGCGCAAGATCACCGTCGACGTCTCGGGCGAAATCCTGGAACTGAAGGAAACCATCAACACGATGGTCGACCAGCTCAACGGCTTTGCCGGCGAGGTGACGCGCGTGGCGCGTGAAGTCGGCACCGAAGGCCGGCTCGGCGGCCAGGCGCAGGTGCCGGGTGTTGCCGGTACCTGGAAAGACTTGACCGACAACGTCAATTCCATGGCCTCGAACCTCACCGCGCAGGTGCGAAACATCGCCGAGGTCTCGACCGCGATCGCCAATGGCGATCTGTCGAAGAAGATCACGGTGACGGTGTCGGGCGAAATTCTCGAACTGAAGGAGACCATCAACACGATGGTCGACCAGTTGAACGCCTTTGCCTCGGAAGTCACCCGCGTCGCCCGCGAAGTCGGCACCGAGGGCCGGCTCGGCGGCCAGGCCAATGTGCGCGGCGTCGCCGGCACCTGGAAGGATCTGACCGAGAACGTCAACTCGATGGGCGGCAACCTGACGGCGCAGGTGCGCAACATCGCCGAAGTCTCGACCGCGATCGCCAATGGCGACTTGTCGAAGAAGATCACCGTCGACGTGAAGGGCGAGATCCTGGAGCTGAAGGAAACCATCAATACGATGGTCGATCAGTTGAACGCCTTCGCCTCGGAAGTCACCCGCGTCGCACGCGAAGTCGGAACCGAGGGCCGGCTCGGCGGCCAGGCCAATGTGCGCGGCGTCGCCGGCACCTGGAAGGATCTGACCGACAGCGTCAATTCCATGGCTTCCAACCTGACGGGGCAGGTGCGCAACATCGCCGAAGTCGCGACCGCCGTCGCCCAGGGCGACCTTTCCAAGAAGATCACCGTCACCGTGTCAGGTGAAATCCTCGAGCTGAAGGAAACCATCAACACGATGGTCGATCAGTTGAACGGTTTTGCCGGTGAAGTCACGCGCGTGGCGCGCGAGGTCGGCACGGAAGGCCGGCTCGGCGGCCAGGCGAACGTGCTTGGCGTCGCCGGCACCTGGAAGGACCTGACCGACAGCGTCAATTCCATGGCGGGCAATCTGACGGCGCAGGTGCGCAACATCGCCGAGGTCTCGACCGCGATCGCCAATGGCGACCTGTCGAAGAAGATCACCGTGTCGGTCTCGGGCGAAATCCTGGAACTCAAGGAAACGCTGAACACCATGGTCGATCAGCTGAACCGCTTCGCCTCGGAAGTGACGCGCGTCGCCCGCGAAGTCGGCACCGAAGGCAAGCTCGGCGGTCAGGCGCAGGTGCCCGGCGTCGCCGGCACCTGGAAGGATCTCACCGAGAACGTCAATTCCATGGCCTCCAACCTGACCGGCCAGGTGCGCAACATCGCCGAAGTGACGACCGCCGTGGCGCGCGGCGACCTGTCGCGCAAGATCACTGTCGACGTGAAGGGCGAAATCCTCGAGCTGAAGAACACGATCAATACCATGGTGGACCAGCTCAACGCCTTTGCCGGCGAGGTGACGCGTGTCGCCCGCGAAGTCGGCACCGAAGGCAAGCTCGGCGGCCAGGCGCAGGTCTCCGGTGTTGCCGGCACCTGGAAGGACCTGACCGACAGCGTCAACTCGATGGCCGGCAACCTGACGGCGCAGGTGCGCAATATCGCCGAGGTGGCGACCGCGATCGCCAATGGCGACCTGTCGCGCAAGATCACCGTCGACGTGCGCGGCGAAATCCTGCTCTTGAAGGACACGCTGAACACCATGGTTGATCAGCTCCGCTCCTTCGCCGGCGAAGTGACGCGCGTGGCCCGCGAAGTCGGCACCGACGGCAGGCTCGGCGGTCAGGCCGTCGTTCCGGGCGTCGCCGGCACCTGGAAGGATTTGACCGACAACGTCAACCTGCTTGCCGCCAATCTGACGACCCAGGTGCGAAACATCGCCGAGGTGACGACCGCCGTGGCGCGCGGCGACCTGTCGCGCAAGATCACCGTCGACGTGAAGGGCGAAATCCTCGAACTGAAAAACACCATCAACACGATGGTGGACCAGCTCAACGCCTTTGCCGGCGAAGTGACGCGTGTGGCGCGCGAAGTCGGCACCGAAGGCAAGCTCGGCGGCCAGGCGCAGGTGCCTGGAGTGGCCGGCACCTGGAAGGACCTGACCGACACCGTCAACGTCATGGCCGCCAACCTGACCGAGCAGGTGCGCGGCATCGTCAAGGTGGTGACGGCGGTGGCGAACGGCGACCTCAAGCAGAACCTCACCGTCGCCTCGAAGGGCGAGGTGGCGGCGCTCGCCGAAACCATCAACAACATGACCAATACGCTGGCGACCTTCGCCGATCAGGTGACGACGGTGGCGCGCGAAGTGGGCGTCGAGGGCCGCCTTGGCGGCCAGGCGAATGTGCCGGGCACGGCCGGCACCTGGAAGGATCTCACCGGCAACGTCAATCTGCTGGCCGCCAACCTGACGACGCAGGTGCGCGCCATTGCCGAGGTGGCGACCGCCGTCACCAAGGGGGACCTGACGCGCTCGATCAAGGTCGATGCGCGCGGCGAAGTCGCCGAGCTCAAAGACAATATCAACACGATGATCGACAACCTGCGCCTGACCACCGAGCGCAACACCGAGCAGGACTGGCTGAAGACCAATCTGGCGCGCTTCACCAACATGCTGCAGGGCCAGCGCGACCTGACGCTGGTCGGCAAGATGATGCTGTCGGAGCTGGCGCCGCTCGTCGGCGCGCACCAGGGGGTGATCTACCAGGTCGATGCCGATGAGGAACAGCCGTTCCTGTCGCTGTTATCGGTCTATGCGCAAGGGGTCGAGGCGGCACATCCGCTGCGGCTCGATTTCGGCCAGGGACTTGTCGGCCAATGCGCCAGCGACGCCCGCCGGATTCTTGTCACCGACCTTCCCGACAATGTCGTTCCGATCAGCTCCGGCGTGTTCACCACCCTGCCGCGAAGCGCGATCGTGCTGCCGGTGCATTTCGAGGGGCAGGTGAAGGCGGTGATCGAGCTTGCCTCCGCCGGCGAATTCACCGAGCTGCAGCTGTCCTTCCTCGACCAGCTGACGACGTCGATCGGCATCGTCCTCAATTCGATCGAAGCGACGATGCAGACAGAAGGCCTGCTCAAGCAGTCGCAGAAACTCGCCGCCGAGCTGCAGACGCAGCAGCGCGAACTGCAGCAGACCAACGAGCAGCTCGGGCAGAAGGCGCAGCAGCTCGAAGAACGCAACGTCGAAGTCGAGGCGAAGAACCAGGAGATCGAGCAGGCCCGGCGCGCGCTGGAGGAGAAAGCGACCGAGCTGGCGCTGACATCGAAGTACAAGTCCGAATTCCTTGCCAACATGTCGCACGAGCTGCGCACGCCTTTGAATTCGATCCTCATCCTCGGCCAGCAGCTCGGCGAAAACCCCGACGGCAATCTGTCGGGCAAACAGGTCGAATTTGCCAAGACGATCCACGGCGCCGGGACCGATCTCCTGAACCTCATCAGCGATATCCTCGACCTGTCGAAGATCGAGTCCGGAACGGTCTCGGTCGATGCCGAGGAGATTTTCGTCAGCAATCTGCTCGAGGTGATGGCCCGGCCATTCCGGCACGAGGCCGAAAACCGCAGCCTGTCATTTGCGGTCGATGTCGACGCCGATGTCACGAAGAGCATCATCACCGATTCGAAGCGGCTGCAGCAGATCCTCAAGAACCTGCTGTCGAACGCCTTCAAATTCACCGCTCAGGGCGGCGTGACGCTTCGTGTCGCATTGGCGGCGAACGGCTGGTCGCCCGATCATCCGTCGCTCCGGCACGCGCCTTCGGTCATCGCCTTCGAAGTCGTCGACACCGGCATCGGCATTCCGCCGGAAAAACAACGCATCATCTTCGAGGCTTTCCAGCAGGCCGATGCCTCGACGAGCCGCAAATATGGCGGCACCGGCCTCGGCCTGGCGATCAGCCGCGAACTGGCAAACCTCTTGGGCGGCGAGATCCAGCTGCGCAGCACCCCTGGCGTCGGCAGCACCTTCGTCCTCTATCTGCCGCTCACCTATGTCGGTGCCGGCGCGGTTGCGCCGAAGCCCGCTCCATCGGCCAATGTCGTGGAATTCGCCGAGGCGGCCGCAAGCCGCCGAGCCGAAAAGCCTGCCGAACATGTCGAAGACGATCGCCATCGGATAGTGGCCGGCGATTCGGTGCTGCTGGTCGTCGAGGACGATCCGCATTACGCCCGCGTCCTGGTCGATCTCGCCCGCGACAACGGATTCAAGGTTCTGGTGGCGATGCGCGGCAGCGATGCGCTGGCACTCGCCCAGGACTACAGGCCGGCGGCGATTTCGCTCGACATCTTCCTGCCCGACATGCTCGGCTGGACGGTGCTGAGCCAGCTCAAGCAGAATTCGCAGACGCGGCATATCCCGGTACAGATCATCAGCCTCGACGAGGATCGTCAGCATGGGCTGACCCGCGGCGCCTTCGCTTTCATGAGCAAGCCGACGACGCCCGAGGGCCTCGGCAAGGCGCTGTCGCGCTTGAAAGCCTATGCCCAACCGCGCCGCAAACATCTGCTGCTGGTGGAAGACAACGAGGCCGAGCGGCTGAGCGTCACTGCCCTTCTCGGACATGACGACATCGACATCACCAGCGTCGGCTCCGGATCGGAAGCGCTTGCCGCCCTCAGACAAGATCCTCCGGATTGCGTGGTGCTCGATCTATCCCTTCCTGACATGTCCGGCTTCGAGGTGCTGGAGCAGATACGCGACGACGCCGAGATCGGCGAGGTGCCGGTGGTGGTGTTCACCGGGCGGGAGCTTTCGCCCGAGGAGGACGCGACGCTGCACAGCATGGCCCGAAGCGTTGTCGTCAAGGGCGTCGAGTCTCCGGAACGTCTTCTCGATGAGACCGCTCTGTTCCTGCACCGGGTCGTCGCCGACCTGCCGCTTGCAAAACAGGCGACCCTGCAGGAGTTGCACAGCTCGGATGAGGATCTCGTCGGCGAAACCGTGCTGCTCGTCGACGACGACGCCCGCAACATCTTCGCGCTGAGCAGCGTTCTCGAACGCCGGGGCATGCGGGTGCTGACCGCGACGACCGGCAGCGAGGCCATCGACGTCATCAACAACGAGCCTTCGGTGGCGATCGTGCTGATGGATATCATGATGCCTGGAATGGACGGTTACGAGACGATGCAGGTCATCCGTTCGGAGCCGCGGTTCCGGCGGCTGCCGATCCTGGCGCTGACGGCGAAGGCGATGAAGGGAGACCGCGAGAAATGCCTGGAAGCAGGCGCCTCCGATTACCTGGCGAAGCCGGTCAATACCGAACAGCTTCTGTCGGCCCTTCGCATGTGGCTGCACCGCTGAGGACCCGGCCATGAACCCCGTCAACATCCTCCTCGTCGACGACCAGCCCGCCAAGCTCTTGAGTTATGAGGTCATTCTCGAAGAACTGCAGGAAAACCTCATCAAGGCGCAATCCGCACGCGAAGCCTTCGAGCATCTGCTGCGCACCGAAATCGCCGTAATCCTCGTCGATGTCTGCATGCCCGAACAGGATGGCTTCGAACTGGTCGGCATGATCCGCCAGCACCCGCGCTATCAGAACACGCCGATCATCTTCGTTTCCGCGGTGATGCTGGCCGAACCCGACCGGCTGCGCGGTTATGCTGTCGGCGCCGTCGACTATGTCTCCGTGCCGATCGTGCCCGAAGTGCTGAGGGCCAAGGTCAGGGTCTTTGCCGATCTCTACAGGAAGACGCGGGAACTCGAACGGCTGAACACCGAACTGGAGGCGAGGGTTCGCCAGCGCACCGCCGAGCTCGAGGCTTCGGCCGCCCAGCTGCGGGAGCTCAACGAGGAGCTGGAGCACCGGATCGATCAAAGGACGCGCGAGCGCGAGGAGGCGCTGGCGCAATTGTTCGAGGCGCAGAAGCTCGACACGATCGGCCACCTGACGGGCGGGGTGGCGCATGACTTCAACAACCTTCTGATGGCGGTGCTCGGCAGCCTCGGCCTTCTGAAGAAGCGGCTTCCGGCGGATGAACGCAGCGAACGTCTGCTGACGAATGCGATCCAGGCGGCCGAGCGCGGCACGGCGCTGACCCAGCGCCTGCTTGCCTTCGCCCGCCGCCAGGAGCTGAAGCCCCAGGCGGTCGATTTCCTCAGGCTGTTCGAAAACGTCGAGGATCTTCTCGCCAAGGCGGTGGGGCCGCGCATCGAAATCCGCAAGCGCATTCCTGCGGATCTGGCGCCGCTTCTGGTGGACAGCAACCAGCTGGAACTGGCGCTGCTCAACCTGTTCGTCAATGCCCGCGACGCGCTCGAAAGCGGCGGCGCCGTGACGGTTGCCGCGGCAGCGGCCGAAGACGCTCGGCCGGCCGGTCTCGCCGGCGGCAATTACATCAGGATATCGGTGTCGGACGATGGCGAGGGCATGGATGAGGCAACGGTCGCTCGCGCTGCCGAACCGTTTTTCACCACCAAAGGGGTCGGCAAGGGCACCGGCCTCGGCCTGTCGATGGTTCATGGCCTGGCGGCGCAATCCGGCGGCTCGATCCAGATATTGAGCGCGAGGGACAAGGGCACGACCGTATCCCTGTGGCTGCCCGTCGCCGAGACCTTCGTCAAGACGCAGCCGGCGGTCGAACCTCCCGCAACGGAAGCCTTGAACCTGGTGTCACGGCCGCTCGCCATTCTCGTCGTCGACGACGATGCGCTTGTCCGGACGGGAACCGTGGCGATGCTGGAGGATCTCGGGCACCTGCCGCGGGAGGCGTCTTCCGCCTCGCAGGCCCTGGAATTCCTTGCCGACGGACGGGATTGCGATCTTGTCATTACCGATCATGCGATGCCCGGCATGACGGGTGCAGAGCTTGCACGCCACCTTCGTTCCGCCTTCCCGGGCCTGCCGATCATCCTCGCCTCGGGTTACGCCGAGTTTTCCGAAGACCACGGTCTCGGCCGGATGCTCAGGATGACCAAACCCTTCACCCAGGAACAGCTTCAGGCGGCGATGGACAAGGCACTCTCGGGCAAAGTCGCGGCGGCGTGACGGTCGAAACGCAGCGGCGGAGTGCGGTCGAAATCTTGGATGAGGTTGAACCCGAACGGGTGGAGTTGGAGCATTTCCACTTTCTATTTGCCTACCTCCCAGGAGACGATCAGAAAGTATGAAAAGCTATCCATTTTATTATCTCTGGGGTTTATCGCCAAAGCCGCCTCATCAAAATCCCTCGTGCCACTCAGAGTGTAAACTGTCTTGCATCTGCCGAGAGTGTCTACCGTTGGATCGCAAAATGTCAGATGGCGACGTTCTATATTTAAATCCTCATTTATAATCTTGCCGACCTCCGACAATATTTCCTTTGCATGAGTGTCTGGATTTCTAATGTAGGAACTGCCGTCAAAGTTTAAGCTCTTCGCGAGTCTTAACGTCCGCTTGCTTCCATCGCACTCCACAACAAGCACCGCGTCGGATGAAGTTTTTCCAAAACCGGGGCATTTAATTTCGACGGAGTCGAGCGACTTTATGGAAAAGTCCTCTGGCAGATCAGGTGTATACAGCCCGAGTATAAGAAACATTGAGGCAAAGCTGAAAGTGTGGACCATAGTCGTCATCTTCGCATCACGGCTGATCGCTGTACAACATAAGCGCGGCTTTCAAATTTAGTGTCCGGAGCTTTCACCAAGCCACTGGTTGCGTTTTGACATATGGCAACGCTTCATCAGTCGTCTTCCCGATCGATTTCGTCCATGCGTGCTTCGAGCCGCTTCCGGGCTTCTTCGAGAAGCTTGGCCCTTGTAGGGTCGGCCTTATGGGCATCATAGGTGGCCACGACTTCAGTTCGCAGCCAGTGCTCGACAGCATTCTCGCGTTCCTGCAAAGCTCGCAGGCCCTCGCGTATGACTTCGCTTTCCGAGGCGTAATCACCGTCGGACACCCGCTGCTTGACGCGCTTCGCCATTTCCACCGGGAGTGTGATGCTCATCTGTTGTGTCGAACGCATAGGCTGCACTCCCATTTTGCAGGACAGTCATAGCACGCGGTAGGATAAAATCCTACTCTGTATGGGATGGAGTACTACTCTTTCCAATATTTGCTGAATGAGGAAGACGCTCATGGCGTCCGCGTGCGGATGAAACTTTTTGCTCCGGTAAAAGTTACCCAAATCCATCCTCACTTCACCGAAGGCTTTCCCTTGACCAACATGACGTTCGGCCCCGCAGTCATTGAAGAGGGTATTCTATTTCGGCTCTGGGCTCCCCTGCATGATAGCGTGTCGTTGAAAATCGAGGGCGCCGATCCGCGGCCGATGCAGGCGGCGGACGATGGCTGGCATCGGTGCAGAGTTCCGAATGCCCATGCCGGTACGCGCTATTGCTTCGTTCTTCCCGACGGCCTCGAAATTCCCGATCCCGCCTCGCGGTTCCAGCCGCAGGATGTGCATGGTCCGAGCGAGGTGGTCGACCTCTCCGCCTATCGCTGGAAGACGCGCGACTGGACCGGCCGGCCCTGGGAAGAAATGGTCATCTACGAGATGCATATCGGCTGTTTCACGCCGGAAGGGACTTTCACCTCTGCGATCGAGCGGCTCGATCATCTCAGGGAGCTGGGCGTCACGGCGTTGCAGATCATGCCGGTCAGCGAATTTCCCGGCCGTTACAGCTGGGGTTATGACGGCGTGCTGCCCTATGCCCCTGACAGCAGCTACGGCCCGCCGGAGGACTTCATGGCGCTGGTGGACGCGGCCCATCAGCGCGGCATCTCGGTGTTTCTCGATGTGGTCTACAACCACTTCGGGCCTGACGGGAATTATATCCCTTCCTATGCGCCGCTTTTCACCGACCATCACAAGACGCCGTGGGGGCACGGCATCAACTATGACGGCGACGGATCGCGGATGATCCGTGAATTTGTCATTGAGAACGCCATCTACTGGATCACCGAATTCAGGCTCGACGGCTTCCGCTTCGATGCCGTTCACGCGATCAAGGATGAGAGCGACGAGCATCTGCTTCACGAGCTTGCCCGCCGCGTCAGGGCTGCGACCGGTGACCGGCATGTTCATCTGATCGTCGAAAACGAGGAGAATGACAGCGAGCTGCTGAAGCGTGACGAAAAAGGCGAAGCGACGCTGTTCACCGCCCAGTGGAACGACGACGTCCACCACCTGCTGCATATCACCGCCACTGGCGAAACCTTCGGCTATTATGCCGATTATGCCGGCGACGCCGGCAAGCTCGGCCGGGCACTGGCCGAAGGCTTCGTGTTCCAGGGCGAACATATGGCCTATCGGGGGGCAAGCCGCGGCAGGCCGAGCAGCCACCTGCCGCCGACGGCCTTTATTTCCTTCATCCAGAACCATGACCAGATCGGCAATCGGGCGCTCGGCGATCGTGTCATGGCTTCGAGCCCGGCCGACGCCGTCAAGGCGGTCACTTCAATCTATCTGCTGGCGCCGGAGATACCGATGCTGTTCATGGGTGAGGAATGGGGTGCGGAGGAGCCTTTCCCGTTCTTCTGCGATTTCGACGAGAAGCTGAACGAGAAGGTCAGGAAAGGCCGCCGCGAGGAGCTTTCGCGTCTGCCGGGCTTCGACGCCGCCGATCTTCTCGACCCGACGGCGCCATCGACCTTTGCTGCGGCCAAACTGGATTGGTCGAAACGCGCGTCCTCCGAGATACTCGATTTCTACAGAACACTGCTCGACGTCAGGCACCGGAAGATCGTTCCTTTGCTGAAAGGTGTGACGGCGGGAAGCGCGGCCTACCGTTCGGCGGGAAATGCGATCGCGGTGGATTGGAGCCTTGCGGAAGGCCGGCATCTTCATCTGCGCGCCAATCTCGGCAACGAGGCGGCGGCGCTCAGCTCGCAACGGGACGGCGCTGAGACGATATTCCGCGTCGGCGGAAGCGACGGCTGCGACCTGGCGCCCTGGGCGGTGATCTGGAGTCTGAGCGAGGCGTGACGGCGGTGGGAAAAGGGTCGAACGATGAAATCCGCTGAGCTCGACAAGCTCGCCCGCCTCTACGGAATCAGCCCGACAAGGCCCAGCTCCGAGAACAGGGAGGTGGCGATTTCTGCCGCGACCAAGCGCAAAATACTTTCGGCACTGAATATCGAATTGACGGTAGATCAAAGGACCGGCGCGCCGCAGCGGAAAACAAAGCCGGACGGCAGGAAGATCCCGGTGTCGTTTCTGCCGGATTTCCTGTCCGCTACACGGGTCTGGGGCGTGAGCCTGCAGCTTTACGAGCTCCGGTCGGCACGCAACTGGGGCATAGGGGACTTCCAGGATCTGGCCGATATGGCCGATCTGGCGGGGTCGCTGGGAGCCGATTTCATCGGCCTCAATCCGCTTCACGCGCCGTTCCTCGCCGATCCCGACCGCTGCAGCCCCTATGAACCCTCAAGCCGCCAGCATCTCAATCCGCTCTATATCGCCGTCGATCAGGTGCCGGGATTTGCCGGCAGTCCCGAACTCGAACGGCAAGTGGAGCGCCTTCGCCAATCCGATCTCATCGACTACATCGGCGTCGCGCGCACCAAGCTTGGCGCCCTTCGTGGCCTCTGGTCGGGATGGCCGCGGCGCCGCGTCAGTGACGATGCCGCCGATTTCGACGCCTTTGTCGCGCAAGGCGGCGACAGTCTGCGGCTGCATGCGCTGTTCGAATGCCTCTCCTCTTCCATGGTCGAGCGTGGGGCGGGCGCCGGCTGGCAGCGGTGGCCAGCCGAGTTCCAGCGCTTCGACAGTGCCGCCGTCGGCGATTTCGAACGCGAGCACGCGGATGATGTTCGCTTCCACACGTGGCTGCAATGGCTTGCCCACCGCCAGCTGATGCAGGCGGCGGAGCGGGCGCGCAAGGCCGGTCTCAGGATCGGGCTCTATCTCGATCTTGCGGTCGGGGAGGCAGTCGATGGCTCGGCGACGTGGAGCGAGCCCGATATCTATGTCTCCAAGGCGACGATCGGCAGCCCTCCCGATCCATTCGCCGTAGACGGGCAGGACTGGCACCTTGCCGGATACCTGCCGTCCGAAATTGCCGGAGGGGAGATGTCGCCTTACCGGCGCATGGTGGGCACCGCCATGCGCTACGCTGGCGCCATCCGCATCGATCACGCCCCGGCGATCCGCCGCCTTTTCCTGGTGCCGTTGGGCGCCACGCCGGACAGCGGCGCCTATGTCCGCTATCCCGAGGATCGGCTGCTGCAGATTCTCGCCGAGGTTTCCGCCGAACATCGATGCCTCGTCATCGGGGAGTCTCTCGGCATGATTCCGGAAGGATTGCAGGAGGATCTGCAGGCCGCCGGCATTCTCTCCTACCGGATCCTTTCCTACGAACAGGACAAGCAGGGCTTCAAACCTGCCGGTGCCTATCCCGCCCTCGCGCTCGCCTGCATTTCGACGCATGACCACCAGACCCTTGCCGGCTGGTGGCGCGGCGGCGACATTCGGGATCGCTGTGAACACGGTATCGTACCGGCCGATCTCACCGAAGAACATCTCAAACACCGCAGGCGCGAGCGGAGATTTCTCAAAACGGTCTTCAACGCCGCCGGCATCGACGTGCCGGCCCGGCTCACGCCGCGGGCAAGCCGGGAGGTGTTGAAAGATCTGACCGTCAGCGCCTACCGTTTCATTGCGCGGACGCCATCGCTTCTGACATCGGTGCGGCTTGCCGATCTCACCGACGAGAAAAGACCGACCAATATACCGGGCACCAGCGACAGCTATCCGAACTGGAAGCCGAAGCTATCGGTTTTGCTGGAGGATCTGCCGTCGGTCTCGCTGCTCAAGCGCGTGACGGCGGCAATGCGGGAGGAAAGGCCGCGGGAGTGATCGAGGTGGAGGGAGCCGTCGGTTGCCGCGGTGCCGATGGAAATCGATCGGGGAAGGAACGAATACGCAGCCGGCGAATTTTCTACAAAAAAGGACAGGGAATGTCGAGATGAGGGCCTATCCGCTGTCGCTGCTTTAAAGGCGGCACGACCCATATGATGGAAACAAGATCATGACGACCGCATTCATCCTTATCGCATTGGCTCTGATCATCATCTACGCCGGACCGACATTGCTGTTCTTCTGCGTCGGCTATGCCGATTATGTGCTGGAACGGCGAAGACATATGATTGCGCTGAAGCACGCCGTGAGGCGTCGCAGCGACGAGCTGTAGAGCCATTCGCAGAAATCGCCGACCCTTGGCTTTCCCGGAATGGAACCGGAGGCAGGTCGGAACCCGCCTCCGGCTGCTGGGCGGCGAGCTTAGTCGTTCGCCGTGACCTTGACGCCGAGGACCGAAGGAATGGTGTTCGGCGCACCCATGGCCGCGCCGATGATCATCGGGAACGGAACCGGCTTTTCCGGTGCAGCGCTGATCGTCAGGCTTTTCGGCCCGTCGAGATAGGTATTGACGGCGGCCGATACCTGGTTCTGCAGTTCCGGCAGGTTGAGCTGCGCCATCATCATCGGCACAAGACCTTTCAGCGATTGCGTCAGCTCATCGCCGGTGACGCCCTGCTGCGCGCCGGCATAGTCGAGCGCCTTCTTGGTGATCGAGGCATCGTCGAAGCGGATCGAGGCGCTGTTGAACGTCAGCTGCTGCATCAGACCCAGCATCGCAAGGCCGACGGCCTGGTTGGCCTCTTCCTTGTTCGGATTGGCCTCCGCGGTCTTCACCGCTTCCTGCAGCGACTTGACGAAGGCGAGCGTGTAACCGGAGAAATCGACGGCGATATTCAGCCGGCCGATATTCTTGAAGTCGAACGCGTATTCGTCGACGGCAATCTTGCCGCTTTCGACTTCCCAGCTGCCCTTCATCGTCACCGTGCCGTCGAGCGTCGTCAGGCCGAGTTTCTCGATGGCTTCCTTCGCGCTCGCATCCTCGACCTGCGACAGGTCGGCTTTCAGGCCGGCGACATTGGCGTCGTAGGTAAAGCCGCCATCCTGGCGTTCGAGATTGGACTCGATGCCCCCGATGGCAAACACGTCCTTGCCCTTGATATTGACCGCCATCGGCCCGGTGCTGACGGTTTCATAGAGGAGGATATCGTTCAGCGTATCGCCCGTGGCATTGGCGGGAATCGTCAGGCCGGCGATCTCGATGTCCTTGGCGGAAAATCGTCCTTCCTCGTGGCTCATGTCGATATCCGGGAAAGAGACTGTTTTGGCGTGGTAGCCGCCGCCTTCGGTTTCCTCGACGCCCTCGAAGGTAAGCTCGCCGATCTTCAAAGTATCGCCGGGCAGGCTCGCAGATCCCACCTGGACGCCGGTCGCCGTGACCGTATCGCCATCGACCTCAGCCTTTTCGAAGGTGATGACCGTGCCGCCGGCACTGGTGGCGGCATTGAGCTTTTTCATCATGTCGGCGCCGTCGAGCGCGAAGGAGGGGCCGGCGAGCGCCAGGAAGGCGGTGCTTGCCATCATCAGGCGGAGATTGCGCATAGGCTTCATGGAAATATCCTTATGGAGTAAGTAGACGGGGTTGCGAAATTCCCGGACCTGGCCCTCCGGCTCTCAGGCCTGAGAGCCGGCCGATGTGTCGCGGTTTCATCTGGGCGGCTAATTCGGGGGTGAGGAGATCAGGCTCCGCCGGAACCATTGCACTGAGGAGATATAGCCGATCTGCCGTCGGGGATGGACAGCGGCATTTTCTCTAGCACAGGTAGTTTTGCGGCTCATTGTCAGACGTAGAGTGTATTCCCTCGATTCTTGCAACCCTCAAATTCCGGAGGCAGGTGGGAAATCATTCGGTGGAATTTTGTGCATCACATCCTATGTGGAAATAGTCCGGGTCAGCTCTGTTCTTTCCCTAACTAATATATTTGTATTTTAGTGTGGACGTTGGCTGACGGATCGGGCTAAGACCGTCACGGCAGATTCCGGTCCGCGCGCTCGCCGTATCGAATGGCCGAGATGGCATGGCCGGCATTCGTTCAATCAGGAGAACGTGATGCAGCCCGGTCGCACAGGCCTCGCCGTCTGCATGATGGTGGCCGCCGCCTTTTTGAACAGTCTCGACGCGATCATCGTGCGCTTGCTGGCCGGCGACGTGCACCCATTGATGATCGGCTTTTTCCGGTCGTTCTTCGGACTTCTTGCCGTCTCGCCGTGGATCGTGGCCCGGGTTGGTTTGAAAGCCTCTCCCTACCGGGTTCTGCATGCCGTGCGTGCGGGTCTGAAGCTTGCCTCACTGGTTGCTTTGTTCATCGCCTTTGCGCATGCGCCGTTGGCCGATGCCACGGCGATCAATTTCACCATGCCGATGTTTCTCGTTCTCGGTGCATGGCTTGTGCTGAAGGAACGTGTCGGCGTCTCCAGCGTCGCCGGCATCGTCGCTGGCTTTATCGGCGTCATGATCATCATTCGCCCCGGCGCGACCGGTTTCGATCAATGGCTGCTTTTTGCGCTGGCAGGAGCGGTTTTGACCGCGGCCAGCCAGTTGATGCTGCGGCGGATGGCGTTGAGGGACAGCGCGGACCGGCTGGTTGCATGGAACCTGATCACGACGGTGCCGCTTGGCCTGATCGTCATGCTGCCGGTCTGGTCGATGCCGAGCTGGAGCCAACTCGGGCTGCTCGCGCTACAAGGGGCACTGGGCGCCCTCAACATGACGCTGATCACGCGCGCCTTCGGCATGGCGGCCGCAAGCGTTCTGGCGCCGCTCGATTTTCTCCGGCTGCCGGTCGTGGCGCTGATGGCCTTCTTGTTCTTCTCCGAAATTCCGGCCGCTCAGACCTGGATCGGCGCAGCGGTCATCATTGGCGCGACCATCATCGGCACCGGCGGTATGGCGTGGCGACGAAGGCCGCCGGTCGACAAGGGCTGATCATTTTAAGAAAAGGGGTTCACAAAAATTTTAGATACACTAATATTTCAGTTGACGCCTGTCGCCGGAGGGGCATGACGGGCGGGCGGCATAAGCGAAGATCAGGCTGGCGATCCGAATAGGTTTCACTCGGGAGGAGTGGCATGAAGAGTTTCATCGGCAAACGCGCGATCGCCAGCGGCGTATCGCTCGTGGTGCTTATCGTCATCGTTTTCTTCCTGTCCCGGCTGACAGGCGACCCGACCGACCTCTATCTGCCGATCGACGCAACGACGGAAATGCGCCAGCAATTCCGTGAGATGAACGGGTTCAACGACCCGCTGATCATCCAGTTCGGCCGTTATGTCGCAGATCTCGCACAGGGCAACTTCGGTCAGTCCCTGCGGCAGGCCCGCCCTGCCATGGATGTCGTGCTGGAGGCCTTCGTCTGGACCTTCTGGCTGGCTGTCATCACCATGACGCTGGTCACGGTAGCTGCGATCGTCATCGGTTCGCTGGCGGCGTTTCGTGTCGGCGGCGTCTTCGATCGTCTTGCCACCTTCTTCTCGCTGATCGGTGCTGCGGCCCCGGATTTCTGGCTCGCCATCGTGGCCATCGTCATTTTCGCCGTCAAACTGCATGTCCTGCCGACCTCGGGAACAGGAACCTTCTGGCACTGGGTCCTGCCGGTCAGCGTGCTGTTCATCCGGCCCTTTGGCCTGATCCTGCAGGTAGTGCGCGGCTCGATGATCAGCGTTCTGTCTTCCGCCTACGTCAAGACGGCGCGCGCCAAGGGCGTCCGTTCGAACTCGATCATCTTCGTTCACGGGTTGCGCAACGCCATGCTGCCGGTGATCACCGTCATCGGCGATCAGGCGGCCGCCATCTTGAACGGTGCCGTCGTCGTCGAGACGGTGTTCGGTTTTCCGGGAATCGGCAAGTTGATGATCGATTCCATCCTGCTTCGCGATTTCGCCGTCGTGCTGGCCGTCATCATGGTCTCGGCATTGGCGATCTTCATCATGAACCTGTTGATCGACATCGCTTATGCGCTGCTCGATCCGCGTATCCGGTATTGAGCGATGGCGATGACCGACACAGAAATCCTCATCGAGAAAAAACCGAGTGGCCCGATCGGGCGCTGGCTGATCATGCTGTGGGCGGACAAGCTGGCTTTCTTCGCCGCTCTGTTCCTCCTGATCGTTCTTCTCTGTGCGCTGTTTGGCCCGTTTCTGCTGGAGGGCGTCGCCACCAAGCAGAACCTGCGGGGCCGAAACGCGCCGCCCTTCGATCTCACCCGCGGATGGCTTTACGTCCTTGGAGCCGATGCACTGGGCAGGCCGCTTCTGGCCCGCGTCATCGTGGCGGCGCAAAACACCATCCTGGTTGCGGCGGCGGCAGTGCTTGCATCCTCTGTCGTCGGCACGGCGCTCGGACTGGTGGCGGGTTACAGCCGCTCTTCCGCCGCTCAATGGATCATGCGCCTCGGCGATGTCATCATGTCCTTTCCGTCGCTGCTTCTGGCGGTGATCGTGCTCTATATGCTCGAACCCTCGGTCACCAATATCGTCCTCGTCCTGGCGATCACCCGGATTCCGATCTATCTGCGCACCGCCCGCGCCGAAGTGCTCGAGGTGCGCGAGCGGATGTTCGTGCAGGCTGCCAAGGTCATGGAGGCATCGAACCGGCGCATTGTCTTCCAGCACATCCTGCCGGTGGTCTTTCCCACACTGGTGACCATCGCGACGCTTGATTTCGCCTTCGTCATGCTGGCGGAATCCTCGCTATCGTTCCTGGGGATCGGCATTCAGGCGCCTGAGATCACCTGGGGTCTCATGGTCGCCCAAGGACGGCCCTATCTCACCAATGCCTGGTGGCTGTCCTTCTGGCCGGGCCTTGCCATCATCCTGACGACGCTGTCGCTGAATCTCCTGTCGAATTGGCTGCGCATCGCGCTTGATCCGACACAACGCTGGCGCCTCGAAATCAGAGGTAGGGAAATGAGAGGCAGGGAAAATGGCTGAACATCTTCTGGACGTGCGCAACCTCTCGGTCGAGTTCCACACCGTCAGCGGTACCGTCAAGGCTGTGCAGGATGTCAGCTGGCACCTCGACCGCGGCGAGACGCTGGCGATCCTCGGGGAAAGCGGATCGGGCAAGTCGGTCTCCGCCTCGGCGGTCATGAACCTGATCGATATGCCGCCCGGCAGGATCACCAGCGGCACCATTCTCCTGAATGGGCGCGACATGCTGACAATGACGCCCGAGGAGCGGCGTTCGATCAACGGCGCCAGGATCGCCATGATCTTTCAGGACCCGCTGGCCCATCTCAACCCGGTCTATCCGGTCGGCTGGCAAATCACCGAAATGATGACCACGCATGGTCAGTCCGCGGAGCAGGCCCGGGCCAGGGCGCTCGAACTCATGCAGCGGGTGGGCATCACCGATCCGCAGGCGGCGATGCGAAAATATCCGTTCCAGTTTTCCGGCGGACAGCGGCAGCGCCTGATGATCGCCATGGCGATCGCCTGCAAGCCCGACATCCTGATTGCCGATGAACCCACCACCGCGCTTGACGTTACGGTGCAGGCTCAGGTGCTCGAACTTCTGCAGGAGCTGCAGCAGGAAACCGGAATGGGCCTGTTGCTGATCACGCATGATCTCGGCGTCGTTGCCGAGATCGCCGACCGGGTCGTGGTGATGAATTCCGGCTGCGTCGTCGAAACCGGCAATGCTGCCGAAGTCTATCGCAATCCGCAGAACGCCTATACGAAGAAGCTGATTGCCGCCGCACCGGGGAAGGGCGCGATGGCGCAGGAGCGCGACCGGCAGGGCGAGCCGCTGCTGCGCGCCATCGCTTTGAAGAAGAGTTTTGGTGCCTTCCAGGCACTGAAAGGCGTCGACCTCGTCATCATGCCCGGCGAAACCGTCGCGGTCGTCGGCGAGAGCGGTTCCGGCAAGTCGACCCTTGCCCGGGCGATCGTTCGCCTCGACGATCCGCAGGAGGGCCAGGTCCTTTATCGCGGCAATGATCTGCTTGCGATGACCCCGAGAGAAATATTCGGGCTGCGTCGTGATTTGCAGATGGTCTTTCAGGACCCGACACAGTCGCTCAACCCGCGGATGACCGTGTTCAGGCTGATTTCCGAGGCCTGGATCATTCACCCCGAGATCCTGCCGAAAGCAAGGTGGAAGGAGAGGGTGGCCGAATTGCTGGTCAAGGTCGGCCTGAAGCCGGATATGGCGGACCGCTATCCGCATCAATTCTCCGGCGGCCAGCGCCAGCGCATCGCCATTGCCCGCGCGCTGGCGATGGAGCCGAAACTGATCATCTGCGACGAGGCGGTTTCGGCGCTCGACGTGTCGATCCAAGCGCAGGTGATTGTCTTGCTCGAAGGCCTGCGTCGCGAATTCGGTCTGTCCTATCTTTTCATTGCGCACGACCTGCCGGTGGTTCGCGATTTCGCCGACCGCGTCATCGTCATGAAGGCCGGCGAGATTGTCGAGGAGGGGCCGGTGGCCCGGATCTTCAATGCGCCCGCCCACCCCTACACCCAGGCGCTGCTTGCCGCCGGCCTCGATCCCGATCCCGAGATCCAGGCCGCCCGGCGCGCCGCACGCCTCACACAGGAAGGACTCGTTCCCGCATGAAGCCCGATGTCATCGTCGCCTACCCGCTCCGGCCCCGTCAGATGGCAGGGCTGGAGGAGATCTATACGCTGCACCGGCTGGACCTTGCAGACGGCCGGGAACGCGATGCTCTTCTGGCCAAAGCCGGCCCGATCTGCACGGCTCTGGTCTGCAACGGCCATGTGACGATCGACGAGGCGCTGCTTGCGAAATTGCCGGCGCTGAAGCTCGCCGCCTGTTCCTCGGCCGGCTACGACCAGATGGATGTCGAGGCGATGACGCGGCGCGGCATCAAGCTCACCAACACATCCGAGGTGCTGTGCGACGACGTTGCCGACACGGCGCTGCTTCTGATGCTGGCGGCCCGCCGGCGCCTGCCGGAAGGCGACCGCTATGTGCGCTCCGGCGACTGGGGGCGCAACGGCATGATGCCGCTGACGACATCGACGTCGGGCAAGAAGGCCGGGATCGTCGGCCTCGGCCGCATCGGTATGGCGATTGCCAGGCGATGCGAGGCTGTCGGGCTGACGGTCGGCTATTGCGGGCGGACGAAAAAAGCCGGCAACGATTTTGCCTATTTCGACGAGCCGGTGAAACTGGCGGACTGGGCCGATATCCTGATCGTGGCGACGCCGGGCGGGGCCTCGACCGAAAAGTTGATTTCGGCTGAGGTGCTGAACGCGCTCGGCCCGGCGGGCAGCTTCATCAACATTGCCCGCGGCACCGTGGTCGATGAGCCGGCCTTGATCCGGGCCTTGCAGGAGAAGCGGATCGCCTCGGCCGGCATCGATGTCTACCTCAACGAACCCCATCCCGATCCGCGCTTTGCAGCGCTCGATAATGTCGTGCTCTATCCTCATCACGCCAGCGGCACCGAGGAAACGCGCGACAGGATGGCGCAATTGACGGTCGACAACCTTGCCGCCTTCTTCGCAGGCAGGCCGCTGCTGACGCCGGTCAATTGACCCCGGCGGAAATCCGCGGCGCGGCAGGCTCAGACGAAGTAATCAGGGAACTCCTTCCTGAGCTCTTCCACTTTCGCGACGGTGCGGCTGAGATGCTCGCGGATCGCATCGACCGCACCCTGCTCATCGCGGGCGGCAATCGCGTCGATGATGGCGTGGTGACCGTCGAGGATGCTCATGATCTTGCCCTTTTCGGGCAGATGCAGACGGCGAAGGCGCTCGAGATGGCCGGACCGCTCGCGAACCAGTTGATGCAGGCTGCTGCGCTTGGCGCCTGCGAACAATGTCTGGTGAAAGAGTTCGTCGAGCTCCTGGAAGATGGCGATCTGATCGACGTCGTCGGCGACGGCCGACTGCATTTTGATGATCGAGCGGGCGCGCGTGATGACGGTTGGATCCGGGTCCGGATCGGTCGCGAGGCGGCGGCAGACTTCCGATTCCAGCGCGACGCGAAGGAAATGCGCCTCGTAAATCTGCAGGACGTCGATCCTGGTCACCACGGTGCGGGACTGCGGGTAAATGCGCACCAGGCCTTCCTGTTTAAGGAGCTGCAACGCGTCACGAATGGGGGTCTGGCTGACTTCATAGGTCTCGGTCAGCTCGGTGCGCGACAGCGTGGTGTCCGGCGGCAGCTGGATGGTGATGATGCGCTTTCTGAGATCATCATAGACGCGCTGGACGGTGCTGCCGGCCGCGGCGGGAAAACCGGGTGCAGTCAGGCCAAATGTGGAGGCGAACTGGGAATTCATGTGAGGCAATCCTTTTCACTCCATTCATAGCTTTGCACGCTCTAATGCACAAGAATGCAAAGTTGCCGTTGATATATATGGGAAACTAAAATATCAGTTGGAAGGAGGCGTGCAGAGGAGCACGCAAAAAGGTGGGAGAAAGCCGTGGCCGCGAGGAAAACTTACGAAGAATTGCGGTCGGCCCGATGGATGCTGCCGGATGATCAACGTTCATTCGGTCACCGGTCGCGGACCATGCAGATGGGCTATGCGCCGGAGGATTGGCAGGGAAAGCCGATCATCGCCGTCATCAACACCTGGTCCGACGCCCAGCCGTGCCACATGCATTTCCGCGAACGCGTGGAATGGGTGAAGCGGGGCATTCTTCAGTCGGGCGGGTTCCCGATGGAATTGCCTGCTCTTTCGCTTTCCGAGAATTTCGTCAAGCCGACGACGATGCTCTACCGCAACATGCTGGCGATGGAGACCGAGGAGCTGTTGCGCAGCCATCCTGTCGACGGCGCCGTTCTGATGGGCGGCTGCGACAAGACGACACCCGGCCTTGTCATGGGTGCGGTCAGCATGGGCATTCCCTTTGTTTATCTGCCGGCCGGCCCGATGCTTCGCGGCAATTACGCCGGCAAGACGCTCGGCTCCGGCACCGACGGTTTCAAATATTGGGACGAGCGGCGTGCCGGCACGATCACCAAGGAGGAGTGGCAGGGCATCGAAGGCGGCATTGCCCGCAGCTACGGCCATTGCATGACCATGGGCACGGCGTCGACGATGACGGCGATCGCCGAGGCCATGGGTTTGACGCTGCCGGGCGCTTCCTCGATTCCGGCGGCAGACGCCAACCACCAGCGCATGTCGGCAGCCTGCGGCCGCCGCATCGTCGATATGGTGTGGGAGGATCTGACGCCGGACAAGATCATCACGCAGGCCTCCGTCGACAATGCCGTCACGGTCGCCATGGCGACCGGCTGCTCCACCAATGCGATCATCCATCTGATCGCCATGGCGCGGCGCGCCGGCGTGCCGCTGGAGCTCGATGACCTCGATCGCATCGGCCGCGCGACTCCGGTTCTTGCCAACATCCGGCCGTCCGGCTCGACCTACCTGATGGAGGATTTCTTTTATGCGGGCGGCTTGCGGGCGCTAATGAAGCAGCTCGGCGACAAGCTGGATCCCACCGCCATCACCGTCACCGGCAAACCCTTGGTGGACGGCCTCGACCAGGTGAAAATCTACAATGACGACGTTATCCGGCCATTGTCGAACCCGGTCTATCACGAAGGTTCGCTGGCCGTCCTCAAGGGGAACCTGTGTCCCGACGGCGCGGTCATCAAGCCGGCGGCCTGCGACCCGAAGTTCCACCGTCATCGCGGTCCGGCGCTGGTCGCCGACAGTTATGCGGAGATGAAGAAGATCATCGACGATCCCGATTATCCGCTGACGCCCGATACGGTGCTGGTGCTGCGCAATGCCGGCCCGCAGGGCGGGCCCGGCATGCCGGAATGGGGCATGATCCCGATGCCGAAGGCGTTGTTGAAGCTCGGCCTGCGCGACATGGTGCGCATTTCGGATGCCCGCATGTCCGGAACGAGCTTCGGCGCCTGCGTGCTGCACGCCGCGCCGGAATCTTATATCGGCGGGCCGCTGGCTTTGTTGCGAACCGGGGACATGGTCGAGCTCGACATTCCGGCGCGCAGCCTCAATATGCTGGTTTCCGAAGAGCAGATCGCAGCGCGGCGTGCCGCCTGGGTGGCGCCGACAAGGCACTACGAGCGCGGTTACGGCTTTATGTTCTCCAAGCATATCGAGCAGGCCGACAAAGGCTGCGACTTCGACTTCCTGACGACGGAATTCGGTGGCAAGACGCCCGAACCGGCTATCAACTGAGGCACAACGATGTTTGATCCCAATCGACGCACGATCCCCGCACAGCCGCCCAAGGCCGGCTTTGCGGCAGGTCCGGCCAAGCTGGACGCCATCCGCTCGGTCACTCTGTCGCTCGCTTATC
Source organism: Rhizobium sp. BT03 (assembly GCF_030053155.1). Classification (NCBI taxonomy): domain Bacteria; kingdom Pseudomonadati; phylum Pseudomonadota; class Alphaproteobacteria; order Hyphomicrobiales; family Rhizobiaceae; genus Rhizobium; species Rhizobium sp. BT03. The sequence continues at coordinate 251,482 of NZ_CP125641.1, forward strand.
TGCCTTTGGCGCGGCCGATCAGCGACGCCAAGGTTTTGACGGGCCGGCAGAAGCCGCTGACGGAGGTGGCGTTTCTGTTTTGCGAGATCGTCTCCGAAGCCGGCCATAGCGGTCTCGGCTTCAGTTACTCGAAGCGGGCAGGCGGCCCCGCTCTTTATGCGCATGCCTGCGAGATTGCCGACAATCTGATCGGCGAAGATCCCAGCGACACGGCGCGGATATGGGACAAACTCTGCTGGGCCGGGGCTTCTGTCGGCCGCTCCGGCATTGCGACGCAGGCCATTGCCGCCATCGACATCTGCCTCTGGGACCTGAAGGCGAAACGGGCCGGCCTGCCGCTGGCGAAACTGCTTGGCGCCCATCGCGACAGCGTCGCCTGCTACAACACGTCAGGCGGCTTCCTGTCGTCGAGTGTCGAGGAAATCCGCGATGCCATCGATCACTCGATCGCCGCCGGTATCGGCGGCATCAAGATCAAGGTCGGGCAGCCGGACCCGATGGTCGACCTTCGCCGGCTTGATGCCGTGACCAGCCATATCGACGGCCGTGTGCCGCTCATGGTCGATGCCAACCAGCAATGGGACCGCACGACGGCCTTGCGCTTCGGCCGCCTGGTCGAGCCGCTCAATCTCGAATGGATCGAAGAGCCGCTTGATGCCTATGACGCCGAGGGCCATGCCGCGCTGGCGCGCGAACTCGCCACGCCGATCGCCACCGGCGAGATGCTGGCAAGCGCCGACGAACATATGGCCCTGATCCGCGCTGACGCGGTCGACTTCATTCAGCCGGATGCGCCGCGGGTCGGCGGCATCACGCCCTTTCTGCGCATCTGCACGCAAGCCGAGGCGAAACGCATGCGGCTCGCGCCGCATTTCGCCATGGAAATCCATCTGCACCTGGCGGCCGCCTATGCGCACGAGCCGTGGGTAGAGCATTTCGATTGGCTGGCGCCACTGTTCAACGAGCAGCTCGACATTAGGGATGGCCGGATGATCGTGCCCGCCCGTCCGGGGCTTGGCTGCAGCCTGACGGGCAAAGCCCGTGACTGGACCGTGGAAACGCGCAGCTTCGGCAGCTGAATTTGAACGAGGAGAGGAAATATGAACCCCGCAACCCGTGAAAAGCTGATGGGTGTCTCGGTCGCGACGCTCTGCTCGGCGCTGTTCAAGCGCGGCCTGAGAAACCAGACGGTCCAGGATGTCCGGCCGGTGCAGCCGAAGGGCCGCAATATGGTGGGGCCGGCCTTCACGCTGCGCTATATGCCGGCGCGCGAGGACCGCAATGCGATGAACGTGTTTCGGAACCCGAAACATCCGCAACGGCTTGCCATCGAGACCTGCCCCGACGGCCATGTTCTGGTGATGGACAGCCGCAAGGATCCGCGGGCGGCCTCGGCTGGCGACATATTGATTACCCGTCTGATGATGCGCGGCGGCGCCGGCGTCGTCACCGACGGCGGCTTCCGCGATGCCATGACCATCGGCAGCCTTGATATTCCCGCCTATCACCATCGTCCCTCCAGCCCGACCAACCTCACGCTGCACGAGGCGATCGACATCAACGTGCCGATCGGCTGCGGTGACGTGGCGGTCTTCCCTGGTGATATCATGGTTGGCGACGACGACAGCGTGATCGTCATCCCGGCCGAGATCGCCGACGAGATCGCCGACGAAGCGGTGGAGATGACCGCTTACGAGGATTTCGTCACGGAGCGCGTCAAACAGGGGCATACGATCATCGGCCTCTATCCGGCCACCGACGAAAGCAATCTGACGCTCTTTGCCGAATGGCGAAAGGTGAACGGTCGCTAAAAGCGACGCATCTCGAACATTGGATCACCGCATCAGGACGGGGCGAGGCTCCGCCGGGGAGGATAAGAATGAGCTGGACACCTTCAGGCAGGCATCTCATTGCCGGCGAGTGGATTGCCGGAACGACGGCATTTCGCTCCGAGCCGGCGCACGGCCCGGCCCATGACTTCGCTGTCGGCACGACGGAACTGGTCGACCGCGCCTGCCGCGCTGCCGAAGCCGCTTTTGCGGCGTTTTCAGCAAAGACATGTGAGGAGCGCGCCATTTTCCTCGAAACGATCGCCGAGGAGATCGACAGACGCGGCGAGGCCGTCACCCTCATCGGAACGCAGGAAACCGGGCTCCCGGAAGGCCGGCTCAATGGCGAGCGTGCCCGCACCACGGGCCAGCTCAAACTGTTTGCCGAGCATATCCGCAAGGGCGCGCATCTCGACGCGCGTGTCGATGCGGCGCAACCCGAACGGCAGCCGGCGCCGCGGCCCGAGATCCGCCTGGTGCAGCGGCCGATCGGCCCGGTGGCCGTCTTCGGCGCCTCGAATTTTCCGCTGGCATTCTCAACGGCCGGCGGCGATACGGCCGCCGCGCTTGCCGCCGGCTGCCCTGTTGTGGTCAAGGGACATTCAGCCCATCCCGGCACCGGCGAGATCATTGCCGAGGCGATCGCCGCCGCGATCGAACGCACCGGAATGCCGGCCGGCGCCTTCAGCCTGATCCAGGGCGGGCGCCGCGATGTCGGCACGGCTCTGGTGACGCATCCCGCCATCAAGGCGGTCGGCTTTACCGGATCGCTTGCCGGCGGTCGTGCGCTCTTCGACCTTTGCGCCCAGCGCCCCGAACCGATCCCCTTTTTCGGGGAACTCGGCAGCGTCAATCCGATGTTCCTGCTGCCGGCCGCGACCGCTGCCCGGGCGGAGGCGATCGGTTCAGGCTGGGCGGGCTCCCTGACGCTCGGGGCCGGCCAGTTCTGCACCAAACCCGGTATCGCCGTCGTGGTCGATGGGCCGGAGGCGGACAGGTTTACCGGCGCTGCCAAGTCGGCTCTCGAAAAGGTGGCGCCGCAGACGATGCTGACCCAAGGCATCGCCGCCGCCTATCACGACGGTGTCGAGCGCATGCGGGTCAGCAATGCCGTCGCGCCGGTTCTCTCTGTCGAGAGTGCCGGTCGGGACGCAGCGCCGAACCTGTTCGAGACCAATGGCTCGGCCTGGCTCGCCGATCATTCGCTCAGCGAAGAGGTGTTCGGTTCTCTCGGTCTGGTGGTACGCGTCGGCTCGCCGGAAGAGATGCTCACCCTTGCCGAAAGCTTCCGGGGACAGTTGACGGCGACGATCCATATGGACGACGCAGATCTTGGTCTTGCCCGCGACCTGCTGCCGATCCTCGAAAGGAGGGCGGGCCGATTGCTGGTCAATGGCTTCCCGACCGGCGTCGAGGTTGTCGATTCCATGGTGCATGGCGGTCCCTATCCGGCCTCGACCAATTTCGGCGCGACCAGCGTCGGGACCATGTCGATCCGCAGGTTTCTGCGCCCCGTCGCCTACCAGAATTTCCCCGCCGGCCTGTTGCCCCAAGACCTGCGCAACTGAAGCCGGGGCGCACCAAATTGATCGCCGCGGCGAAACTTCGCGAGATCATTCGCCGGCTTCGAGGCGGATCAAGCCTGCGCCGCTGACCGATCTTACCGATGAAGAGGTCGGGATGTCGCGCGGACTGATAGCTTCGGCCGGTTAGAAATCGAGCGTTCCAGACATAGTGAGTGTCCGTGTTTCGGACACCGCGCTTGATCGCTCCGTTCAACTAGTATATTAGTGCATTTGCGCATTAGATCGGCTTTTGCAGGAGGAGGCGAGGGCCGAGTCACCTGAGATAGGACGAAGATTCGCTGTAAGGAGCGCCGTCGGCGCATGGGAGGAGAACGAAATGAAACTGCATTTGGTTGCTGCCTGTATTTCAACCGCGATGATCGGGCTGAGCGCTGGCTCGGCACACGCTGACGATGCCAAGAACAACGTCACTGTCGTGCTTGCCGAGACCGTCGATGTCGTCGAGCCCTGCATGGCGGCGCGCCAAGACGTCGGCCGGGTCATGTCCGAGAACGTCAACGAGATGCTGGTCGAATTCGATTACGTCAATGGCGGCCTCAAACCACGCCTGGCGACGGAATGGTCGAAGATCGACGACGACACCTGGGAATTCAAGCTGCGCCCGAACGTCAAATGGCACGACGGTAGGCCGTTCACCGCCAAGGACGTCCAGTTCACGATCGAGCGCAACAAGAACAAGAAGCTCAGCTGCGAAACCGGCGGCAAATATTTCGGCGGCACGGAATTCAGCTTCGAGACGCCGGATGCCAACACGATCCGCATTACGACAAAACCGGCGCAGCCGATTCTGCCGCTGCTGATGACGGTGATGGCCGTGGAATCGGCCGAAGCGACGCCTGCAGATGAATTCACCCGCAAGCCGATCGGCACCGGCCCATTTACCTTTGACAAATGGGAGATCGGCCAGTCGATCGTGCTGAAGCGCAATCCGGATTATTGGGGGGAGAAGCCCCAGGTCGAACAGGCCACCTACCTGTTCCGCTCGGACAGCGCGGTTGCGGCCGCCATGGTCGATGCCGGCGAAGCCGATATCGTTCCGGCCGTATCGGTGCAGGATGCCACCAACAAGGAAACCGATTTCGCCTATCCGAATTCGGAGACGACATCGCTGCGCATCGATACCCGCGCAGCACCGCTCAACGACCGGCGCATACGCGAAGCGATGAATCTTGCCATCGATCGTCAGGCAATGCTCGGAACGCTGTTTCCCGAACAGGCAAAGATTGCGACGCAGCTCGTCGTGCCCACAACGATCGGCTACAATGCCGATATCCCCGCCTGGCCCTATGATCCTGAAAAGGCAAAGGAACTGGTCAAGGCGGCGAAAGCTGACGGCGTCCCGGTCGATCAAGAGATCCGCATCATCGGCCGCAACGGGCAATATCCCAACGCCACCGAAGCGATGGAAGCGATGATGGCCATGCTTCAGGACGTCGGTTTGAACGTCAAGCTCGACATGTACGACGTTTCCGTGTGGAACGGCTATTTCGTTGCGCCTTTCGTCGCCGATTCCGGCCCGACATTGACCCAGTCGCAGCACGACAATGCGACCGGAGATCCCGTCTTCACCGCATTCGTGAAATACGCGACCGACGGCTCTCACTCCATGGTTCGGGATCCCGCGGTCGACGCCCTCATCGCCAAGGCGACCTCAGCCACCGGCGACGAGCGCACAAAACTCTGGAAGGAGCTTTTCGCCAAGGTGAACACCGAGATCATCGCCGATATTCCGATGTTTCATATGGTCGGCTTCACCCGCGTTTCGCCGCGTCTCGACTTCAAGCCGACGATCGCGACGAATTCCGAACTGCAGCTGTCGCAGATCCGCTTCAAGTAAGCCGGGTGCGGACATCAGCGCGGGCCGCCTTTCCTGAATGGCCCGCGCTTTCCATGACATGACGGATGGATGCCTATGCCGCTGATTGACCGCATTGCCCTCACCCAATTCGCCGAGCAGATATTGACCCGCGCCGGGATGGAGACCGACAAGGCCGAAACGACGGCCGCCGTCCTGGTGGAGGGCGACATGATCGGCCACGAAACGCATGGCGTCAGCCTTCTGAACTGGTATGTCGAAGCATTGGAAGACGGTTCGCTGGCGAAGGCCGGCAGCTACGGGGTGGTCAACGACCGCGGCGCAGCCTTTGTCTGGGACGGCAAATCCTTGCCCGGCGCATGGCTGCTGACCCGGGCGATCGAGCAGGCCTGCGAACGTGTGCGCGATCATGGCGTCGTCACCGCGGCAATCCGAAATTGCCATCATACCTGCGCTCTGTCAGCCTTCATGCGGCAGGTTACCGAGCAGGGGCTGATCGTGCAGCTGTCGGTATCGCATCCGGCGGCAAGCCGCGTCGCGCCCTATGGCGGCACCAGGCCGCTCCTGACGCCGAACCCGATGGCCGCCGGCTTCCCGACATCCGGGGATCCGATCTTGATCGACGTCTCGGCTTCGATCACCACCACGACGATGACGCAAAACCTGGCGAAGGCCGGCAGGAAATTCCCCGAAGCCTGGGCTTTCACCGCCGCGGGCGAGCCGACCGATGATCCGCGCGAGGTGACCGAACGCGGCGGGACGATGATGCCGCTTGGCGGCCAGTTGAAGGGGCACAAAGGCTTTGGGCTCGGGTTGATCGTCGAGCTGCTGGGGCAGGGGCTTTCCGGCAAGGGACGGGCGAACGCGCCGCCCGGTGTGTTTTCGCAAAGCGCCTTTCTTCAGGTCATCGACCCGGCCTTTTTCGTCGGGCTGGATGCCTTTACCGCGCAGTCCGATTTTCTTGCCTCCGCATGCCGCAGCAACCCTTCCGCGCCCTGGAACAATGGCCCGGTCCGCATGCCGGGTGACAGCGCAGCCCGAAGGCGCCGCTCGGCGTTGGAAGAAGGTGTGCCGGTCGGTGAGGCGGCTTGGGAGAAGCTCTGTAAACATGCGGAAATCCTGGGCTTGCCGATCCCTGACGTCGGCCCCTGAGGGGCGAGTCTGACCTTGCACGGGCCACGCCGCAGGCGACCGTCGTGATGTTGCGGGCAACGTGTTCCGACGTCTCCAGCCGATTCTGGAACAATGTCTGTCGTCTCCTGTTACATTGTCGGGTGATGGGGCGAGTGACGCGTAGGCAAGGGAACGGCTGGAGGTTCGATGAAACGGAGCATGGGATTTGGGCTGGTCTTTGCCGTTGTTCTGACGGGCTGCACGACCGGAGAATACAATTACGCGTCGGCGGGACTGGCCCCCATTCCCGGCAGCATCACCTATCATGGTCAGCCCCGCACGAAGTTGACGAAATCGCCCATAGGGTCATCTTTCCCGCACAGCTTCACAGATCAATGGGGACGCCAGGTCGAAGAGATTTACATCATCCGGCCCGATCGAAGCCTGCTGATTGCCGAGCGCCACTACCGGCCGGTCTTCTCGCTCGACGATGACTAGAACAGAAAGGCCTGGGAAGGAGAATTGATCATGCCGCGACGCAAGAGCAATGAGACGGCCACCCTGGACACCAAGGGAGCCAAGATCGGCGAGCCGGTGCCGAAAGCCATCATCGATACGAACACGGCCTCCGTCGGCGTTCCCCGTCAGGCTGATCAGGACTTGCGCGAGGAGTTGGGCGCGTTGCGACGGCAGATCGACACGCTCCAGCAGCAGATACTCGGTGGCGTCCGATCGGTAAAGGGCGGTGCCGGGAAAGCGATGCGTCAGACGGAAGTGGCGGTGAAGCGCTATCCGGCCTCGACACTCCTTGTCGCTGCGGCTGTCGCGGCTGCCTTCGCTTTCGCCGGACGCCGCGCCTCTCTGCCGCGCCGCCGCCATCAATCGGCGCTGCGCGAGATGAGAGATTTCTACGACACGATCCGCACGCGCATCTGACAAGATTTCGGGATTGTCAGCATTCCGATTATGCCCGAGACTTGGTCATTCAAGCGAGGGCAACTGCATGCTCGACATCATCATACGAAGCGCTCTTGATATTGTCGGGCGCACGGAGCGCCTGATCGAGGCCAGCAGGCGGCTGCTGGACGGTGAGGGTCTCGATGAAGTCGAGGTGTACGAACTCCATTACGAGATCGAACGGCTCGGGGATGCGGTTTTCGTCGTGGACGAAGCCATTCGCTCGCTCATGCGCACCGTCGAAGGCTGGCCGCAGGCCGCCTGCGCCCATGGGATGCACAGAACATTGCATTGATGGGCTGTCGGTGCTCCCCGGGGGGAACTGACATGCCGCCAAGCCCGTTCCGGGCAGGTTTTTCGAGCTGTGATTGCGTGTCACGCCGATGTCACGCGACCATGGAAACAATATGTGCTTGATCGGCGTCTGTAGTGTTGAGGCCAAGTCTCCGACCTGGAGATCGCCGGTTCGATTGCCGGAACTGACCGCATGGTCGCTTGGTCGAATTTTGAGCGCATTGGAGACACTCGATGAGGGATGTGTTGTCGACTATCACGCGTATCCTGAGGGGACGGCCGGGTCAATGCTGCCATCATTTTGCCGGAGCATCACGATGAGCTCGAAGCGCTCCAGGCGAAAATCGCAGCCCCACGAATTCATCTTTCCGATTCACACGCGCACGATCGCACAGATCAGGTACGATAGCCTCAGCCGCGTCATGACGGTGGTCTATCACGACGGCCGCTCTACGACGACGACCGGCATACAAGGCCCGGCGATGCTGAGGATCCTCGCCCAGCGTCCGCTGGAGCGCTCTCCGTTTCTGCTTCAGACGGTCATCTGAGGCTGAAAGTCGTAACCGAAATCGGCTTGATCGTGCATCCATTTCCCGCGGGCTGCGTTCATCTCCAATAGCCGGACCGAATGGAGGGAATGCCGATGACCTTTCCACCGCCAAAAACCGAAGCGCCTGTGCAACGCTTCAAAGAGGCGACCGATGCCGCGCGCGACGCATTGGAAAAGCTGATTGCAGCCGCCAATGAAGCCGGATGGGCAACCGAAGAGATAACCGCGGCGCTGCTTAAGGCCGCCCAGTTTCTAAGCGATGCCAACAAGAAAGATCCCGATCCGGCCGACGACCCCGTCAGCGACGCATCTGCCAGGCAGGAGCAGATCGGTCATGGCGAGCTCTATGACTAAAGCCCGTCCGCTCTAACCCGGAGATCACCGGCCGATCGTCGCAACGGAGCCGCGCAGGACGAGGCTGGTGGCGACGCGCAGACGTTCCACGGCAAGAGGGTTGCCCTCGATGCGGGCGACGAGCCGTTCGCCGGCGAGTTTGCCCAGTTCGTAGACGCGCTGGTCGATGATGGTGATCGGTGGAACGGTGACGCTGGTCCAGTCGGCGTCCAGAAAGGAAATCATCGAGACATCCTCAGGGATCGACAGGCCGAGCGATTGCAGCGACTTGAAAATGCGCAAGCCGACGAGGCTGTCGGACGCCAACAGCGCCGTCGGCGGCGATATTTCCGAGAGCAGGCGTTTGATCACGGCGTCCGTCTGATGCTGGTCGGTGGCGCCGAGCCGAATGTAATGAAGAGGGTTCGGCAAATCCGCCTCGGTCAGGGCGCTCACGAAGCCTTCCACGCGTTCGCGTACGGCGGAATTCGAAATCCCAGCGATATCGGTGAGCCCGCCTTCCTCGGCGTCCATGGCCGAGACATAGGCGAGGCGGCTATGTCCTTGGGCGATCATATGCCGGGTCGCGCTGAGTGCCGCCTCCCGGTCGTCGCCGGTCACGGCGTCGACATCGAGTTCCGGGATGGCCCGGTCGAACAGAACCAGCGGCACGCCGGCGCGGCGGACATGCTGCAGGTGATCGGGGCGGTCGCAGCGGGCCGGCGTGACGATCAGCCCATCGACGCGCTTGCCGATCAGCAGATCGACGGCCGATTTTTCCGCTTCGAGCTGTTCGCCAGAATTGGCGATGATGACGTTGAAGCCCGCAAGGCGCGCCGCATCGCTGATGCCGCGCACCGCCAGACTGAAAAAAGCGTTCTCGATATCGCCGACAACGACGCCGATGATGCCTGAGCGTCCGGTGCTCATGCTCCGGGCGAGCTCGTTCGGGCGGTATTCGAGCGCCGCCGCCGCCGCCATCACCTGATCCTTGATCTTGTTGCTGACGACACCGTAGCCGCCGAGCACGCGGGCGGCCGTCGCCTTCGAGACCTTGGCGGCCTTGGCGACGTCGGCGACCGTGACTGACCGTTTCGGGTGAGCGGAATCTTCCATGAATCGAGGACTACAAGAGTTGTTGACGACCGGTCAATTGACCGATATCAAATATGTCGTGAGACCGGTCTCTTTAAATAGGAGACCGGTTTCTGTTCCATAAATACCAGCTGCTGATGCGCGGCCGGGGCGAACCAACATGCCGGCAAGAGCATTCCTTTCAGAGCGGAGAACGACGATGAAGCCTTTTCAATCATTTGCGGCCATGCTTACTCCATTGCGGGCCGGCATTCTGACGTGCCTTCTTGCTGTGGGGGCAGGCTCTGCGGCTGCGGCCGACAATCCCTATAACCTCATCGAGGCCGGGATGATTAGCGTCGGCACGATGGGTGATTCTAAGCCCTATACGTTTGCGACGGCGGACGGCCAGTTCACCGGTTTCGATATCGAACTGTTTCTCAACGTCGTCTCCCGCCTCGGCTTTCCGAAAGACAAGGTGACGTTCACGGGCCAGGAATTTTCGGCATTGTTGCCGTCGGTGGCAAACGAACGATTCGATGTTGCCGTTGCGGCGATCGGAACCACCGAAGCCCGCAAGAAGACCGTCGACTTTTCCGACGGCTATCTTGCCGGTTACCTCTCGGTCCTGACCGCGGATGCCGGCATCAAGGATGCCGACGGGCTCAAGGGCAAGCGCCTCGGTGTCGTCCAGGGAACCTTGCAGGAAGTCTATGCGGCCAAGAATTTCGGCGGGACCGATCTGGTGAAATTCCCCGACAACAATTCCGCCGTCGCCGCCCTCAATAACGGCACGGTCGATGCGCATTTTCTCGACTACGAAGCCGCCAAACAATATGGCGAGCGCTATCCTGCGCTGAAGGTTGCGGTCAACATCCCATCTTTCGATGCGCCGGCAGGCTTCGTGATCCGCAAGGGAAATGACGCCTTCCGCACGGCGCTGAACGGCGCCCTTCACGACGCGATGCAGGACGGCACCTGGAAGACCCTCTACGAAAAATGGTTCCCGGGCTCGCCGATGCCGGACCAGTATCTTCCCAAGAAGTAAGCCCGCCAGCCGTCCGCTTCGGCGGACGGCGTCATGCCCGGCAAGGGCTTCGATGGGGATCTCGATGAACTGGCTTGAAAATCTGCGCCGCAGCTTCCTGGATTGGGACGCCATGGCGGAAGTGCTGCCGAGCATGATCAGCGTCGGCCTGAAGAATACCCTGATCCTGGCCGCTGCCTCCACCGTGCTCGGCGTCGTCATCGGCATGGCTCTCGCCGTCATGGGCATCTCGCAGTCTCGCTGGCTGCGGCTGCCGGCGCGCATCTACACCGATATCTTCCGCGGGCTGCCGGCAATCGTCACGATTCTGATCATCGGGCAGGGTTTTGCCCGGATCGGGCGGGAGATCTTCGGTCCGTCGCCATTCCCGCTCGGCATCCTGGCGCTCAGCCTGATCGCCGGGGCCTATATTGGCGAGATTTTTCGGTCGGGCATCCAAAGTGTCGAGCGCGGCCAGATGGAAGCCTGCCGGGCGCTCAGCATGAGCTACGGGCAGGGCATGCGGCTGATCGTCATCCCGCAAGGCATCCGGCGTGTTCTGCCGGCGCTGGTCAACCAGTTCATCGGAAACGTCAAGGATTCCAGCCTCGTCTATTTCCTCGGATTGCTCGCTTCCGAGCGGGAGATCTTTCGCGTCGGCCAGGATCAGGCTGTCGTCACCGGCAATCTGTCGCCCTTGTTGCTGGCGGGTCTTTTCTATCTCGTCATCACCGTGCCGCTCACGCATTTGGTCAATTACATCGATGCGAGACTGCGGCTCGGAAAACAAGGCCGCGGCTCGGGTGTTGCGAGCGGTTTGGCCGAGGTGAGCGAGTTGCAGGCCGCTGCCGGCCCGCCGTCCGCGACCGGGTCTGCCGGGGAGGCGGAACCGCGCTTCCAGGGCGGCGCCCTGAACATCCGGGATCTCAGCATGGCCTATGGCGATCTCGAGGTGCTGAAGGGTGTCGATCTCGACATCGCCGCCGGGACCGTCACCTGCATCATCGGCCCCTCCGGCTCGGGCAAATCGACGCTGCTGCGCTGCATGAACAGGCTGGTGGAGCCGAAAGCCGGTGATATCCTGCTCGACGGCGACAGCATTCTGGCCATGAAACCGGAACGGCTGCGCCGGCGGGTGGGGATGGTGTTCCAGCACTTCAACCTGTTTCCCGATCACACAGCTCTTGAGAACGTTATGCTTTCCCTGACGAAAATCAAGAAGATGCCGAGACAGGAGGCGCGACGCATCGCCGAGGCGCGTCTGGCCGAGGTCGGTCTTGCCGAGCGCAGGGATCATCGCCCGGCCGGCCTATCGGGCGGGCAGCAGCAGCGCGTCGCCATCGCCCGTGCTCTCGCCATGGATCCGGAACTCATCCTGTTCGACGAAGTGACGAGTGCGCTCGATCCCGAACTGGTCAAGGGTGTTCTCGACCTGATGGCGGCTCTCGGCCGCCAGGGCATGACCATGGCCGTCGTGACGCATGAAATGGGATTTGCGCGCAGGGTGGCCGATCAGGTGGTCTTCATGGACGAGGGCCGCATCGTCGAGGCCGGCTGCCCGCAGCAGATCTTCGACCATCCCAAAAGCGAGCGGCTGAAGCGCTTCCTTGCGGAAGTCCTCTAACCCTGAGGCGAGGCATGCCGCCGTCTCTCACGACGGACGCATCGGAATTCGTTCGACATAGCAGGAAACAAGGTTATCGACATGAATGCTTCCCCAAAACCTTCGAAGGTTGTCGTCATCGGCGGCGGCATATTCGGCGTCTCGACGGCCGTCCATCTCGCGCGCCTCGGGATCGCCACCGTGCTCGTCAGTGACGGGCCGCTCGCCAACGGCGCTTCCGGCCGTTCGCTCGCCTGGCTCAATTCGGCCCGGAAGCGCTCCGATGCCTATCACCGGCTGCGCCTCGCCGGCATCGACCGTTATCGCACCCTTGCTGCCCGCTATCCGGATGCGCCATGGCTCCGCTTCGATGGTGGCTTGACCTGGGATGCCGATGACGCCGGCAATGAGATCGCCGAGGTCTTCAAGCATGAGTGCGACCTCGGCTATCACGCGCAATGGCTGGACCAGGAAAACATTGCCGGCGCGACGCCCGGCGTCGACGCCGGCGCGGTGACGCCGCAGGGCGCGATCTTCAATCCCGGGGAAGGCTGGGTCGATCTTCCCTCGCTGATCGGCCTTCTGGCGGAGGAATTCCGTTCGCTCGGCGGCGAGATCGTGACGGACGCCGGGCGCGCAACGATTGACGTCGACGGCGCCCGCGTCTGCGGCGTGAGTGCCGCGGACGGCAGGCGCTGGGACGCGGAGTCCGTGCTGCTTGCCGCGGGCAGCGCGGTTCCGGCAATCGTTGCCGAAGCCGGCCAGCATATCGACGATGCAACGCCGGTCGCCCTTCTCGTCAGGACCAAGCCGATCCGCCATTCGCTGAAGGCCGTGCTCAACACCCCCCGCGTCGCTATCCGGCCCATGCCCAATGGCGGTTTTGCGCTCGATTCCGCCTGGTCCGAGGAAGAGGTCAGAGTGAAGCCGGACGGCAGCTACGACGTCAGACAATCGACGCTGGATGGGCTGCTGCGCCAGGCGTCGAAAGTTCTCGAAGGTAACCCGACGCTCGAGATCGACGATTATGGGGTCGGCCCGAAGCCCATTCCGGGCGACGGCGAGCCGGTCTTCGGCGAACTGCCGTCGATCTGGGGTTATTTCGTTGCCTTCAGCCATAGTGGCGCCACCCTCGGCCTGATCGCCGGCGAACTGCTGGCGGACGAGATCGCCACCGGACGCCGTCATCCGCTGCTGGCGGAGTTTCGGCCGGAGCGTTTCAGTTCGTCGCGGCCGTGATGGATCAAATAGAGCCATCGAGCGTTCTGCCGAGGAAACAACGGGAGACGCATCATGTTTAAGGACGAGCCGGCCGGTGTCGGCGGGGAAGAGAGACACGACGATGCCGGCGCGCGGATGGCGAACGGAGAGGAGACGAACATCAATCCGGATCTTATCCGGCGTGAGGGGTTCGCGAGCGAGGCCGAGTACGAGGCCTACCTTGCCACGCTTGGCCTGGATGCTCTGACTCCGGCCGAAGCTTATATCGAGGAACCGTTCCTGGTCTCGGAGGAGCATGTTCTGGAAGGTCGGTTGCGGGAACTGAGGGAGGAGCTCGAAAACCTCCGGGCCCGCCTTCATGTGATCAAACACCAGACTGCGGCCGTCGTCACTGAAAACGTCCGATGGGCAGATGCCAGTGCCCATGCCCAGCTCGGCAATCAGCCGTGGCTGAAGCTCGCCGGCGCGATGGCTGCGGCATTCGTCGTCACGCGGGGTATCAGGCGACTGCCCCTCGGGACCGTCGCGACCACGGCGCTGCCCTTGGTCGCCGCCGCTATGAACCGGAAATTCGCCAGGGGATGACGTTCAAAGCCCCAAAGCGAAATCTGCACCTGTTTGCGCATTTGGAACGGCTTCCGCATATGGCCGATCGGGTCTGGGATCGTCATGAAACCAGCGTCATCTTCTTGCCGAAGTGTTCGTGACATTTTACGTTTTAAGGAGGCGAGCATGCCTGGACATGACGACCGCTATATCGAGATTACGACACGTCTTCGCTCGGTACGATCGTTCTGCGACTTCCTCTCGCAGGGCGGAATCGTCCGCGTCGCCTTGAAGGACGGCGCTCCCTACAAAGACGTCACGGCCGTACTCCTGGAACGGAAGCGCAGGGAGGCGGAAGCGCTCGATCGCACCCGCCGGCGGCTCTATCCGGAGCTCTCGGATGAAGAGGTGATGCCGCCGCTCTACAGTCGTCACTGACGCGCCCGCCCATCAGGGGCCAAGCGACTACCAAGCAGAACGGAGCCTCACTATGCAGCGTTCACGCGTCGCGCGTCCGTTTCATCCAGCTGGAATTGGTCGATCAGATGCAGGAGCGTCTTCGTCTCGTCGGCGAGTTCCTTCGTCGCTGCGCTCGTTTCCTCGACCATGGCCGCGTTCTGCTGCGTCATCTGATCCATCCGGTTGACGGAGGAATTGACCTCGTGCAGGGCGTTGTACTGTTCCCTGCTCGAGCGGGCAATGACGTCCATCTGCTCCGATGCGGTGACCACTTTCGCGGAAATGCTTTCGAGGACTTCGCTGGTTTCGCGTACGACCCGGGCCCCGTTGGTGATCTCCGCCCGCGAGCGCCCGATCAGCTGTTTGATCCGCTGGCCGGCCTCGGCGGAGCGCTGGGCGAGATCGCGGACTTCCTGGGCGACGACCGCAAAGCCTTTTCCAGCCTCGCCGGCGCGGGCCGCTTCGATGCCGGCATTGAGCGCGAGCAGGTTCGTCTGGAATGCGATCTCGTCGATGACGCCGATGATCTGCACGATCTCGTCGGAAGCCGCTTCGATCTTGCCCATCGCGTCGATCGCGCTGGCCACGACCTCGGATGAGGAATCGGCCGTCTCTTTGGTGTCGGTGATGATCTGACGGGCATCGTCGGCGCAGGCCGCGGACGAACGAACCGTGGTGGTGATCTCTTCAATGGCTGCGGCGATTTCCTCAAGTGCTACGGCCTGCTGTTCGGTGCGCTTTGCAAGGTTGCTCGCCGACAGATCCATCTGGCCGGCATTGCCTTCGATCATCCGGGTGTTGGTGCGGATCTGGTCGATCGTTTCCTGCAGGCGAAGCAGCGACGCATTGAAATCGTTGCGGAGTTGCTCCAGCCGGCCGAAGAAAGGCGTTGTGATCGTCTGGGAAATGTCGCCGCGCGCCAGGCGCCCGAGGCCATCGGCGAGCGCCGTCACCGCAAAGTCGATCTGCTGTTCGACCGTGCGTTTTTCCTCGTCGTTGCGATGCCTTTCCTCCTCGGCCCGCGTCCGTTCTATCTCGCTGCGTTCCTCGATCTCGACCTTGGCGATGGCGTTGTTCTTGAAGATGCCCAGTGCGCGGGCCATGTCGCCGATTTCATCGGCCCGGCTTTCGCCGGTGATCGAGGTTTCGAGCTTGCCGTCGGCGAGCCGCCGCATGGCCGAGGTGATCTGGTTGATCGGACCTTTGAGCGTCACCGTCAGCCCGACCCCGGCGAGGATTGCGATCACCACGCCGAGGATCGTCGTTCCCAGAGACATGGAATTGGCATCGGTACGTTCTGCGGCGGCGTTCTGCCGCTGCATTTCGGCGAAGGCCGTCAGCTGCGACCACATCCCGTCGACATCGGCGGCTGCGGCGTGGAATTCGTCCTGGCGCTGAGCGCTGATGCGGACGAGGTCGGTGGCGGCCTTCTGCATCTTATCCAGCGCCGGCAGCAGCTTCGGCTTGAGATTGTCGAATTGCGCAACCCCGCCGGCATTGGAAACCAACGTGTCCAGGCCCTTCCTGACGGCCATGATTTCCTGCAACAGCCGCTGAAGATTGGCATCCGTGGGCGCAAGCGTCAGTTTCGCCATGACGATCTGGATCACGTAGGCCGAGGTCGTCAGTTTCTGGCCGTCTCTCTGACCCGTCTTGGCGCGCTCGACCGATTTGGCGGTCTCGGCCGCCTTATCCGTTACCGTCTTCAGCCGGCGTGCGGCGACCGCCTGCAATTCGGGCAGCCTGGCGACGATCTGCGCCGTCGCATCCTTGAGGCCGGCTGCACGCTCCTCGGTCTGGCCGGCGGTTTCGACAAGCGGCTTCAAGGCGGCAATGGTATCGTCGATCGCCTTTTTGGCCTCCGGCGCCTCGCCGCCCAGCGCCATCCCCACGATGCGCTGCTGCCGGGCGAGTTCCTCCATGTCGGGACCGCCGATCGGGCCGGCGGCTTGAGCCTTGTCGTTCAGCGACTGGGCGAAGGAGGCGAAGTCCGATATGCGCTGTGCGTCGCCCAGCGTATTGCGGGCTTCGTCTTCCTGGCTGTCGGCAGCACGCTGGAGAACCTTGGAACCTTCGACGATATCCGTCTGAGACGAGACGACGACGCTCTGCGCCTTTTGAAGATCGGCAAGCAATGCTGCCCGGCTCTCCTGAAGCTGCCACAGAGTATCCATGCGAGCGGAAATTCCGTCGATGGAAGACAGCGCCTGCTCCAACTCCTGCTGGCCGCTGCGATCGGCGGCGAGCCGGTCGAGACCGGATTTCAATAGAGTGCGCTGATCGGCAAGCCTGGCGGTGACGGCATCCCGGTTTTCCTGCGTGGCATTGGCAAGGAATTCGGCCATCGCGGCGGACAGATTGCGAAAGCCGCTCAAGGACTGCAGGACGGAGTTGGAAATATCCATCCGCCCCTGAAGCAGGCTCGATGCATAAAAGCCCATGGCGCCCACGGCCATGATGCTCACGATGAACGGAACGATGAAAACCATCACCTGCGTCTGAATGCGCACACGTGACAACAGCCTGCCCAACATCAACCCCTCCCTCTTCCCCAGGAGCGCAGTCGATTTCGAGTGAAAGTCCTGATCCGCTCGAACCGACTACACATCCGCCCCCCAGAGACACGAGGCAGCGGAATGAATATTCCATATCACATTATTTGTGAAACATTCGTTTCGATGTCGCCACGAGTGATGGTGAATGTCGTTTCTCAACAGATATCGGCGCCAGCGAGCGCGACAGCGGCGATCAGGCGAAAGCAATTTCCGCAAGCAGAGGAAGGTGATCTGAAGCGACCCTTGCCAGGCGGTTATCCAGAACCGTCGCCTGTTTGACGATGAGATCGTCGGTGACGAAGACGTGGTCGATACGCATCAGCGGGTAACGGGAGGGAAAGGTCGCGCGCGGCCTGACATTGCCTGCGAGCTGGGCATCCTTCAACGACCGCGTGGCAAGTCGGTAAGTCGCTGATGACGGAATGGCATTGAAGTCGCCGCAGAGGATGGTGGGGAGAGCTTCGTCCGCCGTTCCGCACAGCCAGCCCGAGTTCAAAAGCGTCGTCATTTGCCGCATGCGCTCGCGCCCGCGAAGGCCGAGATGGGTGTTGACGACCCGCAGTTTTCTGTCGCCGACCAGGATTTCGACGGAAAGGGCGCCGCGCTGCTCGCCGATGGAGGGCAGCGGACCGGCCTTGACCGCGCCGGTCGGCAAGGCGGTGATGATCGCATCGCCATACTGCTCTTCGGCAACCGACAGCGCCGGATGGAAATGCGCCTGCATTTTCAGAAGTGAGGCGATCGTATGGGCCTGGTCGATGCCGCCCGTCCTGCGCCTGAGCACATCGACCTCCTGGAGAGCGACGATGTCGGCCTCCGCCTCGGCGATGACCGAAGCGATGCGCCCGGGATCGAGCTTACGGTCGCTGCCGATACAGCTGTGGACGTTATAGGTCAGGAGTTTGATGGATTTTTCCGGCATGGGCCCGTTGAAGCTCGTCCCCTGGGGACATGGATGCGGTTCCCCGGGGGAACACAAAACTCGTTTGATCGTTCCAGATTATCGGCCCATCACGCTGGCATTCCTGAGGACAATCGATGCGTTTGAAAAGCATGATCTGGAATGGACTGCTCGTTGCCGCCCTTTGTCTTGCGGTCTTTCTTCTCTATCGCATCTTCCAGCAGTACAGCCTCGACCAGATCGTCCAATCGGTTCGCAGCATACCGCTTTCAAGCTTCTGTACAGCGCTTCTCTTTGCCGCGGCATCCTATCTATGCCTTGGCTGCTTCGATCTCCTGGCGATCCGCTCGCTCGGCAAATCCTTGCCGTATCCCAAAATTGCGTTGGCTTCGTTCATCAGCCTGTCGCTCGGCCACAATATCGGTTTTGCCGGGCTGAGCAGCGGCGCCTTCCGCTACCGCTTTTATTCGCGCTGGGGGCTGACGACCGAGGACGTGGCGAAGATCATCCTGTTCTGCGGCGTCACGGTCGGGCTCGGACTGATCACGCTCGGCGGTCTTGCGCTGATCGTCAATCCGGGTGATGCCGGGCGCCTGCTGCGGCTCGATCCGGCCAATGTGCGCATCTTCGGCTTGCTGGCGCTCATCGTGCCGGTCGTCTATGCGGGGCTGGCGTTTTTCGTCCGCGCCACGTTGCGGCTCTGGCGCTGGTCGTTTCAGTTGCCGCGGTTTTCGATTGCCGTCGCGCAGATCGGCATCGGGACGCTCAACTTCATGCTCGTTTCCGCCTGCCTGCACCAGATGCTCTCGGCTTTCGGCGACGTCGCCTTCTTCAGGTCGGTGACGGCTTATGTGCTGGCCAATTCGGCAATTCTCGCAACCCATGTTCCGGGTGGACTCGGCGTGCTCGAGGCGACCGTCTCCTATGCCGTGCCGAAGGAGGCCTCGATCGGCGCATTGATCGCGTTCCGCTGCGCCTATTTCTTTATTCCGCTGGCGCTCGGCACGACGCTTCTCGTCATCACCGAGATCGTTTTTCGAAGGTCACGCGGGGCGGATGAAGAGGCGGATGAGGGCGCCGAGGCCCAGTCGGTGTAAGAGCAGGAAAGGGCGGGCCGGGTCGAAGAACCCGGTACCTCTGACCGGTGAGATGCTGCCGGAAAGCTCGACGGCAAATTCTCTCAGACACCGAGTGCCATCATTCTGCGCGTCGATCGCTTCGATCGCCGAGCCGCTTTGCGCGTAGGCCGCCGCAAAACTCGCGGTGCTCGTTCCGAGATATTCCGCCAGCAGACGATTGCGCAGCTCCGCGATCGCGCGGCGGTGTTCGTCCGTTGCGGCGTGAAACAATATATCGCATTCCGAATCCAGGCCTTCGGAGCGATTGTTGAGATTGGAGGAGCCGATGCGCACCAACTCGTCGTCGGCGATCATCAGTTTGGAATGGATCAGCACCTCGACCTCGTCGACCGTCGGCCCGGGCACTTTCGGCCCGGGCACGATTGGCCCGGGTACGACGGGGAAATAGACCCGCAGCCGGCTCGCACGATCGGCCCGTTTGAGAAGGCGGATGACGCGGTCGCGATTGCCGCCCATGATAAGTTTTTCGATCAGCCCGTGAGAGCTGCGCGTGCAGATGATGACGACCTCGGGGCCGTCTTCCTCCTGCAGCCGTGCGGCAATGGCATCGGCGACGCGGAAGGAGGCGAGATATTGCGCCTCGATATAAAGCAGGCGTCGTGCCCGGGAGATGATATCCAATGTCGAGGCGATGCCGCCGCTGATGCCGCCGCGCGTGGTTGTCGACGGCTCCGTCAGCGCGAAGCTCACCAGGATTTCCCGCAGCGAAACGGCAAGATCGTCCGGCCAGAGGAAGGGTGCGGGCTCGGCAGGCGGCAGGTGTTTTTCGCCGGTGGCATTTTCCCAGCGCCGCCTGGCGATATTGCCCATCAGCCGGGCAGCGTCGCCCGTGACCATCGCCTGCACGTCATGCAGCGGGTCGTAGGAAACGCCCTCGGGGTCACGCCGGCGCCTGTCCCTGGCGCGATGGCGCTTGGTATCCCATCGCCGCGACGTCAGGTCGATGCCGCCGATGAAGGCGACCGTGTCGTCGATGCAGACGAGCTTCTCATGGTGGCAGCCGCGAACGGCACCTTGAAGGTCGAAACGCAGGTCGATCCTGGCATTCCTCGGGAAGCTCTTCTTGCGAAGCACCTGCAGGGATTTTTCCGAATAGACCGGCCCGAGCGCCCAGATGAGGATGCGTATTTCGAGCTCGGGATTGGCCGCTGCAAGCGCATGCAGCAGGTCTGCCAAAGTCTCGTCGGATTTTTCCGGTTCCAACGGGATGTCGGGATTGAAATCCCAGCCGACGATCCAGATCCTGCGCCGTGCCTGCCGCAGCGCCCGTGACACTTCGGCGAAATATCTGTTGCCGTTGATCAGGAAGGCCGCCTTCTCGGCATCGCCCTCCAGGCGCAAAGCGCTGTCATTCTGTTTTTCGCGGCCGTCCGGCCGTTGTGATTTTGCCTGGGGCAGGCTCGGGTGATTGAAGACGGTCTCGAATGCGGTCATGATTGCCTCGGCCTTTAACTGCGAAAACAAACGCCTGGAATATTTTTGGGTTCCGTGCGGTGTCGGAAGAGGCGGCCGGGCTGACTTCGTCCGGCGATGGAAGCGCAAGGAAACGAGAATGTCACAACGAGCAGGCAGCGCCGATCTTCCCCTTCACGGGGGACGTGTGCCGCATTGGCTCGGCGACCGGATGACACGGCTGGGAGCCCTGATCACCGAAGCGATCGTGCATCACTACGGCCGCGACGAATTCCTGCGCAGGCTCGCCCATCCTTTCTGGTTTCAGTCCTTCGGCGCTGTGATGGGCATGGACTGGCATTCCTCCGGCATCACCACCAGCGTTCTCGGCGCGCTGAAGCGCGGGCTGAAACCGCGCGCCGGCGAGCTCGGCCTGCATGTCTGCGGCGGCCGCGGCGCGCATTCGCGCAAGACCCCGCAGGAGCTCGTCTCGATCGGCGAGCGCGTCGGCCTCGATGGCGAAGGCCTGGCGACGACGAGCCGTCTCATCGCCAAGGTCGACAGCGCTGCCCTTCAGGATGGGTTCGATCTTTACCTGCACGGCTTCATCGTCGCCGATGACGGTCATTGGGTGGTCGTGCAGCAGGGCATGAACGGCGACAGGCGGCAGGCCCGGCGCTATCACTGGCTATCGGAAGGGCTGGAGAGTTTCGTCGACTCGCCGCATGCGGCAATCGAGGGCAGGAGCCAGGGGACGATCGTCAATCTTGCCGACAGGCGCGCCGAGCGCTCGCGGCGCGGCCAGCTCGACCTGCTGGCGACGCTCGGTCCCGACAGGATCGTCCGCGAGGCGGCGGCGCTGCGGCGTGTCGAGCAGCCGGCGCCCGAGCCGGCCGCTCAGCCGATGCTGCCGCACCTGATCATGCCGGCCCATCACGACGTGCGCGAGAGCGACGTCAACATGCGGCGCCTGCACGGAAATCTCGCCGCCGCTGCCGACCGCGGGCCGGCGGATTTCGAAGAGCTGCTGCTGGTTCCCGGTGTCGGCGCCCGCACGGTGGAGGCGCTGGCCATGGTGGCCGAAGTCGTCCACGGCGCGCCCTGCCGTTTTTCCGATCCGGCGCGTTTCTCGATCGCCCATGGCGGCAAGGACCGCCATCCCTTCCCGGTTCCGCTCAAGGTCTATGACGAAACGATCGGCGTGATGAAATCGGCGGTGCAGAAGGGCAGGCTCGGACGGGAGGAGGAGCTGCAGGCGCTCAAGCGCCTGGATGATCAATCCAGGCAGATAGAACGCTACGTCACCGGTCCCGACCTCAAGGAGATTATCGCCGGCGAATTTCGCCAATCCGCCGATTTCGGCGGCCGCAGCGTCTTCGGCTGGGAGCCGCCCGCAGAGTAGGGCACCCCTTCACGCAATCACCTTAGCTCGCTGAGCCGGGCAGGGTGACCTCGCCGTTTTCCTCACCATCCCAGTACCGGATGGAGGACGCCGAAACTTTGATAAGAACGATCCCGGGAGTGTCCACACCTTCAGGAAACCACCGCTCCAGATCGGGCACCCAATGTTCTTCGAATGCTGCCTTGTCCCGCACCAGCGAGGCGAAGCCCTCGACAGCGATGAAAATCCCCGGTTTGCCGAGGAGGCTGGGAGGTGCCGTGAACGTCAGCGAGACGATGTCGATGCCGTCGATCTCCGTAATTTTCCTGCTGTCCTCGTACGAAAAGAACCAGGAATCCCCGTCATATTCGACGTCGCCATTATTGCTCATCGGTCGGGTCGAGATGCGGCCCGACCCGGCATTCGTCGACAGCATGCAGAAATCGATCTTCTTCAGTTGCGAGGACAGGTCTTCGAGGGTCATGGACGCCATTGCGATCTCCCGGGTTTGAATGCTCGGGAGTAGCGTGCAGGCGTCCAAATTGTTCCGTGGAAAGCCTGCGTGACTAAGCCTCCATACAGCAGCGTCTTGTGCGAGGCTGAAAGATAAGCGGCGCTATACCCTCAATGGCCGTCCGGCGGGACCGCTTCGGCGGGAACCGTCTCTTTCAGGTTCTTCCGGTGGAAGATGAAGAGCCCGGCAAAGACGATGATGGCGGCGCCGACGACGATCTGCATATCGGGAATATCGCTGAAGAAGATGTAGCCGAGCACGATCGCCCAGAGCAGCAGCGTATATTGCAGCGGCGCCAGCAGCGATGCGGGGGCGAGCTTCAGCGAGCGGGTGATCAGGAGGTGCGCGCAGGTGGCGACGACGCCGAGCAGCAGCATGCCGGACCAATCGACGAGCGTTGCCGACTGCCAATGGCCGATGCTGAGCACGACGCCGGTGGCAAGGGCCGCGATCGTCTGCCATGTCACCAGCGTCGTGTCGCTGGTCGAGCGCAGATAACGGCTCATCACCAGCGACAGCGCAAAGGCAAAGCTGCCGACAAGGCCGAAGAGCGATGGAAGCGACAGCATCGCCGTCGACGGGCGCAGCGCGATGACGACGCCTGTAAAGCCGATCAGGACGGCCAGCCAGCGGCGCCAGCCGATCTTTTCCCCGAGAAAGAAATGCGAGAGCGCGGCAATGTAGATCGGCCCGGCCATATAGAAGGTCATCACGTCTGCGAGCGGCAGATAGGCGACGGCCGCATAGAACAGCGCGACATCGCCGGTCGCCATGGCCACCCGCATGAACTGGAGGCCCTTCTGCTCGACGCGGAACAGGGCCATCGGCCCTTGCCTCGCGATCATCGGTCCGAGCACGATGAAAGCGCCGAGCGAGCGGATCACCAGCACCTGGCCGACGGCAAAGCTCGTCATCAGCCATTTGCCCATCGCATCGTTCAGCGCAAAGAGCAGATCGCCGAGCAGCATTAGCAGGACACCGGTCATGATCAGGTTTCCGGCATTGGCTGTCGCCGCCTTGGTCTTCATCTGTCGAATCCTCAAGAAAACAGCCGCGCATTGCGTGGCCGAGTGCGGCTTCGGCCTTAACACCACGGATGTCAATGGTCGGCACGAAGCTCTTGCACTTAAATTTGGCGGCGACGGATCTGTGGCGCCTCTGAAGGCGAGACGCCGCGGATTTCGAAACGCCCATGACTGCGGGCCGGATAATCAATCGCCGCAGAGTTCATCCGATTGCGGTGCTTGCCGATTGTAGGTCGGAGCTTGCGATCAAGGGCGAGGCAGCGACTGTATCTTGTAATTCCGGCTAGTGGGGATTAAATGTGGTTACGTTACCACAAATGGAGGCTCGCCATGACCGTCACCACGCTTTCAGGCCGAGAACTCAATCAGGATCTCGGCCGCGCCAAGCGCGCCGCCAAGGACGGGCCTGTGATCATCACCGACAGGGGGCGGCCTGCGCATGTTCTCTTGTCGTTCGACGAGTACAAGCGGCTTACCGGCAAAATGCGGACCCTTGGTGACATGCTGGCAGCGCCGGGAGCAGAAGACGTTGACTTGACGCTCCCGCCGCGCACCGAGCATGCCCGACCGGTCGATCTTTCGTGATGCTGTTGCTCGATACCAACGTTGTGTCCGAACTGCGCAAGGTCGCGAGCGGCAAGGCCGACCCCAATGTGGTAGTCTGGAACGAAACCGCCGATCCGGCTGAGACCTTCATTTCATCTGTCGTCCTGCACGAACTGGAAATTGGCGTTCGGCTGGTCGAGCATCATGATGCAGCCGCCGGGAAGGTGCTGCGTAACTGGCTGGAAAATTCCGTTCTCGCAGCATTTTCCGGCCGTATCCTGCCTCTGGACGAGGCGGCGGCCGTTCAGGCGGCCCAGTGGCATGTGCCCAATCCCAAACCGATCAACGACGCCTATATTGCGGCGACAGCTTTCACCCGCCGCATGACGTTGGTCACGCGCAATATCAAGGATTTCGAAGGCATGGGAGTGGCGCTCGTGAATCCCTGGGCACTCCCGACATAGTATTCTCAAGAACCGCAGCGATCATTCGTATGATGCAATTAATCGCAGCCTGTGGGAAGCGACCGCTGAACATCGATCAGTCCGCCGGACAGTTTTCCAACAGTGCTCATCTGTTTGCCATGCTGGCGACCAGATCGCTGAATCTCTCACCCTGAATGCCGACATGCGTCCGCAGCAGACGGCGGGCTTCATCGCCATCCCCGGCAAAGATCGCATCGACGATGGCGCAATGTTCCGAGAAGGATGTCGACAGGCGGTTTCGCACGCGCAGCTGGAGGCGGCGGTAGGGTCGCAGCCGTCGGTGCAATTGCACACATTGCTCCTCGAGGAAATCGCTTCGGCCGGCTGCGTAGATGGCCTTATGAAATTCCTCATTGTCGTAATAATAGGCATCGCTATCGCCGGCGCCGGCTGAGTGTTCGCAGCGGCCGTGGGCGGCGGCGATCGCTTCCCGGGAGGCCTTGTCCAGCCGCCGCGCGGCGAGCGAGCCGGCCAGGCCCTCCAGCTCTGCCATAACCTCGAACATCTCATAGACGCGGTGCGGTCCCGGATCGATGACAACTGCACCTCTGCGCGGCCGAATTTCGATGAGTCCGATCGCATCGAGTTGCATCAGCGCTTCGCGCACCGGTGTGCGGGAGACTCCGAACCGTGTCGCAAGCACCATTTCGTCGAGCCGCTCGCCAGGGGAGAACTCGTTGGAAAGAATTGAATTTTCAATTTCATCCCGCAGCCATCGGCCGACATTCTCGGACATCCGCTTCACTTTCTTCATACGAAAACGCATTTCTCGTATACAAGATTATTTATCTCGTGTACGAAAGGTGGCAGTCTACATACTACCGATGAAGTTCCGCGATGGGAAGCAGCCGTTAAATACCGTGCATAATGCCGCCGGCCATCCGGCAGAGAGGAGAATGGCATGTCCGAGACTTCCTTCTTCACCGACATGCTGCAGAGCATTACGGACCGCGGACGCCAGCTTCTGTTTTCCGGTTCGCGCGCCACGCAGGCCGCAGCCAAGGCCGATCTCCAGACGCTCTGTGACATGTTGCTATCGAGCCGGGGCGAAGCGTCGGGCATGGCCCTTGCGGCCGAGATACTCGATCGCTGGGAGGCGCTCGACAGCGACGGCGCGCAGGCATTCCTCCATATGCTTCACGAAAAGTTCGGCCCCGACACGGCCAAGCTCGACCAGGCGATTGAAAATTATCGCACTGACAAAAGCTCGGCCGTCATCATTGCTCTCCACCAGGCAGCCGAGCCACGGCGACAGGAGCTTCTGCGGCGGTTGAATCACGCGCCGAACGGCACTGCCAAACTCGTCCGGATGCGCCAGCAATTGCTTGCTTCCAAAGACCAATCCGCAGGCTATCACGCCCTTGACGCCGACTTCACGCATCTGTTCGGCTCCTGGTTCAATCGTGGTTTTCTGACGCTGCGCCCGATCGACTGGTCGACGCCGGCTTACATTCTTGAAAAAATCATAAAATACGAGGCCGTGCACGAGATCGCCGGCTGGGAGGAGCTGCGCCGTCGTTTGGCACCATCCGACCGCCGATGCTTTGCCTTTTTTCACCCCCGGCTGGCCGACGAGCCGCTGGTGTTCGTCGAGGTGGCGCTCACACGATCGGTGCCCGGCGCGATCGGCGATGTGCTCGACGAGGGCAGGGAGCAGATCAATGCCGACGAGGCAACGACGGCGGTCTTCTATTCGATCTCGAACTGCCAGGATGGCTTGCGCGGAATCTCGTTCGGCAACTTCCTGATCAAGCAGGTCGTGGAAGACCTGCGCAGAGACCTGCCCGGCCTGAAGAATTTCGTCACGCTGTCGCCCGTTCCAGGTTTTGCCCGCTGGCTTGCCAAGGCGCGTGATTCGGCCGCCGGCCGGTCGCTGCCGGACGCCGCCCGCAAAACACTGATGCTGCTGGACGATCCGAACTGGCCCGACAACGAGAATACGGCCACCGAAGTGGAGCGTGTGCTGCTGCCTCTTGCTGCGCGCTATTTCCTGATCGAGCGGACGCCGGAGGGGCGCCCTGTCGATCCCGTCGCCCGCTTCCATCTCGGCAATGGCGCCCGGCTCGAAAGACTGAATTTTCTGGGCGACCGCTCGCCGAAGGCCATGCAGCAGGCACACGGACTTATGGTCAATTATCTCTATAAGCTCGACGATATCGTGGCCAACCACGAGGCGCTGGCGCAGCGCGGCGAAGTGATCGCCTCGCCGGCCGTCAAAAACCTGGCCAACCAGCATGACGAAAGCCGCAGCAGCGGCAATGGCCAGCAAGGCTCCCGGCCATTCGCACAGATCATGAACTCAACGCTTGGAGGAGGGCGAAAGTGAGCAACCATCTTTTCGACGCCATGCGGGCCGCCGCGCCCGGTGACGCTCCGTTCATCCGGATCGATAGCACGCGCACATGGACCTACGATGACGCATTCGCTCTTTCCGGCCGCATCGCCAGCGCCATGGATGCGCTCGGCATTCGCCCGGGCGATCGAGTAGCGGTGCAAGTGGAGAAAAGTGCCGAGGCGTTGATCCTTTATCTCGCCTGTCTTCGCAGCGGGGCGGTCTACCTGCCGCTCAACACGGCATATACGCTGGCTGAACTCGACTATTTTATCGGCGACGCCGAGCCGCGTTTGGTGGTTGTTGCGTCGGCTGCCCGAACGGGCGTGGAGACGATCGCGAAGGCGCACGGCGCGATCGTCGAAACGCTCGACACTGACGGCACCGGCTCGTTGCTCGATCTTGCGCGCGATGAGCCGGCCGACTTCGTCGATGCCTCGCGCTCCGCCGACGATCTGGCGGCGATCCTCTACACGTCGGGAACGACGGGCCGTTCCAAGGGCGCGATGCTCACCCATGGGAACCTGCTCTCGAACGCCCTGACCTTGCGGGATTATTGGCGCGTCACGGCCGACGATCGGCTGATCCATGCCTTGCCGATCTTTCACACGCACGGGCTGTTCGTCGCCACGAATGTCACGCTGCTTGCCGGCGCCTCGATGTTCCTGCTGTCGAAGTTCGATCCGGATGCGGTGCTGTTGCTGATGCCGCAGGCGACGATGCTGATGGGGGTGCCGACCTTCTACGTGCGCCTCCTGCAAAGCCCGCGCCTCAACAGAGAGACGGTCGCCGGCATCCGCCTCTTCATCTCCGGTTCGGCTCCGCTGCTTGCAGAAACACATACCGAGTTCCAGGCACGGACCGGTCACGCGATTCTCGAGCGCTACGGCATGACGGAAACCAATATGAACACGTCGAACCCCTATGACGGCGAACGAATTGCCGGAACGGTCGGTTTTCCATTGCCTGATGTGACGGTGCGGGTCACCGATCCCGCCACGGGTCAAGGGCTGCCGCCTGAACAAACCGGCATGATCGAGATCAAGGGGCCGAACGTCTTCAAGGGCTATTGGCGCATGCCGGAAAAGACCGCGGCCGAATTCACCGCCGACGGTTTCTTCATCAGCGGCGATCTCGGCAAGATCGACCGGCAAGGCTATGTCCACATCGTCGGCCGTGGAAAGGATCTGGTGATTTCGGGGGGATACAACATCTATCCGAAAGAGGTCGAAGGTGAGATCGACCAGATCGAGGGCGTGGTCGAGAGCGCTGTGATCGGCGTGCCGCATCCCGATTTCGGAGAAGGTGTGACCGCCATTGTCGTGCGCAAGCCCGGCGCCGTCTTGGATGAAAAGACCATCGTCAGCGCCCTCCAGAACCGTCTTGCCCGCTACAAACAGCCCAAGCGCATCATCTTCGCCGACGACCTGCCGCGCAACACGATGGGCAAGGTTCAGAAAAACATTCTGCGGCAGCAATACGCCGATCTTTACACCGTGACGTAAGACGACCTCGCCCTCTGGGAGGAGGGTGCGCCGCATTCCGCATCAATCTCGAAAACAGCAACTACGGCGCCGGAAGCGTCGGAGGGAGGGGAATCATGGGCATTGAATTGCTATCCATAGGACTGCTGGTCGCTATGTTTGTCGTTGCGACGATCCAGCCGATCAACATGGGCGCGCTGGCCTTTGCCGGCGCCTTCGTGCTCGGCTCCATGGTCATCGGGATGAAGACCAGCGACATTTTCGCCGGCTTTCCGAGCGACTTGTTCCTGACGCTCGTGGCCGTCACCTACCTCTTCGCCATCGCGCAGATCAACGGCACGATCGACTGGCTGGTCGAATGTGCCGTCCGCCTGGTGCGCGGGCGGATCGCCTTGATTCCCTGGGTGATGTTCCTCGTCGCCGCTGTAATTACCGGTTTCGGTGCTCTTGGCCCGGCCGCGGTCGCCATCCTCGCGCCCGTCGCATTGAGCTTTGCCGTGCAGTACCGCATTCACCCTGTCATGATGGGCCTGATGGTGATCCACGGAGCGCAGGCGGGCGGCTTTTCACCGATCAGCATCTATGGCGGCATCACCAACCAGATCGTCGAGAAGGCCGGCCTGCCTTTCGCGCCGACGTCGTTGTTTCTCTCCAGCTTCTTCTTCAACCTGGCGATAGCAGTGCTGGTCTTTTTCGTTTTCGGTGGCGCCAGAGTGAAGACGCAGGAAGCCGCATCAATCGGCCCCTTGCCCGAACTTCATCCCGAGGGCGTATCGGCGTCGATCAGAGGTCATGGCGGCACGCCGGCAAAACCGATCAGGGAACACGCCTATGGCACGGCGGCCGATACCGCGACGAAGCTGCGCCTCGACAATCAGAGAATTACCACCCTGATCGGCTTGACGGCGCTTGGCGTCGGCGCCCTGGTTTTCAAGTTCAACGTCGGCCTCGTCGCAATGACGGTGGCCGTCGCCCTGGCGCTGCTGTCGCCAAAGACCCAGAAAGCGGCGATCGACAAGGTCAGCTGGTCGACCGTGCTGCTGATATCAGGCATCATCACCTATGTCGGCGTGATGGAAAAAGCCGGGACGGTCGACTATGTGGCGCACGGCATATCCAGTCTGGGCATGCCGCTGCTGGTGGCGCTTCTGCTTTGCTTTACCGGTGCAATCGTCTCGGCCTTTGCATCGTCGACCGCGCTGCTCGGCGCAATCATCCCTCTCGCCGTTCCATTCCTGTTGCAAGGACATATCAGCGCCGTCGGCGTGGTCGCCGCGATCGCAATCTCGACCACG
Source organism: Rhizobium sp. BT03 (assembly GCF_030053155.1). Lineage (NCBI taxonomy): Bacteria > Pseudomonadati > Pseudomonadota > Alphaproteobacteria > Hyphomicrobiales > Rhizobiaceae > Rhizobium > Rhizobium sp. BT03. The sequence continues at coordinate 280,939 of NZ_CP125641.1, forward strand.
ATCGTCGATACCAGCCCGTTTTCCACCAATGGCGCCCTTGTCGTCGCCAATGCGCCGGATGACAGGCGAGAGCAGGTGCTGCGACAATTGCTGATCTACAGCGCCCTGATCGCTATCATCGGCCCGATCATTGCCTGGCTGGTGTTCGTCGTGCCGGGTCTGGTCTGACGGCGGGCTGCTATTCCCAACAGACGGTGCCGAGCCCGGCTCGGCACCGTTGCTGACCGCTCGGCCGCTTCTATCGCAGCTTCTCGACAGCGATGGCGAGGCACGCCTTGAACGCGGCCAAATCCGTATAGAGCGCATCGCGGGGCGCGTCCCCGACGATGAGGACGCCGCCGCGCCGCTCGATCCCGGCGTGCAGCATGAGATTGTCGGCCAGGCCGAAATCCTCGATCGCAATCCCGTTCGGGTCCCGCAGCCGACCTTCGGCGTCATAGGCGACGGCCCCGCCATAAAGATCGCTCACCCGTCCGCTGTGATCCCGGGCCACATTCGTATAGGCGAAGACAGGCTTGCCGCTTGCGCACATAAAACCGAGTTCGAAAGCCGTGCCGGTATCGGCGGCAATGCCGCGAAACGGCGTCAGATTGGCGATGATGGCGTCGGCCTCCATCATCATCTTCTCGTCCACCGCGTTTATCGCCGCCGCCCGCTCGCGCTTCGAATTCGTCTGCGGGATTTCCAGATCGCCGGGTGAGAGCGGGAGAAGCCCGGCCTCGCGGGCAAGCGCTGCTTTCCGGTCGAGTATTTCACGGGCGTTTGGAAGGAAGACTTCAGGACCGGCCAGATAAACTTTCTTTGTCATGGATGAATGCACCTCAATGGGATGGGCTCGGAATACGTTCCTTGCTGTAGAGCCAAGGAGGATCACAATCCAGTGGCCGAGAACAGCCCACGCCGTGCAGCGCGGAGAGATCATTCACCCGATCTGATTAGGACCAAAGGCCCATGCTGGAACGAGGCCGCGCAGATGACGTTCAGCCGATAGCCGCGAGTTGAGGAGATGTAGATGCGCCACGATTTTTGGGACCAGCCCGTTGAGGTCATCGGGGATGGCGACCACCCTAAGAGTATCCGCAGCAGCAGGGACGCGCTCGCATATCTCATGACCTGCTGGCCGCGTGAGAAAGCGGCGTCCTTCGCCGTCGCAAAGAAGATCTGCACGGACGCCGTCGACAGGCGAGCCGATTCCGCTGCGGCCGCATTGGCATTCAAAGCCGCGGCTGAGGAAGCCGGCGTCCTCCGCTAGGAAACGATCGTGCACACGATGGTTTTCACTGGCTACGTTGAAATATATTTCAACATATGAATTATATTGACAGATCTCTGCCGTTGGGATTACCTGCCCATACCGGACTTCGAGGAGGAACTCCGGTCTTCAATGGATCATCGGCCGCCGCTCAGGCGCCGCCGGATATTTGGGAGGGGCTTCGGCCTCGAGGAGGAAACTTGCGCAGATTTTTAAGCACGACCGCATTGGCGGTCCTCGCATCGACTCTATTTGCCGGCGCAGCCAGCGCGGGCGCGGAAAATCCGTTCCGCTGCAAGCCGGGCGAAAAATACGTCATGAACGTCATGGTCTCGGGCGTCGAATATTGGTTCCCGGTCTATGAGATGTTCAAGCAGGCCGGTCAGCAGCTCGGTTGCGAGACGGCCTATACCGGCACCCCGGAATATGACGTCAACAAGCAGATCGCCACCTTCGACCAGGCGCTGGCTCAGAACCCGGCCGGTATCCTCGTTCATCCGATGAACTCCGACCCGTTCATCGAGCCGATCAACCGGGCGATCGGCCAGGGCACCGCGGTCGTCACCTTCGCAGCTGATGCGCCGCTCTCCAAGCGCATCTCCTTCATCACCTCCGACAATACCCGCGAAGGCACTTATGCGGCCGACGCGATTGCCGAGAAGATGGGCGGCAAGGGCGAATATGCCGTTCTGGAAAATCCGGGACAGGACAACCACGACAAGCGTATCGCCGCCTTCATCGCCCGTATGGACGAAAAATATCCTGACATGAAGCTGGTCGGCCGCGCTGCGTCCAACCAGGACCCGAACAAGGCCTATCAGGGCCTGATGAGCCTGGTGCAGGCCCATCCGAACCTTGGCGCGGTCTTCATGCCGGAAGCGAACTCGGCAATCGGCGCTTCGCAGGCCAACAAGGAAAGCGGCGGCAAGATCCTGGTGATGTGCGCCGACGTCAACGCCAACATCCTCGATATGGTCAAGGCAGGCGAAGTGTTCGGCTCGATCAACCCGAACCAGGGCATGCAGGGTTACATGGGCTTCATGCTCCTGTGGCTGGCCAAGCATCCGGAACTCATCGACCCGATGAACGACGCCAAACGCGCCAGCTTCAACCCGATGAGCATTCCGTTCGTCGACAACGGCCTGTCGATCGTCACGGCGGATAATGCCGACGACTTCTACTGGGACAAATATCTGAAGCGGCGCGGCACCAAAGGCATCGAGGAGTAAGCCGATGGGTCGGCTGTCCGGACAGAAGCGCCGGACAGCCACCGCGAGCGTGAGGAGGAGACAATGATGGCGTCGGTGCCGGTTCTGGAAATCCGCAATGTCAGCAAGCACTTCGGTGCGGTGAAGGCGTTGACTGAGGTGCGCTTCAGCCTTGAGAAAGGCGAGGTTCATGCGCTTTGCGGCGAAAACGGCGCAGGCAAGTCGACGCTGATGAACATCATTGCCGGCGTGCTGCAGCCGACCGAGGGGGAGGTTCTCGTCGATGGCGCGCCGGTCAAGGTGGCGTCGCCGGCCGTGGCGCAATCGCTCGGGCTCGGCCTCGTGCATCAGGAAATCGCGCTCTGCCCGGATGCGACGGTGGCCGAAAACATGTTCATGGCCGCGACCAACCGCCGCCGCTCGCCTTTCATGAATTACGGCAGGCTGGAGCGCGACGCGCAGCTCGTGATGAACCGCCTGGCGCCGATCGACGTCCGCCGCAAAGTCGGCGACCTGTCGATTTCCAGCCAGCAGCTCGTCGAGATCGCCAAGGCGCTGACGCTCGACTGCCGGGTGCTGATCTTCGACGAGCCGACGGCAGCGCTGACGGAATCGGAGACGCAGGTGCTGTTCGGCATCATCCGCGACCTCAAGGCGCAGGGTATTTCGATCATCTATATCAGCCATCGCATGGCCGAAATCTTCAGCCTGTGCGACCGGGTCACCGTGTTTCGCGACGGCCGCTATGTCTCGACGGAGAAGGTGGCGGATTTGACGCCGGATGACGTGGTGCGTCGCATGGTGGGGCGCGAGATCACCCAGCTCTATCCGGAGAAGCAGGCGCCGGCGGAGCGGACCGGCGAGACCATTCTGAGCGTTCGCCATCTCGGCGACGGCAGCCGCTTCGCGGATGTGAGCTTCGACCTGCGCAAGGGTGAAATTCTTGGCGTCGGCGGGCTGATCGGCTCCGGCCGCACCGAGATCGCCGAGGGTATCTGCGGATTGCGGCCGGTGATCACAGGCGAGGTGCAATTGCATGGACAGCGGCTGCGGACGCGCTCCTATGCGCAGGCCGCGCAGGCGGGCGTCGTCTACCTGTCGGAAGACCGGAAAGGCTCCGGCATATTCCTCGATCTTTCCATCGCCCAGAACATTGCCGTTCTCGATTTGAAATCGCTGACCGGGCCGTTGGGGCTGCTGAATTCCAAGGCCGAGGCGGATCGCGCCCGCGACCTTGTCCGGCGGCTCGGCGTACGGATGGGCGGCATCGACATGCCGGTCTCGTCGCTGTCGGGCGGAAACCAGCAGAAGGTGGCGATCGCCAAGCAACTGGCGGTCAATCCCAAGGTCATCCTGATGGACGAGCCGACCCGCGGCATCGACGTCGGCGCCAAATCGGAAATCCACCGGCTGCTGCGCGATCTCGCGCACGCCGGCATCGGCGTCGTCGTCATCTCGTCGGAACTGCCGGAGCTTCTCGGCCTGTGCGACCGGGTGCTGGTGATCCACGAGGGCAGGGTGGCAGGCGAGGTCGAGGGCGAGGCGATGACTGAGGAAGCGATCATGCGGCTCGCATCGGGGATCGGCGGTCACGCAAGGGCATCCGAGCATGCCGCTTAAAGAAAACGCAGGGGCAGGAGACAAGGTCATGGCGGACGCTACGTTGGCAGGGGCACATCAGGCACGCACGCCCGGCTGGAAACGGCTGGGGACGATGCGCGAGGCGGGACTGATCGCAATCATTCTGGCGCTGTGCATCGTTATGAGCTTTGCCTCGCCGCATTTTCTGACGCTCGGCAATTTCCGGGCGATGCTGATGTCGTTCTCGGTCGAAGGGATCGTCGTCGTCGGCATGACCATCCTGTTGATCGTCGGCGGCATCGACCTCTCGGTCGGCTCGGTCGTCTGCTTCTCGATGGTGCTGTCGGGCTCGTTGTTCCTGCTGGGGCTCGATCCGTGGAGCGCCTCCCTGATCGGCATCCTTGGCAGCGGCCTGATCGGCTGCGTCATGGGCTTCTTCGTCACGGTCGTCGGGCTCAACCACTTCATCACCTCGCTTGCGGCGATGGTCATCGTGCGCGGCATCTGCCTGATCATCACCAAGGGCACGCCGCTGTCGCTGTTCACCTTGCCGCCCTCGTTCAAGGCGGTCGGGCAGGGCACGGTCTCCGGCATTCCCTATGTGATCCTGATCTTCGTTGCCGTCGTCGTGCTGTTCGATTTCCTGCTGCGCCGGGCAACCGCCTTCCGCAAGGTATTCTACACCGGCAGCAACGAGAAGGCGGCGCTCTATTCCGGCATCAAGACCAACCAGGTGAAATTCTGGGTGACGGTGCTCTGCGCCACCCTGTCCGGTGTTGCCGGCGTGATCTACATGTCCCGCTTCGGCGCCGCGACCCCGACCTTCGGCGTCGGCATGGAGCTCAACATCATCGCCGCCGCGGTGATTGGCGGTGCGTCGCTGAACGGCGGCTCAGGCACGATCCTCGGGGCAATTCTCGGCATTGCCCTGCTGTCGGTCGTCACAAGCTCGTTGATCTTGCTCGACGTGTCCGTCTATTGGCAAGACATGATCAAAGGCTGCATCCTGCTTGCCGCCGTCTCGATCGATCATTTCCTGCACAAGCGGAAGGCTGCCTGATATGCCGATAGCCAAACTCAAACCCGCAAACGCGCCGCGCGAGGAAATCGTCATCGCCCGGCAGATGCACCAGGCTCTGGTTCTGCATTTCCTCGAAGGACTGACACAGGCGCAGATTGCCGATCAGCTCGGCATTTCGCACGCCACCGTCAACCGCCTGATCAAACGCGGCCGCCAGCTCGGCCTGGTCGAGATCAAGATCAAATCGCCGGTCGAGCCGCTGGTCGATATGGAAGAACAGCTGCGGGCGCTTGGCGGCATCGGCCGGGCCGTGGTGGTGCCGACGGTGTCCGACAATCCGCAGACGGCGCTGCAAGCCGTCGGCGAAGCCGCCGCGCGCCTGCTGCTGGAAGAGATCGTCGACGGCGATACGATCTGCATCACCGGCGGCAAAGGCGTGAGCGCCGTCGTCGCCGGCCTGCAGCCGCCGCGCCGTTTTGATGTCGAAGTCATTCCGGCAACCGGCTGCGTGCAGGGCAAGCACTATACCGACGTCAACCATGTCTCGACCTTGATGGCCGACCGGCTTGGCGGGCGTTCCTATCAGATCCACGCCCCGCTCTTTGCCGACGATGCCGAGCAGCGGGCGATGCTGATCAACATGCGGTCCGTCGCGGACGTTTTCAAACGGGCGCGCGAGGCGAAGGTGGCCGTGGTCGGCATCGGTTCGATCCTGTCGGACGATTCCAGCTATTACGACCTGCATCCCTCCTCAAGCACCGACCGCGCCGCGATCGAGCGGTCCGGCGCCTCCTGCGAATTGCTGGCGCATCTGCTCGATGATCATGGCCAAGTCTGCGATTACAGCCTCAACCGTTCGCTGGTGTCGCTGACGCTGCCGGAATTCGCGTCGATCCCCATCAAGATCGGTGTCGCGAGCGGGCCGAACAAGGCGGGCCCGATCCTCAGCGTTCTCCGCGGCAATCACCTGGATACGCTGGTGACCGACGAGGCGACGGGTGCGCGGGTGCTGGCACTGGCGAATGGCGAAGGGAAATGGGCATGAGCGCGGAGCAATTGACACGCGAGATCGGCAAATCCGGCGTTTCCGCCTCGGCGGTCGGACTGGGCACCTGGGCGATCGGCGGCTGGATGTGGGGCGGGACGGACGAAAGCGAATCCATCGCCGCGATCCGGGCATCGCTCGATGCCGGCGTGACGCTGATCGACACGGCGCCGGCCTATGGGCTTGGACGTTCGGAGGAAATCGTCGGCAAGGCCTTGACCGGCCGCCGCGACAAGGCTGTCATCGCTACCAAATGCGGCCTTGTCTGGCATACGCAGAAGGGCCGTCATTTCTTCGATCAGGACGGCAGGCCGGTTCACCGCTATCTCGGCCGCGATGCGATCCTGCATGAGGTCGAGGAAAGCCTGACGCGGCTCGGAACCGACTATATCGACCTCTACATCACCCATTGGCAGGACCCGACGACTTCGGTCGAGGAAACCATGCGGGCGCTGGAAGATCTGCGCACAGCGGGCAAGATCCGGGCGATCGGCGCAAGCAATGTCAGTCGCGACGACCTTAATGCCTATATCGCGGCCGGTGGCCTCGATGCGATCCAGGAGCGGTTCAGCATGATCGACCGCGAGATCGAGACGGAGCTTCTGCCGCTGACCAGGGCGAACGGCATAGCGACGCTCAGCTACTCGTCGTTGGCGCTGGGGTTGCTGTCCGGCACCATCGGTCCGGACCGGGTGTTCTCAGGCGACGACCAGCGCAAGGACAATCCGCGCTTTTCGGTCGGCAACCGCCGCAAGGCAATGGCGCTTGCCGACGCCATCCGTCCGGTCGCCGAAAAACACGGCGCCAGCATCGCCCAGACCGTGATTGCCTGGACGCTGGCCCAGCCAGGCGTGACCTTTGCGCTCTGCGGCGCGCGCAATCCGGCACAGGCGATCGATAATGCGCGGGCCGGGACCATCCGGCTGGATGCGGCCGATCGTGCGGCTATCGATACGGCCATAGCGGCGACACTGACTGATATGAGATAGCGGATCGCCATCATGAAACGGGAAGAAATATTGGACGGGCTTCGCCGCAGCCCGAAGGTGGACGTGTGCATCATCGGCGGCGGCATCAACGGCATCAGCGTCTTTCGGGAGCTGGCGCTGCAGGGGCTGAATGTGCTGCTCGTCGAAAAGCACGATTATTGCTCCGGCGCGAGTTCGGCGCTGTCGCGCATGGTGCATGGCGGGCTTCGCTATCTTGAAAACGGCGAATTCAAGCTGGTGCAGGAATCGCTGGTCGAGCGCGACCGGCTGCTGCGCAACGCGCCGCATTATGTCGCGCCGCTGCCGACGACGGTACCGGTATTCGATATCTTTTCCGGCCTCGGTAATGGCATCGTCCGCTTCCTGGGTCACAGCCGCCGCCCGAGCCGCCGCGGCGCCGTCGCCGTCAAAGCGGGACTCAGCATCTATGATTTCCTGACCCGCAAGCGCGCGCTGATGCCGCGCCACCAGTTTCGCGGCCGGCGCACGACGCTTGCCAAGTGGCCGGCGCTCAATCCCGACATCAAGAGTTCGGCCACCTATTTCGACGCCTGGGTCAGCCATCCCGAGCGTCTGGGCATCGAGCTTCTGCGGGATGGTCTTTCAGCCGAGCCCGGCGCGATGGCGCTGAACTATGCCGAACTGCGGCGGATGGAAAATGGCCGGTATCGCGTCGAGGATCGGATAGGCGGCGCAGCCGTTGCCGTCGAACCGGCACTGATCATCAACGCCACCGGCGGCTGGATCGACGTTGCCAATCGAACCCTGTTTTCTCAGGAGGCCCGGCCGGCGCCGCTGATCGGCGGTACCAAGGGCTCGCATCTGATCATCGACAATGCGGAACTGCGCGACGCGCTTGCCGATCACATGATCTATTACGAGAACGAGGACGGGCGGATCTGTATCCTGTTTCCCTATCTCGGCAAGGTTCTCGTCGGTTCCACCGATATCCGCGTCGATGATCCGGAAACTGTGCGCTGCGAGGCGGAGGAACGGGATTATATCCTGCAATCGCTCGCCTTCGTGCTGCCTGATATCACCATCCGGCCGGAGCAGATCGTTTTCCGCTTTTCCGGCGTGCGGCCGCTGCCGGCCAGCACCGACAGTTTTACCGGACGCATCCCGCGCGATCATTTCTGCACCGTGCTGGAGCCGTCCGAGGGCGTGCCGCCTGTGCTCTGCATGATCGGCGGCAAGTGGACGACATTCCGCTCCTTCGGCGAACTGGCGGCAGACCAGGTTCTGGAAAGGCTCGGCAGAAGGCGCCGGGTTGCGACAACCGATCGGCCGATCGGCGGCGGGCGGGCATTTCCGGCCAACGTATCCGTCTGGCTGGCGCAGGCGGCGACCGGCAAAGGCGTTTCTGACGGGCGCATGGCCGAGCTGTTTGCCCGGTATGGCACGGATGCCGAGGCGATTGCCGGTTTCATTGCCGCAGGCCGCGATACAGCCCTGCCGCATGCCGGCTACTCCACGCGCGAATTGCAGTTGCTGATCCGCGAAGAAGCGGTGGAACATCTCGACGACCTGCTTTTGCGGCGCACCACGCTTGCCGTTTCGGGCGAGCTTTCGCTCGACATGACGGATGCCGTCCTCGACCTGCTGGCGCAGGAAAAGGGCTGGACGCTCGCGCATCGCGCCCGTGAACGCGACCGTTTTCTCACCCTTCTCACCGAACGCCATGGCGTCGACGAAGACATGCTTTCCGCAAGGAACGAACCAAGGAGTACAGAATGCGACACAACAGCAAAGTCCGGATGAACCGGCTGTTCGGTGGCGGCCGCTGCCTCGACGTGGCGATCGATCACGGCGTCTGCAACGAACCGTCCTTCCTCAGCGGGCTGGAGGATATTCAGGCCGTCGTCAAAGCGCTGGTCTCTGCCGGGCCGGATGCGATCCAGATGAATTACGGCCAGGCGGACCTGCTGCAGGACGTGCCCGGCAAGGACAAACCTGCGTTGGTCATGCGCATCGACATGGGCAATCCCTATAACCGGGTCCGCCACCGCGACATGTGGGCGGTGCTGCAGAACGAGGCCGAGCCGTTGATCGGCGCGATCGAGATGGATGCGGCCTGCGTCGTCGTCAACCTGTTCATGCTGCCGGACGAGCCGGACCTGTTCCGCCAGTGCGTTGAGAATATTTCCCGCGTGCGGGCCGATTGCGACAAGTACGGCATGCCGCTGATGATCGAGCCGCTGGTGATGCAGCCGGTCACCGAAAAGGGTGGTTACATGGTCGATGGCGATGCCGACAAGATCGTCACCTTGACGCGGCTCGCCCGCGAAATGGGCGCCGATATCGTCAAGGCGGATCCGACCACCAATGCCGAAGATTTCCACAGGGTGGTCGAAGCAGCCCGGTGCCCGGTTCTCGTCCGCGGCGGCGGCAAGGAGGATCTTCGCGCCGTCTTCGACAAATCGGCGGCCTTGATGCGGCAGGGCGCGGTGGGCATGGTCTATGGGCGCAACATCTATCAGCACACCAATCCGAGTGCGGTGGTGCGCGGGCTGATGGCGATCGTGCACGAGGATGCGAGCGGCGAACAGGCCTTTGCGCTCTATCAGCAGGGCTGAGTTGCGATTTCGAACCTTCGGAGGGGTTCTGCATGGGAGACTATCTTTTGGGGCTCGACGCCGGAAATACCGTCATCAAGGCGGTGATTTTCGACCGGCACGGCAACGAGATCGCGGCTGCCTCCGAAGAGGGGCACAGCCGTATGCCGAGCCCTGGACATGTCGAGCGGGGGCTCGACGAACTCTGGACGCACGCACGGCAGGTCATCCGCGCCTGCATCGAAAAAGCAAGGATCCGACCGGAGGACATTGCCGCGATCGGCTGCGCCGGGCATGGCAACGGTCTCTATGCGCTTGATCGCGACGGCGCTCCGCTGCTCGCCATTCAGTCGCTCGACACGCGGGCGGCTGGGCTGGTCGATGAATGGCGGGAGGCCGGCGTTGGTGACCGGACCTATCCGATTGCCCGCCAGCGTCCGTGGCCATCACAGACGCCGACATTGCTTGCCTGGCTTAAGCGTCACCAGCTGGACCTGTTTACCCGCATCGGTACGGTGTTCTTCTCCAAGGATTTTATCGTCAACCGCCTGACCGGCCGCCGCGTGAGCGAGGTATCCGACATGTCGGGGGCCGGTTTGCTCGATCTTGCCACACGCCGCTACGACAAGGCGCTGATGGAGGCCTATGGACTGGACGATTGCATAGACCTCCTGCCGCCGCTGATCGAAAGCGCCGACATTGCCGGGGTGGTAACGGAGGAGGTGGCGACGCAAACCGGGCTCGCCGCCGGAACGCTGGTGGTCGGCGGGCTGTTCGACGTCGTCGCCTCGGCGCTCGGCTCGGGCGTTTCGCGCACCGGCAGCGCCTCGATCATTGCCGGCACCTGGAGCATCAATCAGGTCGTCATCGACGGTCCCGACCTCGATGGCCCGGTCTTCATGTCCTCGACTTTCGACCGCACCCGCTACATGGCGATGGAAAACAGCGCCACCTCGGCTGCCAATCTCGAATGGCTGGTGCGGGAGTTCTTCGAAGGCGAACATGCGCAAGGCGTTTCGCCCTTCGATGCCTGCTGCGCGCTGGCTGCGGCGATCACGCCCGCGGCGGACGATCCGCTCTATCATCCCTATCTCTATGGCGCCCAGCAGGACGGTCATGCGCGCGCCGGCTTCTACGGACTTGCCGGTTGGCACAGCAAGGGGCATCTGGTTCGCGCGCTCCTCGAAGGCGTCGCCTTCGGCCATCGCCAACACATTGAGACGATCCGCAAGGCCGGTGCTGAGTTCAACGAAGCCGTGCTGTCCGGTGGCGGCTCACGCAGCCTGATCTGGCCGCAGATCTTTGCCGATGTGCTCGGCGTTCCCGTGACCGTTGCCCGCTCGCGCGAAACCGGTGCGCTGGGGGCGGCGATCGCGGCGGGAACCGGCGTCGGCATCTTCGCCGACTTCGGCACTGGAGCTGCGGCCATGGTGCAGACCGAGCGGCATTACCGGCCGGATGTCTCGCTTGAAGGGCATTATGCGCGGCGTTACGCTCTCTATCTCGAAATCGCCGAGGCGATGGCGCCGCTCTGGCGGCGTTTGACGGCGGCCTCGCCGGCGGCGGGAGTGGCGGCGTGAACATGCGTGTGAACGATGCGGCCATCGAGGCCGGAAGCTACGATTACATCATCGTCGGCGCGGGATCGGCGGGATGCGTTCTCGCCAACCGGCTGTCGAGCGATCCGAAAAACCGCGTTCTGCTGCTCGAAGCCGGCGGCAGCGACCGGTATCACTGGGTGCATGTGCCGATCGGCTATCTCTACTGCATGGGCAATCCCCGCACCGACTGGATGATGAAGACGGCTGAAGAAGCCGGGTTGAACGGCCGCTCGCTGCCCTATCCGCGCGGCAAAGTGCTGGGCGGCTGCTCGTCGATCAACGGCATGATCTATATGCGCGGCCAGGCGGCCGATTATGACGGCTGGCGGCAGGCTGGCAATTCCGGCTGGGGCTGGGACGATGTGCTGCCCTATTTCCTGAAATCCGAGGACAATTACCGCGGCAGGTCGCGGATGCACGGGGCAGGCGGCGAATGGCGGGTGGAAAAGCAACGGCTTTCCTGGCCGATCCTCGATGCCTTTCGCGATGCCGCCGAGGAACTCGGCATTCCGAAAACCGACGATTTCAACGACGGCGACAATGAGGGTTCAGGCTATTTCGAGGTCAATCAGCGCGGCGGCCTGCGCTGGAACACGACCAAGGCCTTTCTGCGCCCGGCGATGAAGCGGGCCAATCTGCGCGTGCTGACCGGCGCCGAAACCGAGCGGCTGGAATTCGACGGCAGGATGGTGGCTGGCGTGCGGTTCCGGCTGAACGGCCAAACTCATCTGGCGCGCGCCGGCCGCGAGGTCATTCTGTCTGCCGGTGCGATCAATTCGCCGAAGATCCTGGAACTGTCGGGCGTTGGCCGCCCGGACGTGTTGTCCGCCGCCGGGCTGGATGTCACCCATGAACTTGCCGGCGTCGGCGAAAACCTGCAGGACCATCTGCAGATCCGCACGGTTTTCCGTATCCAGGGCGCAAAGACGCTGAACCAGCTCTATCACAACCTGTTCACCCGGGCGGGCATGGGGCTTGAATATATGCTGCGCCGCTCCGGGCCGCTATCCATGGCGCCGAGCCAGCTCGGCATCTTTGCCAAGAGCGATCCGGCTGTTGCGACCGCCGATCTCGAATATCACGTGCAGCCCTTGAGCACCGACCGGCTGGGCGAGCCGCTGCACAAATATCCCGCGGTTACCGTCTCCGTCTGCAATCTGCGGCCGGAAAGCCGCGGCACCGTGCATGTCGGCGGCCCGGACTTCTCCGTGGCGCCGGATATCCGCCCGAATTATCTTTCGACCGCCGGCGACCGGATCGTGGCGACGAAATCGATCCGGCATGCCCGCCGGCTGATGGAGGCCGGCGCCATCGCCAAGTACCGGCCGCAGGAGATGCTGCCGGGCAGGCAATACCAAACTGACGAGGACCTGATTCGCCGTGCCGGCGATATCGCCACAACGATCTTCCATCCGGTCGGCACCTGTAAGATGGGCGGCGATACGATGGCGGTTGTCGATCAAGAATTGCGGGTGCATGGGCTGGCAAAGCTGCGGGTCGTCGATGCATCGATCATGCCGACGATCGTCTCGGGCAACACCAATTCGCCGGTGATCATGATTGCCGAGAAGGCGGCCGAGAGCATTTTGTCGGAGGCGTAGAGCGCTCTTGCCGTCCCGGTATCCGAAAACGACACACAGACCTCGATTATCGTCGTCTACGCCTATGGCGTGACGGCGAGCCCAACCCGCTCAACGCGGGTTGGGCAATCTTCGACTTTCGATCAGAGGGTTGAGACGTTCTCAGCCTTCGATTTTCCGGTCTTGCGATCCTGTCCGACGTCGAAGCTGACCTTGTCGCCTTCGCGGAGCGACCCGCCGCGCTGCAGCGCAGACACGTGCACGAACACGTCCTGTCCGCCATCCTCGGGGGTGATAAAGCCGAAGCCCTTGTCGTCATTGAAGAATTTAACCGTACCTGTCGGCATGAGATAACTATTCCTTGTGTCATTCGTCGATTTGCGAAAGCGAAACTATACCGCCGCCGCTCCTCTATCAACCTTCATGCCGGTGACGCAACTTTAAAGACAAAGAGGCAACAGTTTCGTCGAGGGTCAATCCGGCTCCCGACAACCGATCGCCTGACCATCCCAGTTTTTTGATCGTCTCGATGCGGCATCCAGCGGCATCGCTGAAATGCATGTCTCGCGGCGCCCGCGTTGTCGACGGAATCAACGTAGGATTGCTCGCGCGTGTAGAAAGGGATTGCCGATCGCCCGCGTCAGGTTGTAGATCGGTATCGCACAATGGGATTGTGCAAGCCGGTATGCATGACGCCAACTCCGCTCGTCCTCATCGGCTGCCGTCTGAAGCTTTACCGGCGCGCTGCGCTGTCACTCGAGGGTCCGCGCCATTGTCTTCGCTTGTTCTCCCCAGCCGCCCGCTTTCGTTGGCGCGCGACGTCATCTCCACGCCGAACGCTTACTTCTGGTCAACGCCGGTTATCCTGGCATTGGCCATCTTTCTATTCATCTGGGAAGCGCCGGGTGTGATCCGCGATTTCCAGATCAGCCAGAACCCCTTGGTGCTCGAAAACGGCGACGTGCAAAACGGGAAATGCACGACGCGCAAGGCAGTCTTTACCGACTGCGAGGCACGCCTTGTCTACAGCTACGGCGGACGAAACTACGACACCGAGGTCGAGATCATGTTCGTCGATTTCCATACCGGCGACTATGAAACCGATCTTGTGATTTCCGCCGATCATCCGGAACTCGCGACGATGAGCCTGGGTCTGGATATGCTCTGGAACAGGATTATCACGCTCACCGTGTTTGTGGTTCTGCTTGGCGGCATGAGCCTGGGTATGATTTTTCTCGGTATCCGCATCTGGCGAGTCAAGGGGCAATTGCGCCGGCCTGCCAGGCTGATCCCTATCCCGGTCGAGATCAGCGCATTCGACCGCAAGCGCGGCGTCCTTTCCATCACCTACAATGACAAGATTGCCGCCGACAAAACCGGGCGATCGGCTTACACGCGCATGAAGAGCGGACAGGAACCGCTGATCGTCGGGGAAGCCAATGGCAAGGCGATCGGAATGGCCGTCAGGCACGGCAATACGGCCCTGCCGGTGCTTCTGGATGATCGTCTGCAGCGGGTCGAGCTTACGGATGCCGAGCGCACAGCGGCTCTCGCACCGCTGGCGCACCAGCAGGACGGCGATCAGCATGCGCCGGTGTTGATCGAAGAACCCATAAGGACGGTATCGATCTGGAAGCGGCTACGGCTTTTCTTCGGCACCCTGCTTCTGATCGTCGTCGGTGTGGTCGGTTTCTGGCTTTGGTACGTCACGAGTTCCCCGACACAATTCCAATCGCCTGGCATGGACATCAACAATCTCATGCCGGCGCCGTTGAACCAGTGGGGATGCGAGCAGCTGAAGAAGCGGTTTGGCCAGGATCGTGCGCCGTTCGGTTGCACCGCCGCCGATTATACGAGCTGGAAATAGCTAGCCTCGGCAATGGCGAAGCCGCATGAGATGCGGCGCGTCAACCCGGCCGTCGAGCATAAAAGGTGTTCCAGGCTTCGTCGTTGCGGCTCACGCGGTAGGCGTCCCATTCGAGATCAAGGCCGGCCGCTTTGATGCACAGCGCGAAGTCGTCCCGGCGCCAATAGGTCATATGGTAGGCGCCGCTCGTTTCCCCGTCTCCATCCCGCATCGTCACCAGGAAGACGCCGCCGGGGCGCAGCGCGGCGGCGATTTTTTCGAGGATCTGGCCGGTCTGGTCGCGAGGCACGTGGATGAGGACACAGAGAGCGATCACCGCATCGTAAGGGCCGCCGAGGTCGTCGGTGATGACGTTGAGGAACTCGCCTTTCTTGCCGCGCGCTGCCTGCAGCTCGAGAAACCGCCGCGTGGCATCGGTTCGCCTTACCGAAACGCCCTGTGTCTCCAGGAAATCCGCATCCCACCCGGGCCCCGATCCGATCTCAAGGACGCGGCCGCCTTTGCCGGCGGCGATGGCGACCTGACGCAAGGCCGCCTCCAGACCGGGCGCGGGAAAGGGATCAACGATGCGGCTATATTCATCGGCACAATCCTCATAGGAATCGATCGTGCGTTGGGTATCGGCCAAGGCGGCGGAAGAGACGGGCATTTTGACCTCCGATTGATGGAAACCGGGCGCCGTCCGGGGCGCCATATCAACATGCTCGGCGTAAGGCCGCGTAAGCACATCAGGCAAAATGCCTAGGCCCACGAAAAATGGAATGCCATGAGCGATATCAGGAGGGTCTAGCCAGGCAATCTCCTGGAGCTGACATCTACGCGGGATCAACCATCCGGAGCCGATGGGCCATGGCGGCGGCGGCGCCACGGCTGGGGACGGCGAGTTTACTCAAGATGTTGGAGACATGGACGCTCGCCGTTTTCGAGGAAATGAACAGATTATCGGCGATCTGCCGATTGCTTTGTCCGGCGGCGACGAGCCGGAGCACCTCGAATTCCCGATCCGTCAGGCCAAGCGGCGCCTTCGGCGGACTGCCCTCTTTCCCGCCTCGCAGATCAATGCGGGCCTTTGCAGCCAGCGTCTCGATCTGATTGCAGAG
This sequence comes from Rhizobium sp. BT03, assembly GCF_030053155.1. NCBI lineage: Bacteria > Pseudomonadati > Pseudomonadota > Alphaproteobacteria > Hyphomicrobiales > Rhizobiaceae > Rhizobium > Rhizobium sp. BT03. The sequence goes on from NZ_CP125641.1 coordinate 296,738, forward strand.
AAGGCGGGCGCCGGTCGACTGGGCAAGCTCCGCAGCTTGCCTGAAATGGCCCCCGCCGCTGGCGCGCTTGCCGGCATTCACCGTAGCGCTCCCGGCCTGCATAAGGGCATATGCCTGTCGAAAGGGCTGGTTCAAATCCGCCCAGCTTTGGGCAGCCGCTTCCCAGGCGCCGAGGTCGGAAACCGACGCGCGCGATATCTCGGCCGAGAGGTTGAGCCTCTCGGCTTCCTCCACCGCGTTGCGGCACGGGATCCGAGCGGCAAGGTCTGCGAGCTGCCGGGCGACATCTTTCCGGCTCGTATCGACGGCGACGCGCATGGCCGAGGCCAAGAGCGGCCAAGAGACGCCCCCGTGTTTGTTGAAATGGCTCGCAGCCGATCTTATCAGGACCGCAGACTGCTCCATGTCGCCCGCCAGCGCGCGGCTTTCGATGTCGAATCTCAAAAGATTGGCCGCCATGCGGCTCGCGACCTGAGGGCCGGGTGGCAGAGCGCGCAAGGAGCTTGCCGCCGCGGCGATGCGATCCGGATCCCCCAAGATCAGGGCGATCTCCGCCTGGCATTCGAAAACATGAACCAGCCCCAGCGGCAGCGGATCCAATGCCGCCATCCGTTCGCATGTCTCAATGGCTTCCGAAACGCGGCCGACGGCGAGCAAGGCGCAGCACAAAGGCGAACCCACGATGGCTCCGATATACCGGGCCTGGCCGAACTCGACGGTCCGCGCAAAGATCGCCGGTCCGATGTCGATGATCTCAGCATAGTCTCCGGTCTCGAGCAGGGCCTGCAGCAGGGCTGCGCCCGCCAGCACCTCGACGCGGCCGATGGAGGCTTGCCCGGCGCGCTTAGCCACGCTCCAAAAGCCATCGATGCGAGAACTGTCCGAGGCCATGTCCACGGATGCCGCGATGATCAGCGCCTCGATACGGTATTCCTCGTCATCGAGCCTCTCCGCCAGATCCTTCAGTTCGGCGCCCAGGAGCCTGGCGCGATCGAATTCTCCCCGCAAGATCAGCGCCCGGGAAAACTGCCCCAGTCCGTCCGCGCGCAGCCTTGTGGGATCGACCGCATGATCGAGCGCTCGTTCCAGATCGGCGATCTCGCCTGGGATGAGCGTGTGCTGACGCATCACCGCGCGCTGCAGAAGAAGGGCTGCCAGCTGTTCGCTGTCGCGCTCGGCATCCACTTCGGCGAGGGCACGTTCGACGAAGGCCAGCCCCTGTTCGGCTTCCGCCGCCCAGCAGGCTGCATCGGCAGCCAGCTCCAACACGCTGCAGTGATCCGCGCCGATCAGATCGGCCGCATGATCGACGTCGGGCCACGCCGCCAGCACGAGCTTCAGCATCTCCATCTGATCCGCATAGGCGAAGGTGGCGGCGGCTTCTACGGCAGAATGCCAGGCCCATCGCAGGCAAGATTCGGCCTGGCCGGCGCCGTGCCAGTGGCGGGCGAGCGCAACGGAATGCCAAACCCGGTAGCTTGGAAGCGGGCCGCGTTCGAGTACCTCGGCATAGGCGCGATGGATGGCCATCCTTTCGCCGGCGATCAGGTCACTCCGCACCGCCTCGTGGATAAGGGCGTGGCGGAAGGCATATCCGTCGCCATCCGGCACCAGGATCCCGGCCGAAATCGCAGGCCGCAGCAATTCTGCCAGTTCGAGGTCGGACTTCTCAGTCACGCTGCGAAGAAGCGCATGCGTGATATGCGGGCCGCCAAGCGCCATCACCTTCAAGAGTTCTGCCGTCGACGCCGGCATCTCCCTGGCGGCTTTCAGCAGATAGTCGTTGAGCGAGCCAGGAAAATCCGTCCGCAAGCTTCCGCTCGCATCGATGAGCGCCTCGGTGAAAAGCGGGATCCCGCAGCTCCGCGCATGGACCTCATTGACGACAGCGGGTGTCGGCGGGTGCCCGAGCAGCCCCTCGAGTTGTGCTGCGACCTCGGCGCGCTTCAGGCGGGGAAGCTTCAACAGCTCGGCACCCTCGGAAAGCGAGAGGTCGGCGATGGTCGTCCGCAGTGCGTTGCTGCCGCTGGTTTCCTCGGGTCGGTAGGTGACGATCAGCATCAGCCGAATTTTCTTCAGCCGCGCCGTGAGGAAGCGAAGCAGATCGCATGTGGCCTGGTCGGCCCAGTGAATGTCCTCGACGACCACGACGAGCGGCATCTCCCGGGCGAGCTCTTCGAACAATTTTCGCAGCGCCTCGAACAGCCGCGCTCTTGCGATGCCCGCATCGAACCTTTCAGAGGTCTCGCCGAGTTCGGGAAGAAGCCATGCCAGCTCGCGCGCACACTCGGCGCCGACAAGCGATCTGGCGGCCGTCCCGCCGCGCAACTGAACCAGGTCATGCAGCACGGCGGTGACCGGCGCATAGGGCAGTGCCGAATCCCGCTGCTCGATGCAGCCGCCCTTCAGGACGACGGCCCGGCCCGACAGTCGGTCGGCGAATTCTTCTACCAGCCGGCTCTTGCCGCCGCCTGCTTCCGCCCCGAGAAGAATGGAGCGTTGCCGGCCGCCGGAGACGTCCCGGAACGCGCTATCCATCGCATCGAGTTCGGCGACACGGCCTGAGAACAGGGATCTTCTGAGGGATGCCGACACGAAATCCTCCGATACGTGAAGTTTAAGATTAGCAGAGATGGAGACGTAGTCATCCCGTGTGTGTTTTGAGCCTGTCCTACTCAAAATGCCCGATGCGGCACCCCTGCCTTAGCCCCATTATGAGAATGCCTGCCGAAGGCGGCTTCACCCGATACAAATAAAGGATGCCCCAAATGACTGAACGCATTATCAAGTTTGACGACGTCGAGATCGCCACGCAGGCATTTGGCAACCCGGCGCATGAGCCGATCCTGTTGATCATGGGCGCGATGGCGTCGATGCTGTGGTGGCCGGACGAGTTCTGCCATAAGCTTGCCGCTCGGAAATATTATGTCATCCGCTACGACAATCGAGACACCGGCCGTTCGACGATCTATGAGCCGGGGGAACCGCCCTACACCATGGACGACATGGCTGCGGATGCCATCAGGGTACTCGATGGCTACGGCATTGACCGCGTCAATCTGATCGGAATGTCGCTGGGCGGCACGATTGCCCAGATCGCAGCGCTCTCGCATCCCGAACGCGTCAAGACGTTGACGCTGATGTCCACAACGCCGATGGGTATCGATACAAGCGCCCTGCCGCATACCGCTGACGCCTACATGGCGCACGCCGCGACGGGCGAGACCGTCGACTGGACAGACAATGCCGAGGTGATCGAATTTCTTGTCAAAGACACCCGGATGATCGCCGGCGTGGCGCACCCTTACGACGAACACCAGGCGCGCGCCTTTGTTGAACGGGATGTCAAGCGGGCGAAAAACTTCGTCAGTGCCACCAATCATTTCATGCTGAGGGGCGGCCTGGCCCTGAAAGGAAAATTGGCTGAACTGGCCGCGCCCCTCCTTGTCATCCACGGAACGGCCGACCCGATTTATCCAGTTGAGCACGGCGAACTGCTGGCAAAAACCGTTCGGGGCGCGAAGCTTGTCCGGCTCGAAGGCGGCGGCCACGAAATTCATCCCGACGATTGGGAAGAAATCATTTCCGCTATCGACGCCCATTTGCGGTGACCCGCGAAGCAGCAGGGCGTACCGATCGACGGCTACGCCCTCCCGTACATCCGGCTCGCCCGCAGCAGGCGTTGCGAATAGGGATGTTCGACCGCGCCTCTTCGCAAGGCCTCGATATCGACCTGTTCGACGATCTCGCCGGCTTCCATGATGGCCACGCGGCTGCACATGTGGGAGACGACGGCGAGATCGTGGCTGACGAGCAGATAGGTGAGACCGCGCTCCTTGCGCAGATCCTGCAGGAGATTGAGGATTTCGGCTTGCACCGAGACGTCGAGTGCCGATGTCGGCTCGTCCAGCAGCAGGACGTCGGGGTCCAGCATCAAGGCGCGGGCGATCGCCACGCGCTGGCGCTGGCCGCCGGAGAGCTGATGCGGAAACCTATAGCTTAGCGCCGGATCGAGGCCAACCGATCTCAGCACGGCGCTGACGTCGACCGAATTGGTGTCGAGCCCCTGATTGCGCAGCGGCTCCTTCAATTGTGAGCGGATGGTCTTGCGCGGATGGAGCGATCCGTAGGGATCCTGAAACACCATCTGCACCCGCCGATAGAACGGCCGGCTGCGCTGGCGCTGCAGCGCCTCGCCCTGGAGTTCGATGTGACCGTCATAATTGGCGTTGAGGCCGGAGAGCGCACGGAGAACCGTGGATTTGCCGCAGCCGGACTCGCCGACCAGGCCGAATGCCGTCCCCCTTTCGACGGTGAGGTTGACGTCTCTGACGACAGGGCGCTGGCCATGTCCGAAACGGATGGTGAGATTGTCGATCCGGATCATCGCGGCGCCTCCGCTGCCAGGTCATTGAGCCAGGCGGGATCGCGCGTCAGGATCGGCAGCCGGGCCGGCGGATTCTCTATCGTCGGCAGGGAGGCCAGAAGCCCTTGCGTATAGGGGTGTTTCGCCTTGTCGAGATCGCGCGCCTCCAGCACTTCCACGACGCGGCCGGCATACATGATGAGCACGCGATCGCAGAAATTTCGGATCAGGTTGAGGTCGTGGCTGATGAAGATCAGGCCGAGATTGCGGCGTGCGACCAGTTCGTCAAGCAGGGCCAGGATCTCGAGCCTGACGGTGACGTCAAGCGCCGAAGTCGGCTCGTCGGCGATCAGCACTTCTGGTTCGGCGATCAGCATCATGGCGATCATCACACGCTGGCCCATGCCGCCCGATATTTCGTGCGGATAGAGGCGGGCGACGCGCTCGGGATCGCGGATCTGCACCGCTTCGAGCATGGCGAGCGCTTGAGCGTAGGTCTGTTTCGCGCTGACCTTGGGATGGTGGAAGCGGTAGGTCTCGGCGATCTGTTCGCCGATGCGCATGACCGGATTGAGCGAATATTTCGGGTCCTGCAGGATCAGGCCGATCCGCCGCCCGCGGATCGTCATCATCTTTCGTTCGTCCGCCTTGATGAGGTCGACGTCGCGAAAGGTCATCCGCTCGGCGCTGACCACCGCGGTCGGCGGCAGCAGTTTCATGATCGCCCGGCCGACGGTCGATTTTCCCGATCCGGATTCGCCGACGATGCCGAGTTTTTCCTGCCCGAGCGCGAAACTGACGCCGCGCACCGCCCGCATGTGGCCGCCGCCATAGGCGATTTCGAGGTTGCGGATATCGATCAGGGGCTCTGTCATTCCGAACCTCTCGGGTCGAGCACGTCGCGAAGCGCATCGCCGACGAGGTTGAAGGCGAGGCTGACCAGTGCGATGGCGATACCGGGCGCGGCGATCACCCAGGGACTGTCGAGCATGAACTCGCGGCCGCTGGCGGCCATCGAGCCCCATTCCGGCCAGGGCGGCTGCGCGCCGAGGCCGAGGAAGCCGAGACCGGCGGCAGTGATGATGATGCCGGCCATGTTGAGTGTGACGCGCACGATCACCGAGGGAATGCACATCGGTAGGATGTGGCGGGTGATGATCGCAAGTGATGTCGCGCCCTGCAGGCGCACGGCGGCGATATAATCCGCCTTACGCAGGCTGAGTGTTTCGGCGCGCGCCAGCCGAGCGATCGGCGGCCAGGCGGTCAGCGAAATGGCGATGATGGCGTTGGTGATGCCCGGGCCGAGCGCTGCGGCAAAACCGAGCGCCAGCACGAGGCCGGGGAAGGAGAGGAAGATATCGGTGACGCGCATCAGGATTTCATCGACGATACCACCGAAATAACCCGAGACCGTGCCGATCAGCAGGCCGAGCGGTGCGACGATGATCGTGACCAGCATGATGATGTAGAGCGTCGTGCGGGCGCCGTAGATCACCCTGGAAAAGACGTCGCGGCCGAAATTGTCAGTGCCGAGGAAATGGGCTGCCGACGGCGGCGCCAGTCGCCCGGCCATATCCTGCACGATCGGATCGTAGCTCGTGAGCAGAGGGGCGGCCGTCGCTACGACGATCAGGAGCACGATGATGGCGAGGCCCGCCAGCCCCAGCGGGTGCAGGCTGAACTTCAGCCAGCCCTGGTGGATCTGCTGCATCGACGACTGGAACCAGCCCTGAGGCTCGGGCGCCCGCAGCCAGCTGCGAAAGCCGAGGGTTTGGGCGTCTGCGTCTTCGGATGAGATCGTCATGGCGTCACCGTGTTCTCGGATCAAGAATGCGATAGAGGACATCCGACAGGATGTTGATCGTCAGGAAGACGGCGCCGATCGTCAGCACCGAACCCATGACGACGTTCATGTCGTTCATCTGCAGCCCACGGGTGAGATACTGGCCGAGCCCCGGCCAGCCGAAGACCGTCTCGATCAGCACCGCGCCCTCGAGCAGCCCGCCGAAGGTCAGTGCCAGGATCGTCAGGAGCTGCACCCGGATGTTCCGGAAGGCATGGCGCCAGACGACCTTGCGGGTGCCGAGCCCCTTGGCCCGGGCGGTGATGATATATTCCTGGCTCAGCTGTTCCAGCATGAAGCTTCGCGACATGCGGCTGATATAGGCGACGGAATAATAACCGAGGATCGCCGCCGGCAGGATGATGTGGCCGAGCGCGTTGTAAAACACGTCCCATTGCTGCTGTATCGCCGCGTCGATCAGCAGAAAGCCGGTCATGGGCGTGACGAGGCCCTCGTAGAAGACGTCGATCCGGCCGGATGCGCCGACGAGCTTGAGCTTGGCATAGAAGAGGAAGAGCGCCATCAGCCCGGTCCAGAAGATCGGGATGGAGTGGCCGGCAAGCGCGACGATCCGGGCGATATGATCGATGATCGTTCCGCGCCTGACGGCCGCCGTGACGCCCAAGGGAATGCCGATGACGGCGCCGATGATCATAGCAATGATCGCAAGCTCGATCGTGGCGGGAAAGATCGTCATCAGATCGGTGAGGATCGGCTGGCCCGTCGTCGCCGCCGTGCCGAGGTCGCCTGTGGCGACCTTCCCGACATAGGAGAAGAACTGCATCCAGATCGGCTGCCCAAGTCCCAACTCGTTATAGACCCGATCATAGACCTCCTTGCTGACCTCCGCCCCGGTGATAGCAAGCACCGGATCGGCAGGCAGCAGACGGCCCATCGAAAAGGTCAGGAAAAGCAAGCCGAGCAGCGTGGTGACGACAGCCACCACGCGCCCTGCCAGGCGCCGCAGCAGGCTCGTCAAGGGGTGCGGGGCCGCATCGGCAAACCCGCCCGCCCTGGCATGACGGCTCTCCTGCTTCGATGTCAGATCGGCGCTTGCCACGCGCTCTACTCCTTGGTCACGTCATGCCAGCGCGTCGACCAGGTCGTATGGCCGTGATAACCCTTGACGTTGGTGCGCATGACATAGGGGTCGGTTCGCTGGAAGAAGATGACGAGTGGTGCGGCCATGCCGGAATAGATGCCGTCCATCTTCTTGAAGATGTCGGTGCGCTTTTCCGTGTCGCGCTCCCGCATCGATTGGTCGATGAGCGTGTTGAGCTCGTCCACCTTCATGCCTGTGCGCCAGAGATAATAGCTGCCGAGACGCGCCTCGTCTCTATTGTCGGGGTTGAAGGCATATTGCGTGGCGACGGCGAAGGGATCGGGCAGGCGGGCGCCGGAATTGCCGAGCAGCACTTCGAATTTGCGCTCGCGGAAGGCGGGCGTGAATTCACCGGGCACCAGATCGAGATCGAAACCGGCGGCGCGTGCACTCGCCTGCAGCGCTTCTGCGAAGGGCAGGGTGGGGGCTCCCGAGGGGTTGAGCACCTTCTTCAGGCCGTTGGGATATCCGGCCTCCGCCAGCAACTGCTTGGCTTTGGCGGGATCGTAATCGTAGCGGGCGGCAGCCTCATCGGGCGCGCCGATCATGCCGCGTGGGATCATCGACTGCCAGGGAAAGCCCGTGTAGCGCATGATGTTGCCGGAGATCGCCTTCCAGTCGAAGGCATGCTGGAAGGCCTCGCGAACCTTCGGCTTTTGCAGATCCGGGTCTTTCTGGTTGAGGGCGATATAATAGAAGCCGAGACCCGGGACATTGTCGATGACCATATCCTTGTTGGTCGACAGCGCATCGAGATCGCCGCTGGCCACATACTGGCCGACATCGACGTCGCCGGCTTCGAGTTGCAGCCGGAGATTGCCGGATTCGGGGATGTGGCGGGCCACGACGCGGGCCATGGCCGGCTTGCCGCCCCAGTATTTCGGCTGCGCGTTGAAGATCGCCACGTCGTTCGGCCGCCACTGCGCCAGGCTGAACGGTCCGCTGCCGGCGGAATTGGCCGAAAGCCAGGCGCCGCCGAAATCGCCGTTCGCCTCATGCGACAGCACCGTCTTCTTGTCGACGATGCCGATCGACGAGCCGGCCAGCGAATAGAGCACCAGGTCGGTATTCACCGACTGCGGCAGCTCGATCTCCAGCGTATGCTCGTCCTTTGCCCGAACGAGCTTTTCGACGTTCTCAGGCGTGAACCCCCAGAGTGCAACGTCGGTGGAACCGACCTGGCCCATCTTGATGACGCGCTGGATCGACCAGGCGGCATCCTCGGCGGTTACCTTGTTGCCGCTCTGGAAGACGGCGTCGTCGCGCAAGGTGAGCGTGATGATCTTGCCGTCCGCCGAGACCTCCCATTTCGTCGCAAGCATCGGCTTCAGCGTCTTGAGGTCATCTGGCGAGAGCTGCACGAGGTTGTCGTAGAGGTTCGAGATTAGTTCGGAAACCGTGCGGGCATTGTTCTGGGCCGGATCGAGCGTCCGGATACCGGTGAGGTTGGTGCCGATCACCAGCATATTGGGCGGTGACGCCGCCAAGGCAGGCTGCGCACCCATCAGGGCGCCGGTAAGTGCGATCGTTGTCAGTAGCTGTTTCAGCATCTCTAGACCTCCCAATCCTGTTATTTGCGAAAATAGCGTTGAGTTCAGCCGGCCGCCTTGGCAGATTGCTGCCGCTCCGGATCCGTTTGAATGCTGCCCTCGGCCTCCCAACCTCGAAGCAGCCGATGAAGTTCCTCACGATCTTGCTGGTCGAGCAGCGGCAATCCCGGCACCCGCACGGGGCCGACATCGAGGCCGGAATAGGTGACGGCCTCTTTCACGACGGTCACGTTGGCGCCGTTGCGGAATTTCGTCCGCATCCGCTCGAACGGCTCGAGCGTGTTGACGATCGCCCGTGCCGCGGCAAAATCGCCTTTTTCGAGCGCGGCATGGACGGCAAGCGAAAGCTGCGGCGCTACATTGACGAGACCTGAAGTAAAGCCGCGCGCGCCGGCCGCGGTGAATGTCGGCGCCCAGCTCTCCGCCAGGCCGCAGACGAACAGTGCGCCATCAGGATCGGCAGCGGGGATGGCGCGCGACAGCAGCATCAGATCGGTCGTGGCGAACTTGATGCCGGCAATATTGCCGTGGTTGGCGAGGCGGACGATATCCTCGACACCGAAACCTTCGGCCCTGACATAGGCGACGAGCGGCAGGGTGGAAGCGTCGGCAAGATTGCAGAAGTAGCCGATCTGGGCCGAAGGTGCCGCGAAAGGATCGACCGGCTGATGCGACATGACGGCGGTTGCGCCGATCGCAGCCGCATCCCTCGCCATGCCGATTGCCTCGCGCAGCGACCGGCCGATGGCCGCCGTCACCGGCGCCCGGCCGTCGACGCCCGAGACCGCCGCTTCGTGGACGATCCGGATTTCCTGCGGCGTCAGGGCATAGAATTCACCGGTGTTGCCGGCAGCGACGATGTTATGAATGCCCGCTGCCGCCACCCGCGCATAGACCTTGGCCGTAATCCGAGGTTCGACTTCGCCTTTACCGTCATAGGCGGTGACGGGAACGCCCGACACGCCGGTAAGCGCCTTGCGCATGATCGCGATGCTCATTTTTCTTTCCCCGTTAGCTTTCCATCCAGATGATCGTCATCCGAAGCGGAAGGGCGGCAGCCCCTCCGCATCCACATCGAAGGCGATGACCGTGCCGGCCTCGAAACGGCCGGTGCGGTCCGTCGACAGGCTGGTGACGAAGAGGGTCCGGAGATCCGGCCCCCCGAAACACGGCATTGTCGGTGCCGGGACCGGCAGAATGTAGATCTCGACGATTTCGCCTTCGCTCGATATGCGGTTGAGGCGGCCGGCCGAGACGCCGGCGCTCCAGTAAAACCCGTCGCGATCGGTCGTCGCCCCGTCCGGGCGCCCCTCATCTTCGGTGAAGCCGCGCAGGCGACGTCCTTCGCCGAGGCTGCCCGTCTCGAGATCGAAGTCGAATGCCTGCAGGAAACATTGGCGGCTGTCGGAGTGATACATCCGCCGGCCGTCCGGCGACCAGGCGAGGCCGTTGGAACTCGTCAGCCCCGTGGCGACGGTCCGCGTGCTGCCGTCGGCGCCGACGCGGAAAAGTGCAGCGTCATTCACCTGCGGCTTGGCTTCGCTGATCGAGCCGACCCAGAAGCAGCCGTCGGGGCCGACCTTGCCGTCATTGAGGCGGCCATTCATATCGCGCCCGACCGGGTCGCACAGAAATTCGATTTTTCCCGAGACGGGATCGAAGAGGTGGACGCCCGTCTGGAGGCCGACGACGATCCTGCCGTCGCGGCAAAGCCCGAGGCTGCCGATTGCCGCCGGCATGTCGAAGCGCTCGAGCTTTCCTTGCGGGGAGAGCCGCACAACCGCCGGCGCCAGGATGTCGACGAACCACAGCGTGCCGGTCTCATCGTCCCATACCGGCGATTCACCGACCGTCAGCGGTTGCTGGATCACGGAACGAATGTCCGGGCGGATGATCCGAGGCGCCGTCATTCGGCCGCCTCCAGGCTCTTGGCCAAACCTTCGGCGTCACGCATGCGGATGGTGCCGTCATGATTGATCTCGCAGAAGCCGCCGCCCTGGAACGCAAGCGCGACCGGCCCTTCGGATCCCTGTTCGATGCGGGCGTGATCGCGCGGCCGGTCCTGCGGCCGGTAGCCGAGCCTCGTCGCCAGATCGTTGTCCCACCATTTCTCGTCGGTATCGGAAACGCCGTAGACGACTGTCGCGGCGATCAGCGGGTGAATGAGCCCGATCCGCACCAGTTGCGCCAGATCCCGCGCGCTGATCCAGATCGCAACCGATCGCTCGCTGTTGGGATAGGTGCCGGCATTGCCGATACGGATGGAAAGGGAGCGAATGCCCGAGGTGTCGTAGTAGAGCCCCGCCACCAGTTCGCCCCAGCATTTGGAAAGTCCATAGGGGCTGTCGGGGCGCATCGGATCGAGCGGCGATATGATTTCGCCGCGCGGATAGAAGCCGGTCGCATGGTTGCTGGATGCATAGACGACCCGCTCGACCTTGTTGATCCGCGCCGCTTCGTAGAGATTGTAGGTCCCAAGCACATTGGCGTTCAGAATGGCGTTCATGTCGATGCCGCTTGCGATGCCGGCGAGATGAACGACGCCGTCGATATCCTTCAGCGCAGCCATTGCCTCATCGAGCTTTGTAAGGTCGGCTCTCACGAAGGTTTCGTTTTCGTCAAGCCCGTCTGGTTCCTGCAGATCGATCAGGCTGACGTGCTCGAAATGCGAGCGGAGGAGCGGGCGCAGCAGCGTTCCGACACGCCCAGTAGCCCCCGTCACAGCGATCCGTTTCATCGTTCTTCCTCCCATTCCCGCTCAAACGCCCTGGAACATGCGGGCGCGAGCATTCAGTATGTGTTTCTTCATCGCGTCGTGCGCTTCGGTTTCCCGTCGCGCGAAGATCGCCTCCACGATCACCGCGTGCTCGTCCTGGACGCTGCGGATCTGCTCCAGCGTCCGTTTCAGGCTCAAGCTTCGCGTCACGGAATGCCCGATGGCGAAATGCGGCCTGAACCATTCGCGCACGGTGATATGGAACTGGTTGCCGGTCGCCATGGCGATGGCGTCGTGCAGAGCCTGGTCTTCCTCGGCGCCGAGCTCTCCGTTGCGCAGACATTGTTCGATCGAAAGAAGCGCTGCCGTTATCCTTTCCCTGTCGTCCGGCTGCCAGTTTCGTGCTGCAAGCTCGGCAGCCTCGGCTTCGAGGCCGGCGCGGAATTCGAAGAAGCGCTGGACATCGGCGAGCGATCCGACCGGCACCATTTTCAACATCGACGAATCCGGTCTCTGCCGGACATAGGAGCCGGAGCCCTTGCGCGAGACGACCAGGCCATCGGCTCTCAAGCGTTCGAGCGCCTCGCGCACGACGGGTCTCGACGCGCCGAAATCGGCGGCGAGCTTCGTCTCCGACGGCAGCCGTTCGTTCACCGGAAAATTGCCGTCGACGATCATCCCCACGATCTTCTCGTAGATGATGTCGCTGAAGCGCGTTGCGCCTCTCTTCGAAACGGCGTCGGCCGCGAATGTCATCGTCGTCCTTTTCTCTGAACGCCAGGCTGCTGCCCGCCAATGGCACCTCTACGGCGATGTACAGCTTTTGACAGGTTGTCGTCTTTTGTTCGCTTTAGCCCTGTTCTGCGGGCAGGTAATTCAAGCCTTACTGCTGCATCGCTACAAAATTTGTAATTATCTGTCAACTCTTGTAATCATTTGGGAACGTGTCTATGGTTCGGTCCGGGCGCCGAGGAGGGCGCAGGCGGTGGGTCGGGAGCCCGCCGCATCAGCCGGTTCAAAAAGGTGCGCCGGCCTTAAAAAGGGAGGAACTCGATGCCTAATGAAATATTGTCGCGTGGCATTACCCGCCGCGCCGTGCTTGGCGGTATGGCCGGTGCCGCGGCGCTGTCTATCGCGGGCCGCGCTTTTGCCGCAGGCGGCGAAGCGCCCGCACTCGCGCAGCTTGTGAAGGACGGAAAACTGCCGCCGCTCGCCGAGCGCCTGCCGAAAAAGCCGATGGTGGTGACGCCGTACGAAAAGGTCGGCACCTATGGCGGCTCGCTGCGCCGCGGCCTTCGCGGTTCGTCCGACCATAACGGCATCCTGCGTATGGTCGGCAACCAGAGCCTCGTGCGCTGGAACCTCGATTTTACCGCCGTGCAGCCGAATCTCGCCGAACGCTGGGAAGTCAGCGGCGACGCGACGCAATTCACCTTCCACCTCATCGAAGGCGTGCGCTGGTCGGACGGCCATCCCTTCACGGCCGATGACGTCGTCTTCGCGATCGAGGACTGCGTCAAGAACACCGAGCTCTATAGCTCGACACCGGCGCAGCTTGCCGTCGCCGGCAAGCCGGTCACCGTCGAAAAGATCGACGATTATACGGTGAAGTTCACCTTTGCGGCGGCGAATGCGCTTTACCTGGAAAACCTGGCGACGCCGCTCGGTCAGCATCCGACGCTCTTTCCCAAACATTACTGCAGCCAGTTCCTGCCGAAATATAATCCCAATCTCGAAGCCGATGCGAAGAAGGCCGGCGTCACCAGCTGGACGGAACTGTTCCGCAGCCGCTGCGGCGACATCGAGATCCCGTCGCGCTGGGGCAATGTCGACAAGCCGACACTCGATCCCTGGGTGGTCAAGGAGCCCTATGCCGGCGGTGCGACCCGTGTCGTCATGACACGCAATCCGTATTTCTGGCAGGTCGATACCGCGGGCAACCAGCTTCCCTATATCGACGAAATCAATTTCGGCATCTCGCAGGACGTCGAATCGCTGATGCTGAACGTCATCTCTGGCAAGATCGACATCCAGGAGCGTCATATCAGCGTGCTCGCCAACAAGCCGACGCTGTCCCAGAACATGCAGAAGGGCGACTATCGGCTACTGACGCTCGTGCCTTCGGCCTCGCAGCAGTGCCAGATCTACTTCAATATCACCCACAAAGATCCGGCCATGCGCAAGATGTTTGCCGACAAGTCGTTCCGGCAAGCGCTGTCGATGGGCATCAATCGGCCGGAACTCATCGACATCGTCTATTTCGGACAGAGCGAGCCCTACCAGGCCGGGCCGCGTCCGACCCATCCCTGGTACAACGAGAAATACGCGCGCCAGTTCACCGAATATGATGCCGACAAGGCAGGCGCGATGCTCGATGAGGCCGGCTACAAGAAAGGCGGCGACGGTTTCCGCCTTCGGCCGGATGGCCAGAAGGTGTTCTTCTCGATCGACGTCATTCCGACGCTCTATCCCGACCTCGTCGATGCCCTGGAACTGGTCAAGACGCATTGGGCTCAGATCGGTATCGACATGAAGGTCAACACGATCGAGCGGGCGCTTTATTACACCCGCGGTGACGACAATGCCCATGATGCGGCGGTCTGGCCGGGTCCCGGCGGTCTCGATCCGATGCTCGATCCGCGCGATTTCTTCGCCTTTCATCCTCAAGGCTCGCGTTACGCCATTCCGTGGACGCTTTGGTACACCTCCAACGGCGCGCGCGGCGAAGAGCCGCCGGAAAGCCAGAAGAAGCGTATGAAGCTTTTCGACGAGGCGCGGTCGACGGCCGACCTCGACAAGCGCGGTGCGATCATGAAGCAGATCTTCGATATCGCCGCGGAGGAATTCGAGACCGTCGGGCTTTGCCTTGCCGTCGGTGGCTTCGGCATCATCCGCAACAATCTGCGTAATGTACCCGAGAAGGAGCCGGACAGCTGGTCCTGGCCCAATCCGGGGCCTGCGCTGCCGCAGCAGTTCACCTTCACGAGCTGATTTCGATCTTGAGCGCCGTGCCATCAGGCACGGCGTCTTCTTTCAAGTCCGTCTCCCAATACCTTATCGGTACTGCAGCCGAATGGTCGGGCGGCGTCCAAGCCAGGAGACGCCTGATGTTGGTGTTTATCGCCAAACGCTTTTTATGGATGATTCCATCGCTTTTTGCCGTGAGCTTCCTCGCTTTCGTGCTGATCCAGCTGCCGCCGGGTGACTATGTCACGACCTATATCGCGACATTGGCAGCCTCCAACGAAATCGTCGACCAGAACACGGCGGCGCAATTGCGCGAACGGTTCGGCCTCGGCGATCCGATGCTCGTCCAATATTTCAAATGGATGTGGGGCATCCTCTCGCGCGGCGATTTCGGTATTTCCTTCGAGTGGCAGCAGCCGGTCTCGGATCTGATCTGGGAGCGCATGGCGCTGACGCTTGTTCTGGCTCTGTCGACATTGATCGCTACGTGGGCGATCGCGCTGCCGATCGGCGTCTATTCCGCCGTGCGCAAATATTCGATCGGCGACTATTTCTTCACCGCCTTCACCTTTTTCGGCCTGGCCGTTCCGTCCTTTCTGCTGGCGCTGGTGCTGATGTATATCGCGGCGGTCGAATTCGGCCAGGATGTCGGCGGGCTGTTTTCGGCGCAATATGAGAATGCGCCCTGGAGCTTTGCTAAGATGGGTGATCTCTTCTCGCATCTCTGGCTTCCCGTCATCATCCTTGCCGTCTCCTCGACAGCAAGCCTCATCCGCGTCATGCGCGCGAACATGCTCGATGAACTGCCGAAGCCTTACGTGACCACGGCACGGGCAAAGGGCCTGTCGGAATTCCGGCTGCTGATGAAATACCCCATGATGATCGCGCTCAATCCGTTCATCTCGACGATTGCCTGGCTGCTGCCCAATCTCATCTCCGGCTCGGTCGTCGTCGCCATCGTCCTCAATCTGCCAACGGCAGCCCCCTTGCTGCTGCAGGCGCTGATGGCCCAGGACATGTACCTGGCGGGTGCCTTCGTTCTGCTGATCTGCGCGCTGACGCTGATAGGCTCGCTGATCAGCGATATCCTGCTTGCGCTGGTCGATCCCCGCATCCGGTTGGAATAGGAGCCCCACATGGCCGACATCGCCGTTACAAATATTCAGCCGGATCGCGCCGCTGTCGCATCGCAATGGCAGCTCATCTGGTGGGCCTTCCGCCGGCACCGGCTGGCCATGGTGGCGCTCGTCGTCACTGTGATGATGTATATCGTTGCCCTGGTTCCCGGCTTCTTCGCCATCAACGATCCTAACCTGCAAAATGCGCGGGCGACCTTTCACCCGCCGCAGAAATTGCATCTGATCGATACCGAGAACGGGTTCTCCTTCGGCCCGCATTATTATCCGATGAAGCTCACCCGCGATCCGGAAACGCTGGCGGCCATCTTCAAGGAAGACACGACGAAGCGCGTCGATGTCCAGTTCTTCGGGCGCGGCTATGAATATTCCGTCTTTGGCCTGTTCAACACAAACATCCATCTGATCGCCTCGCCCGACAAGACCACCCCGCTGCTTCTCTTCGGTGCCGACCGGCTTGGGCGCGACGTCTTCAGCCGAACGGTGCAGGGGTCGCAGGTTTCGCTCTCGATCGGCCTCGTCGGCGTCTTCCTGTCTCTAATGCTTGGCATCGTGATCGGCGGCATCTCGGGATATTACGGCGGCCGCATCGATTTCTTCATGCAGCGGCTGATCGATTTCGTGCTGTCGCTGCCGACGATCCCGATCTGGCTGGCCATGGCCGCGGCCCTGCCGCAGGATTGGCCGGCGACGCTGCAATATATGATGATCACGATCATCCTGTCGCTGACCGGCTGGGCGCAGCTTGCCCGCGTCGTTCGCGGCCGTTTCCTGTCGCTGCGCACCGAGGAATTCGTCGCCGCCGCCAGGCTCGACGGCGTTCGCGAAGGACGCATCATCTTCCGCCATATGCTGCCGAGCTTCGCGAGCCACATCATCGCGTCGATCACGCTTGCGGTGCCGGCGATGATCCTTGCCGAAACCTCCCTTTCGTTCCTGGGGCTCGGTCTGCAGCCGCCGACCATCTCCTGGGGCGTGCTGCTGCGCGAGGCCCAGAACATCCGCTCGATCGCCACCGCACCCTGGCTCTTCATGCCCGGCTGTGCCGTCGTCGTCGCCGTGATGGCGCTCAACCTTCTCGGCGACGGCCTGCGCGATGCGGCCGATCCCTACAACAAATGAGGCCGGCATGACCGATATCGTTCCCATTGCCGGCAGGCCGCTGCTCCAGGTGAAAAACCTGACCGTCGAATTCCCGCTGCGCACCGGCGTCTTTCGCGCCGTCAGCGATCTGTCTTTTTCGATCGAACCGGGCAAGACGCTCTGTGTCGTCGGCGAAAGCGGATCCGGCAAGTCGGTGACGGCGCGTTCGATCCTGCAGATCGTCGATGCGCCCGGCCGGATTGCGGCGGGATCGATCGTCCTGAACGACCAGAACGGCGGCTCGACCGATCTCACCAGCCTCAATCCGCGCGGGCGCCAGATCCGGGCGATCCGCGGCCGTGACATCGCTATGATCTTCCAGGAGCCGATGTCGTCGCTGTCGCCGATCCACACGGTCGGCAACCAGATCGTCGAGGCGCTTCGCCTTCACACCAGGATGAGCAAGGCGGAGGCGCGCACTGAGGCCATATCGCTGCTCAAGCAGGTCGAGATTCCCTTTCCTGAGAAAGCTCTGGATCGCTATGCCTTCCAATATTCCGGCGGCATGCGCCAGCGCGCGATGATTGCCATGGCGCTCGCCTGCAAACCGCAGCTGCTGATCGCCGACGAGCCGACCACCGCCCTCGACGTGACGACGCAGGCCGAAATTCTCGACCTGATCGCCCGGTTGCAAAAAGCCAACGGCATGGCCGTTCTGTTCATCACGCATGATATGGGCGTCGTGGCGCAGATCGCCGACGATGTGCTCGTCATGCATCACGGTGTTGCCAAAGAATACGGGCCGGTCGAGCAGATCTTTCATGCGCCGCAAGACGACTATACCCGCATGCTGATCGGCTCGGTGCTGAAGCTGGAGCAGAAGGCCGAGATCCGCCTGGCGCGCCCGCCGCTCGACAGGACGAAAGCGCCGATCCTCGAACTGCGCAACGTGTCGATGGACTTCGGCGAGGTAAAAGCACTGAACGACGTCTCCATTTCGCTTCTGCCGGGCGAAACGCTCGGTATCGTCGGCGAAAGCGGATCCGGCAAGACGACGATGGGCCGCTCGATCATGCGGCTGATCGATCCCACGGCGGGCGAAATCCTCTACCGCAACGCCGGCGGCGACATCATCGATCTGGCAACGGCAAAGGGCCCGACGCTGGCCGCCGCGCGCCGCGAATTGCGCATGGTGTTTCAGGATCCCTTCGGCTCGCTCAATCCGCGCATGACCGTCTCGCAGATCATCGGCGAGCCGCTGCTCGTCAACGGCGTCGCCAAGGGGCGGGCGCTGGATGAGCGGGTCTGCCACCTCATGGAGCAGGTGGGCCTCGATCCGCGGGCGCGCGAACGTTACCCACACGCATTCTCCGGCGGTCAGCGCCAGCGTATCGGCATTGCCCGCGCCATCACGCTCAATCCGCGTGTCATCGTCGCCGACGAGGCGACTTCGGCACTCGACGTCTCGGTGCGCTCGCAGGTGCTCGACCTCCTGATGCGGCTGCAGGACGAGCTCGGCCTTGCCTATATCTTCATCAGCCATGACATCGGCGTCATCCGCTACATGTGCGACCGTGTCGGCGTCATGTACAAAGGCCAGCTCGTCGAAATCGGCGAAGCGGAGCAGGTCTGCCGCACACCCGAGCATGCCTACACGCAGGCGCTGATATCGGCGATCCCACGCCCCGATCCGCGCGATCGCGATCATTCCAGGCGTTTCCGCTACGTCGCGCCCGTCAATTTGGAGCCCGGCAATCTGAAGCCAGACCATCTGAAAAATGGAAGTTCTCAGAGATGAAAATCACCGGAATCCGCACGTTTCTCATGCAAGTCGGTCAGCCCGATCCTTCGAACTGGGCTTCCGATCATCGTCCGGGCGGCGCAGCCTCCAAGCAGTTCGGAGGCACCCGGAACTGGCTCTTTCTGAAGATCGATACCGACGAGGGCATCACCGGCATCGGCGAATGCTCGGGCTGGCCGCGTGTCGTCGAGACGGCGATCCGTGATCTGGCACCCCTCCTCATCGGTGAGGATCCGGCCCATATCGAACGGCTGTGGCAGAAAATGCATATCGCGATGATGGGTCACGGCATGCTCGGAACCGTCGGCGGCGGTGCGATGACTGGCATCGACATGGCGCTCTGGGACATCAAGGGCAAGGCGCTCGGCGTGCCTGTCTGGATGCTGCTCGGCGGCAAGGTGCGCGACCGGATCCCGATCTATTCGCATGCGAATACGCCCGAGCGGGCGCTCGCCATCAAGGAGCGCGGCATCAAGGCGATCAAGTGCGGCGGCGTCACCGATCCCGTCCGCAAGGTCGCAGCACTCCGCGATGCCGTCGGCGACGACATGGATATCGCCATCGATCTGCATGGGCCGCCGTGGCTGACGCCTGCGGATGCCTGCCGGCTGGTACGGGCGCTCGAACCCTATGAGCTGATGTGGGTGGAAGATCCGATCGCGCCGGAAAATATCGACGGCTACCGTCGCATTCGCGACGCCGCTTACGTGCCGCTTGCGGCCGGCGAGCGCTCGGCGACCATCTTCGGGGAGCGCGAACTCATCGAGAAGGAACTGGTCGACGTAATCCAGCCCGATACCGGCCGGGCCGGCGGCATCACCCAGATGAAGAAGATCGCCGCCATGGCCGAGGCCCATCATATCCAGATGGCGCCGCATTCCGGTTCGCTGGGGCCGGTGGCGGAATATGCGGCGCTGCATCTGCTGGCCGCTATCCCGAACGCCCTCATTCTCGAGCGCCTCGACGACGACTGGGACGGCCGCCGCCAGACGATCGTGCCGCATCCGCAGCAGGTCGATGGGCTGATCGCCGTTCCCGATGGCCCGGGGCTCGGCTGCGATATCGACGAGGAATTCGTGGCGCGCTTCCCGAGCGGCGGCAATGTCTCGGTGCCGCAAGCCGCCGGCGCCTACAATCCCGGAACCGACAACGAGCATGTCTACGTGCAGACGCGCGTGGCGCGCCGCAGCTATTTCAATCGCTAGAAGGACAGAATGATGAAGATCGACCGCATGCGGGTTTTCATGACCCGCGACAAGGACCGTCCGCGCGTGATCGTCGCGCTCGATACCGATGACGGGCTGACGGGCTGGGGCGAATGCTACAATCACGGCCCCGACAAGGCGCTGCCGCCGCTGCTCGATTATCTCTATGGATTTATTTCAGGCCAGGACCCGACGCGCGTCGAGTATCTCGTCAATTTGCTGATCCAGCAAAGCCGCTTCCCCCCAGGTGCTCTCGGCCTTGCCGCGATCTCCGCGCTCGACCATTGCCTGTGGGATCTCGCGGCCAAGGCGGCGAACGTCCCGGTTTACAAGCTGCTCGGCGGCGAGGTGCGCGACCGCATCAAGGTCTATGCCGGGGTCTACACCGCACCGGACGCGCCGGCGGCCCGCGACGAATTCGATCGCCTGAAGGAGGGATGGGGGTTCACCGCCTTCAAGCTCAGCCCCTGGCGGATCGACATGCACGCCAATCGCTGGGGCAATGTCGTCAAAGCCTCGGCGGATTATTTCCGTTCGCTGCGCGAGACGGTCAACGACGAATACGAGATCGCCTTCGACGCTCACGCCAAGATTTTTGAACCGATTGCCGCGCGCCAGCTCGGCAATGCGCTGGCGCCCTACGACCCGCTGTTTTTCGAGGAACCGCTGCGGCCTGAAAACATCGAGGCCTGGGGCGATCTGAAACAGGGGCTCAACTGCGTCCTCGCCACCGGTGAATCGCTCTACAGCAGAAACGAGTTCCTGCGGCTGCTGCAGGTCAAGGGCGCCGATCTGATCCAGCCGGATATCTGCGTCGTCGGCGGCATCAGCGAGATGCGCCGCATTGCCACCCTTGCCGAAGCCTTCTTCGTCGGCGTTGCGCCGCACAATCCGATGGGACCGCTTGCAACGGCGGTCAACGTGCATTTTTCGGCCGCGGCGCAGAATTTCCGCATCCTCGAATACCGGCTGCCGAAGGGCCAGGCCTATGTCTATGGCGGCATCGATATCGAGAAGCGGGAAGGGGAAACCCGTTATGTCGTCGATCCCTATCTGCCGAAGGACGGTTATCTCGAACTGCGTCCGGATCGGCCCGGCTGGGGCGTCGAGATGGACGAGAAGGCGATGGAGGAGGAAGGCTATATCCACTGGCAGCGGCGCGTGCCGAAGCGGCCGGACGGTTCTTACGCCTTCGCTTAGAAAGTCGAATACCGGGAACTGGCCGCTGCCGCCTAGCGGCGGTCGGTTCCTTTCGCGGCCGGGCGGCAAGAAGACCTAGTTCCAAGCACTCTCTATGCATCTTTCGGCAGCACCGAGCGAACCCTTGCGATGAAGACGTGGAAATCCTGCATGAACTTGCGAAGGAAATCCGCGGTTGCCTCGTTCGTGACCTCGCCGTCATCGGTGATCAGCCCCGGTGTGAACTGGATATAGGCTTCCGGGGCATTCATCTGGGGAGAGTTGCAGAAACTCAGCACGCTGCGCAAATTCTGCTGGGCGACGGCGGTGCCGATCGCGCCCGGCGAGGTGCCGATAACCGCCGACGGCTTGCGTGTGAACGAGTTGGTGCCGTAGGGGCGGCTCGCCCAGTCGATGGCGTTTTTCAGCCCGCCGGGTATGGATCGATTGTATTCGGGCGTGACGAACAGCACAGCGTCGACGGCCGCGATATCAGCCTTGAATGCCTTGCCGGCCGGAGGGTAGTCGGCGTCATAGTCGTAGCTGTAGAGCGGCAGATCCTTGAAGGATATCTCCGACATTTCAAGTTCCGCCGGGGCGAACCGCACCAACGCCTTGGCGAGCTTGCGATTGATCGAGCCCTTGGCGAGGCTGCCGATGAGATAGCCTACTTTATGTGTGGTCATGGCGTTCTCCAATATCGCGGTGGCAAGGACGTACACGCAGGAATGATAGGAGGCCTCTCTTGTCCTTCAAGCATAAGCAACTAATCGCCGACGAAAGTGACCGTCTCGGCGAGCGGGGCGCGGCCCGTATGAGCAGAACTTGCCGCGGGGTCCTCGTAACCGATCGACATGCCGCAGAAAAGGATGAGCCCGTCCGGGGGCGACAGGGCCTCCGCGACCGTCTCGCGAACCTGTGACCATGCCATCTGCGGGCAACTGTGCAGTCCTTCGGCGCGGAGCAGCAGCATGACGGTCTGCAGATACATGCCGACATCGGCCCATTGGGGCAGGCCGAGGTCACGGTCGATGTAGCAGAACAGGGCGGCGGGCGCGCCGAAGCAGTTCCAGTTGGCGATCGCCGCCCGCTGGCGCGCCTCCCAGTCCTCGCGCGCAATGCCGAGCGCGCTGTAGCGCTCCTTGCCGAAGGCGGACCGGCGCTCCCCGTACGGGGATTTGAGCGCGGGCGGGTACATCTCGTATTGCCGTTTGTCCCAGGGGTCGCCGTGGGCCACGCGCTCGACGGCAGTCGTCTTGAGCTCGGCCAGCGACGCGCCGGTCATCACGTAGGTGTTCCACGGCTGGATGTTCGATCCTGACGGGGACCAGGCCGCGGCGGCCAGCACGCGCTCGAGTATCTCTCTCGCCACAGGCTTATCTTTGAAACTGCGCACCGACCGTCGGCTTGTGACTGCCTCATAGACGTCCATGATCGCGTCCTCCTGACTGTTCGTTCCGATGTGATCATTATCTCCATTCGCCATGGAGGCGTAATCACACCGTGGTCTAGGAGGCCTACATCAAACGTCCATCAGGGATCGATGCGTCCGGCCTGATGCCCGCAAAATCATCCCAAGCGGGATTGGAGGCCGATCATGAGCGGCAGGAACAACGCTTTGTCATTTCGCCAGGCGCCCGACGCGGTCTGCCGGGGAGCGACGGCGCGATCCGAAGATGTCGGCGAGCGTATCGAGCATCGTTCTGGCCATGCCGGATTGAAGTGAATAATAGATCGTCTGCGCAGCCCTTCGCGTCTGCACGAGTCCTTGTTCCCGAAGAATTGCAAGATGCTGAGACGTCGAAGATTGGCTCAATCCGACTTCATCAGCCAGGACCGTCACGGACACTTCTCCCTCGGTCAACAGATGCAGAATGTGAAGCCGTTTGGCGTTCCCCATGGCCGACAGGAAGCTTGCCTCGATATCGAAGGCGTTGGTTTCAGGGGAAGGCGCGGCTGGCGATAGAGTGTTCAGGCGTGATCTCCTTTATGAAATTAAAGCCGGGCTTGAGGTCATATCCCCGAGCTTTAATTTAGAGATAACGCATGGGTGCCAGGGCGAAACCCATTGCCGTCGCCGCACCGTCTTTTTTTACGCAAATCGGATACGGCGCGCATCAAGTGGACAGGCAATTGATAAAATTAACGCGAGCCAGCTTGCCGCATATGCGCCGGCAGCGTCTCCCAGGCCCGGATCAGTTCGCCGATCGAGGCGGCCTCCATCTTGTGCATGACGTTGCTGCGATGCAGCTTGACCGTCACTTCGCTGATGCCGAGATCGAAGGCGATCTGCTTGTTGAGGCGTCCGCGCGCCACTTCGTGCAGAACTTCGCGCTCGCGCTGCGTCAGCGTCTCCAGGCGTTTGACATTGCGTTTGGCGATTGCGGCTTCGGCCCGTCGTTCTGCATCCATCGCAATGGCCGCAGTGATGGCGTCGAGCAGCGTCTGGTCCCGCACCGGCTTGGTGAGAAAATCCACAGCACCCGCCTTCATCGCCTGGACGGTCATCGGAATGTCGCCGTGGCCGGTCAGAAAAATGATCGGCTTGGAAATGCCGTTTTCGGCCAGATGGCTCTGCAGGTGGAGGCCGCTTGCTCCGGGCATACGCACATCGAGGATCAGGCAGCCGGGGTTTTCCAGGATATCGGCATCAAGCAATTCGCGGGTGGAGGCAAAACTGACCGACTGAAAACCCGCTGACAGGATCAACTCCGACAGCGCCTCGCGAACCGATGCATCGTCATCGACGATAACGACGAGCGGCTGATCCTCTTCATATCTGCCCTGCAATGATGACGGCGCCGATCTCCGCAGCAACGGCTGGTCAACTCTCATGTTACCCTCCATCTCTCGATTGACGTAAAGCATTGGCGATAGCCGCCAGCAGGGCCTGGGCATCGAAGGGCTTGCGGAAGAAACCGCCGCCTCCCTGGGCGCGGCCCTGATCGGCTATCTCGTGGCGGCCGGTGATCAGGAACACCGGCAACTCGGGACGTGATTTTCGCACAAGGTCACGAAGCTCGAATCCATCGATGCCCGGCATTCCGATATCGGTGATGAGCAGGTCGAAGTCCGACAGCCCGCTGACGAGCAGCGAGCCCGCCGATGGGAAGCCGCGGGCCACGTAACCCGCCGATTCCAGCAGGTCGCCCATCGATTCCAGCAGTCTTGGATCGTCATCGACAATTGCGACGACATGTCTTGTCTCGGTCATGTTCAATTCCCCCCCACCCGGCGCGAGTGGGTAATCGGTATTTCCAGTTTCTCCGCGATCCGCACGAGATCGGCGAGCGAGGCCGCGGCCATTTTCTGCATCACATTTCGTCTATGGATCTGCAGCGTGACTTCGCTGATCCCGAGTTCGGCTGCCGCCTGCTTGTTGAGAAGGCCGCTGACCACGAGCGGCAGCACTTCGCGCTCGCGCGGGGTCAGGTCGAGATAGTGTCTTTTCAGCATGTCGAGCTCGGCGCGTCCCGATCGCTTTTCCCGGTCCTCGGCGAGTGCTGCATGGATCGCCGCCAGAAGATCCGCGTCACTGAACGGCTTGGTGAGGAAATCGACTGCGCCATGCTTGATCGCCCGCACGGAGGAGGGAATGTCGCCGTGCCCGGTAATGAAGACGATCGGCGGATGGTCCCTGTCGGCGATCTGCCTCTGCAGATCGAGGCCGTTGATATCAGGCAGCTCGATATCGAGGATGAGGCAGGCGGGCACGTCGGGCTTGTCCGCTTTCACGTAATCGCCGGCCGATTCGAAGGTGACGGCGCGCATGCCGTGCGAGTCCATCAGCTCGCCGAGCGCTTCGCGGATGCGTTCATCGTCATCGACGATGAAGACGATATGGTCATCGGCCGTCATGACGCCGCCTTTGTTTCAATGGGCAATGTGAAGATCAACGTCGCGCCGTGCGGATTGTTCTTCTCTGCCCACAAGCGTCCGCCGTGCAGCTCGACGATCGAGCGGCAAATCGCCAGACCCATCCCCATGCCGTTTTCCTTGGTCGTGAAGAACGGCTCGAACATCTTCTCGGGAAACTCGATCCCCTGGCCCCGGTCGCTGATCTCGGTCTGAACGGCATTCCCCATATGGCGCACGCGCATTCCGATCACCCTGTCGCCGGCGACAGTCTCCATCGCCTCGATACCGTTGCGGACGAGATTGATCAGAACCTGCTGGATCTGGATACGATCGATGGCGATGAGCGGAAGGTTTCCATCGACTTCCACATCCATCCTGGCGCGCCGCCGCGCCGCTTCGTCGGCCATGAGGTTGCGCGCTTCGTCGATGACGCCGGAGAGCGTCGTGTGCACCCTCCTGTCTGCGGATTGCTTGAACAGGGCGCGGATGCGGCTGACGACATCGGCGGCCGAGTTGGCATCGCGGATGATGCGCTCGACCGTCCTCTGCGCCCGCTCCATGTTCGGCGGTTCGGCCATCAGCCAGCGCTGGCAGGCATGCGAGTTGGCGACGACAGCGGCGAGCGGCTGGTTCACCTCGTGAGCGATGGAGGCCGAAAGCTCGGCAAGGCTCGCCACCTGGCTCGCCCGGGCAAGCCCCTCTCGCGCCTGTCGCAGATCTTCCTCAGCTCGAACCTCTCCGTCGATATCGAGGCAGATGACATTCCACTGGACGATGACGCCTTCGGCATTGCGCATCGGCGCAGCGCGCGTCTCGACCCAGCGATATTCGCCATCGAACCGCCGCAGACGATGCCTGCGCGCATAGGGCTCGCCCGTGCGCAATGAATGGGCATAATTCTCTTTGACCCCGGCCACGTCGTCGGGATGAACGCCGGCGTCGAGCGTGCCGTCCAGCCGGGTTTTCCCCGTCCCATCGAGTTCTTCGAGCTTATATCCGAGGAAGTCGCGGAGCTGAGGGTTGCGGTATACCGGCTCTCCATCGGGCGCCGCGCAATCGATCATGGCCGGCAGCGTTTCGACGATCTGCCAGAGGGAACGTTCCCTCTCGCGCAACTCTTCCTCGATCCGCAGCTGATCGTCGATGTCGTGTGTCAGGCCGTACCATTGAATGATCCGCCCGCTATCATCCCTCAGTGGCTCGGCGCTGCCTCTGACCCAGCGGTAGACGCCATCGGCGCGCCGCAGGCGATACTGTTTCGAGAAGCGCTCGCCGGTGGCGAAGGAATGCCTCAGCGCCTCGGCAAGGCTCTCGGCATCGTCGGGATGGATGGCGGCTTCGATGATGGCGGACAGCCGGTTCATGCCGGGCTTGCCCGCGTCTGCAACATCGGGGCCGAGAAAATTGATCAGCCGCTTGTTGAAGAAGGTCGGTTCGCCCTCTGCATTCAGGCGCCAGAGAAGGCTCGGAACGATGTCGACGAGCTGTGACAGCTCCCGTTCCCGCTCACGCAGGGCCTGTTGCGCTCGCACCTCGTCATCGATGTCGATCGCAGCTGCGTACCATTGCACGATCGCTCCACTCTGATCTCGCAACGGCTCTGCGCGGCCTTCCATCCAGCGATATTCGCCGTCCGCCCAACGCCGGCGATATCGTATCGTGTAGGGCTCACCGGTCGCAAGCGCTTGGGCGAGTATCTCCCGCATTCGCGGTCCATCTTCTGGATGCACGGTTGCCCCGATGATCGCCGCCGAGCGGCTGATATCAGGCGTGTCCCAGGCTGCGACGTCGTCCACTCCAATGGATTGCAGGGTGCGCTTGCTGAAGAAGGTCGGTTTGCCGTCGGGCGCCATGCGGGCAATGTGCACCGGGACCATGTCCACGAGCTGCGAGAGCTCGTGCTCGCGGTCACGCAATGCCTCGAGCGCGCGCACCTCCTCGTCGATATCGAGAGACACGCCGTACCATTGCACGACCCTTCCGTCGTTGTCGCGCCGGGGTTCCACTCTGCACTCCGCCCAGCGGTAGACGTCGTCCTTTTCGCGCCAGCGAAACCGCATCGCGGTGCCGCCGCCGCTTTCGAAACAATTCTGCAGCGTGCGCTGGACATCGGGCGCATCTTCGGGATGGATCAGCTGCTGCAGTAGCTCGTCGATACGCGGCTCGCCGAGGGCGTCGAAATCGGCGATGACGGCGCGGAAATGGTCCTGGTAGCGTTTGTTGAAATAGACCGATCCGCTCTCCGGCTCCACGCTCCAGACGCGAACCGGCACAGCATCGATCATCTGGCGCAGCGTTCGCTCGCTCTGACGCACCGCCTCTTCGGCGCGGACCTGATCGTCGATGTCGTGGCAAAGGCCATACCACTGGACGATGCTGCCGGCCTGATCCCGCATCGGCTCGGCGCGGCTCGACATCCAGTGATAGACACCGTCGGCGCGGCGCAGCCGATACCGCATGGCGAAGTTTTCGCCGGTGGCGAGGCAATGGGTGAGCGCATTGGTGAAGCCGGCGGCATCATCGGGATGAATGACTGCCTCCAACAGGCTCATGCCGGGCCTGTCCGAATCCGCGACATCGAAACCGAGGAAATCGACCATTCGTCGGTTGAAGAAGGTCGGTTCGCCCTCAGGCGTCAGACGCCAGACGTGGCTTGGAACCATGTCGACAAGCTGCGAAAGTTCCTGCTCCCGCTCGCGCAGCGTCTCGACGCTTTGGCGCAGGGTCAGTACGGCCAGCTGGTGTTGCCGGGATATGGCGGCAACGATCAGCGCCGAAAATGCCGAGATGGCCAGAAAGAGCTGCAGCATGATCTGCTTGTGTTTCTGGGACTCGGGATCGCCGACGAACTGGCCGGCGCCGGTTATCGTGAAGATGGCTGTAATGAGGGCGAGGAGGGCCAGCGATATGGCGGCGCCCTTGAACTCGAAGCGGACCGCGGCCCAAAGAAGGGGCGGTATGATGATGTAGGCGAAGGGAAGATAGCCGCTGAGCGACAGCGCGGCGACACCGAGAAAAATCAGCCCAAGGACGCCGGCCTCCACCCATTGCGCGGCCGAGAGCCGGGTCTTGCCGCGCCAATTGTGGAAGACGGCGAGCGCCAGCGGCGCGACGATCAGCACGCCGGTTGCGTCACCGATCCACCAAAGAGGCCAGGCCGTCACGAAGGATTGCGATTGGATGCCGAACCAGGCAAGCGTCGCACTTCCGACCGTCGCGCTCACCACCGGCGCAATTCCGGCGCCCAACACGACGAATGCGAGAACCTCCTGCAGGGTTTCCAGCTGTGCCGGCCGCTTCAAGACTCGATTGATCAGCCATGCCGCGACCACCGCTTCAAGAGCGTTGCCGACGTAGATCAGGAAGGCCGCAGGCAGCGGGCTGTAAAACCAGATGGCGTTGCTGAGCAGCTCCGCCAGGCAGCCTCCCAATATCCACCATGGCCAGCTGCGCCTTGGGGCGAGGATGAGCGTGGCGATGAAAAGCCCGCCCGGGGGCCAGATGGAAATACCCGTTCCCGGCACGATCGCGAGCGATTGGGCAAAGCCGCAGGCGAGCACATAGGCGGCGATGAAAAGCCCCAGATACAGGGCTCGGGGGCGGTGCGACCAGACGCTCATCATCAACAGCTCCTTCCGGACAGGCAAAGCCCGGGGATCGTCAGCATTTGGTACAGCATTCTTTTTCGATATCGGAGCCGGCGAACTCATATTCGAACCGTAACCCTGCCGTACCACAGCCGCAACTCATGGAAATCCATACATTGTGCGGAGAGGTCGCGTCGCGCCACGGCCGGATTTTCGGTGCAGACGGGAAACGGAAGACCGTCCCCGTTCCTGGCGGGCATCCTAAACTTTCGGCCTGCTCCGCTATACTTCCGGCCAGGGCGCCAACGCTTTCGCATGATGGAACGTTTTCGGCTTTCCAGTCATTGTCGATCCAATCGATCGCGAGGATGCCGACATGAAAATTGCCGTGGTGGGAGCAAGCGGGGTCATCGGAACGCGGCTCAGCGAAAGCCTGCGCCGGTCGGGCCACGAGGTTGCCGCCGCATCCCTATCGCTTGGCGTCGATACGGTTACCGGCAAGGGCCTCGCCGCAGCCATAGCGGGAACCGACGTCATCGTCGACGTCACCAACGCCGCATCGTTCGGCGATAATGCGGCCCTGGATTTCTTCAAGGCGTCGACGAAGAATTTGCTTGCCGCAGCCACTGAGGCCGAAGTCGGGCACTACCTCGCCCTCTCCGTCGTCGGCACGCCACGGCTTGTGGAAAGCGAGTATTTTTACGCGAAAATGGTACAGGAAAACCTGATCCAGGCTTCCACTTGCCCCTACACGATCCTCCGCTCCACGCAGTTCTACGAGTTCATCAGCGGATTGATCGACATCGGTGGGCAAGGCGACATCGTTCGACTGCCGCCAGCCTTGATGAGGCCGGTCGCAGCCGGCGACGTTGCCGCCTTTCTGGCCGAATTGACCGTCGCAACGCCCTTGGGCGGTATCGTCGAAATCGGCGGCCCGGAACAGTTCGGCATCGATGAAGTCGCCCGGATCTATCTGGCCGCCAACGAAGACGAGCGGCAGGTGATAACGGATCCGTCCACATCGTATTTCGGCGTCGAATTGACCGACGCGGTACTGCTTCCGGGCGCCGGCGCGCGGCTGGCGGCCGAGAAGCTCTCCGACTGGCTCTGCCGATCGATGGCGGCTTAGCGGCGGCCTTGAAATTTGCCGAATGAAGTAATACCTTCTGCCAGAAGAGTATTACAAAGGCGCTTGCCATGGCCACAACCGTTACAGCGAAAGGTCAGGTGACCATCCCCCGGCCCGTGCGGGATATGCTTGGCATCGTTCCAGGCAGCAAGGTCGATTTTCATCGTGCTCCCGACGGCAATGTGGTTCTGACACGCGCCGACAAGAAACGGCCGGCCAGCCGCTTCGAGAAGCTGCGCGGCCATGCCGGCGAGGGCCTAGATACGGATGCCATCATGGCTTTGACGCGCGGCGAAACGTGACGCTCGTCGATACCAATGTGCTCCTGGACCTCGTGACCGACGACCCGAAATGGTCGGATTGGTCTATTGCCCAGCTCGAGGCAGCGAGTATCGAAGGTCCTCTGCTGATCAACGATGTAATCTATGCCGAACTCGCAGTTCGATATGAAAGGATCGAGGCGCTGGAGGCTTTCGTGGAAGAGGCTGGTCTCGAGATGAGGCCTATCCCCAAGCCCGCTTTGTTTCTTGCCGGCAAGGTCTTCACGCAGTATCGCAAGGCTGGCGGGACGCGCACCGGCGTGCTTCCTGACTTCTTCATCGGCGCTCACGCTGCCGTGCATCAATTACCGCTCCTGACGCGAGATGTCGGCCGCTATCGCAGCTATTTCCCCTCGTTGAAATTGATAGCGCCTCGTTCCTGAGGCGTAGCCTTGCGTAATCCATGCGAGGTTTCAAAAAAAACGTCATGGAAGCTCCGGGCTGAAAAGCTTTGCACGGCTCCAAATCCCGCCGACGCGAGCGGCAAGACGGAAAGCATGAGCATATTCGAACCGGACAAAGCCCCTGACGGGCTGCTGGCGATCAACGGCAGCAATTACCTGAAGGACGACGGCGAATAGTCAGCCAGAACCGTTCCGCCCCGCTGGCAGCATCACATAAAATTCAATGAATTTCATGTGCATAACGAGGGCGTCGGCCTTGCTCGTCAGTACCTCGGCCGGGCGCGAATCACCC